>JAGFJK010000484.1 GCA_024102795.1 Pirellulaceae bacterium
GGACCAGCAACTGTCCGTCGCGGCGGCGGCCGGCCCTCGCGGACCCGGCGACGCGGCGACGGAGATTGCCGTGGTGGGAATGCACCTGCGGTGCGCTGGCGCTCGCGACGCGGACCAGTTGTGGCAACTGCTCAGCCAGGGCCGTGAAGCGGTGCGACCGGTGCCGGAGGACCGCCCGGAATTCTTTGGCCGTCTGGAAGACGATCGGCCGCACTGGGCCGGCCTGGTCGACGGTGTCGACCAGTTTGACGCCGAATTCTTCGGCATCTCGCCGCGCGAGGCCGAGTACATGGACCCGCAACTGCGGCTGTTCCTGGAAGTGGCCTGGGGCGCGTTGGAGGATGCGGGCATCGCCGGGACGGGCGAGGCGTCGGACACGGGCGTGTACGTGGGCGTCATGTATGGCGACTACCGCGGTCCCGCCAATCAACTGGCGGCCGACTCCGGCAATACGTACCGCTGCTGGGAAGGTTTCAGCCTGGCGAACCGTTTGTCCCAGGTGCTGAACTTCAGCGGGCCGAGCCTGGCCATCGACACGGCCTGTTCGTCGTCGGGTACGGCATTGCATCTGGCATGCCAGGCGCTGCGCGCCGGGGAATGCGGGGCCGCCGTCGTCGGTGGCGTCAACCTGATTCTGGATCCGGACCGGTTCGTGCAGTTGGGACGCCTGGGCATCCTGTCTCCCAGCGGTCACTGCCGGGCGTTCGGCAGCGAGGCGGACGGCACGCTGCTGGGCGAGGGCGTCGGCGTGGTGGTGCTCCGCCCGTTGGACGAGGCCCTGCGACGCGGCGACCGGGTGTACGGCGTGATCAAGGGAACGGGGGTCAGTACCGGAGCCGGAACCGTCGGCTTTACGGTGCCCAATCCACATGCGCAGGCAGAAGCCATCCGCCGTTGCCTGGTCGCGGCCCGTGTCGATCCGCGGACCGTGACCTACGTCGAAACGCATGGCACGGGCACGGCACTGGGCGATCCGATCGAAGTGCGGGGGCTGGCGATGGCCCATGCCGACCGGCAACTCTGGGACCCGGCGGTCCAGGGCGAACCGGTCTGCAAGCTGGGCTCCATCAAACCCAACATCGGCCATCTCGAAGCCGGCGCCGGTGCCCTGGGACTGATCAAGGTGCTGCTGCAGTTCCAACATCGGCAACTGCTGCCGTCGTTGACGTCGGACCAGCTCAACCCGCAGATCCCGTTCGACCAGGTGCGCTTCGCTGTCCAGCGGGAGCTGGAACCGTGGGAGCGCCCCACGCTGGAGGTACACGGACGTGTGACCGAGATGCCGCGGCGGGCCGGTTTGAGCAGCTTTGGAGTGGGTGGCGGCAATGCGCACGTCATCCTGGAGGAACCACCGGCGACAGCCTGCCAGGACCCCGCGGCGTCGGAGTCCGAGTCAAAGCTGCGAGTCTTGACCGTTTCGGCCCGCCACCGCGATGCACTGGCTGACCTGGCGGGGCGGTATGCCGAATGCCTGGCGGCGGAAGAGGCTCCGTCCTTGGACGCTGTTTGCCAGACGGCCAACAGGAGGCGGGCCGCGTTGGAGCACCGGCTGGCCGTGGTGGCTGAGAACCGCGAACAACTGGTGCGCGGCCTCCGCGCCGCCTCGCGGCGGGAATCCGCACCCGGAACCTGGCAGGGCCGCGCCGCCGCGGACGCCGCGCCCCCGCGGGTAGCCTTCCTGTTTACCGGGCAAGGGTCGCAGTACGTCGGCATGGGACGCGAGCTGTACGACTCGGAGCCGGTGTTTCGACAAGCCGTCGACCGCTGCGCGGCGATCCTCGAACCGTTGCTGGGCGGCTGCCTGGTCGATCTGCTGTTCGCTCAGCCGGAGACGCCCGAGGCGGCACGCATCGATCAGACGGCCATCACGCAACCCGCGTTGTTCACGATTCAATTCGCGCTGGCCGAACTATGGAAGTCCTGGGGCGTGCTGCCGGACGCCGTGTTGGGACACAGCGTGGGGGAAATCGCCGCCTTGTGCGTGGCGGGCGGCATCTCGCTGGAAGACGGGCTGAAATTGATCGCCGCGCGCGGGCGGCTCATGCAGGCCTTGCCGGCGGGCGGGCGCATGGTGTCTTTGCAAGCCAGCGAGCGGGAGGTGCGGGCCGCGCTGGGCGACAGCGAGACGCTGGTCTCGCTGGCCGCGATCAATTCGCCGCAGCAGGTGGTGGTCTCCGGCGACGGGACCGCGATCGGCCGGGTTGTGGAACGCTTTCAATCCCAGGGGATCAAGGTCCGCGAGTTGACCGTGTCCCATGCATTCCACTCGCCGCTCATGGAACCGATGATCGCCGAGTACCAGGCGGTGGCCGCTGCCGTGCGCTTCTCGCCGCCCAACATTCGGCTGGTCAGTTGCGTCCAGGCCGCCGAAGTGACCGCTGAGGTGACTGGCCTGGATTATTGGGGCCAGCAGGTGCGGGACGCCGTGCGATTTGCCGACGCGGTGTGCGAGTTGGATCGCATGGCACCGGCCGCGTATATCGAGATCGGGCCGCAGCCCGTGTTGCTGGGGCTGGCCAGGGTCTGCCTGCCCGATGCGCAGCGGCTGTGGCTGCCGTCGATCCGCAAGGGCGACGATCCCCGGCGGACGATGCGCGAAAGCCTGGCGCAACTGGTCGTCCAGGGTCTCCAACCGAACTGGCGGGCCGTGAATCCGTCCGGCGACCAACGGCCGGTGACGCTGCCCGCGTATCCATTTCGTCGCAAACGCCACTGGGTGCGGAACGCGGTCGCCGCCGTGCGGCGACTGGCAGCCATCGCGGAGAGCGGCCGGCAGTCAAATGCCGAGCTGTACGAAGTCATCTGGAGACCGGCCGAGCGGCGCTTGAGCGACGGGGCTGCGGAACCGGTTGGCCACTGGGTGGTACTGGCCGACACGCGAGCGGCAGCGGAGCCGCTGTGCCGAGCGCTGGCGTCGCTGGGCGCTTCGGCCTCGGCCTGCGTCGCGTCCACACATCCGGGCGCGGACGAGTCGTCGCTCGGCCAGTTCGATCCGCATTGCCGCGAAAGCTTGCGGCGAGCGCTGGAACAAGTCCGCTCGTTGGCCGGGCCGATTCGCGGGGTCGTCAGCTTATGGGGACTGGACGGCAAGCGAGCGGCCCAGGCGGAAGACGAACTGGCGGTTCAGCTCCTGGATCGCGCGTTGCACACGGTGCAAGCCCTGGACGGCGAGCCGGACGAGGGCCCGACGCGACTCTGGTTCGTGACGCGGGACGCCGTGCCGGCCGGCAGTTCGCCGCATGCGCTGGCCGTCGGCCAGTCCGCCTTGTGGTCGTTTGGACGCGTGGTAGCCTTGGAACAGCCGGCGTCATGGGGTGGCTTGATTGACTTGCCGGGCGAGGCCGGGAGTTCCGCGGCCGAAGAGCTCTGGCGGCAGGTGGCCGGCGAGTTGCTCGGGCCGGACGGCGAGGACCAGGTGGCGTTTCGGGACAACCAGCGGTGGATTCCTCGGCTGGTGCGCCGCGCGCGGTCCGTGGACAGGCAGGTTCCAATTCGTTCCGACCGCACGTATTTAATCACGGGTGGACTGGGGGCCTTGGGACGGCAATTGGCAACCTGGCTGATTGCTCGCGGAGCCCGTCACTTGCTGCTGGCCAGCCGCCGCGGTCTGGAGGCCGCCGAGGCCGAAAGCAGCTTGAACGAACTGCGACGTTGGGGAGCGCAGGTGGAAGTGGTCGCGGCCGACGTGTCGCGTGCCGACGAGGTGGACCGACTGCTGGCAGCGGCCGCCAAGCTGCCTCCCCTGGCGGGCATCATCCACGCGGCGGGCGTCGACCAGGTTCAGCCCGTGTGCCAGATGCGACCCGACGAGCTGCGGTCGTTGCTGGCGGCGAAAGTGCATGGTGGCTGGCTGCTGCACAGCCAGACTCGGCATCTGGCCTTGGACTGGTTCGTGTGCATGTCGTCAATCAGCTCCGTGTGGGGCTCATCCGGCCGAGCGCATTACGCGGCGGCGAACGGCTTTCTGGACGCCCTGGCTCACCAGCGGCGATTCGAAGGTTTGCCGGCCCTGGCGGTCAACTGGGGCCCTTGGGCCGGTGGCGGCATGGCGTCCGAGGCGGCACTTCGCGAACTGGAGCAGCTAGGCAATCACGCGCTCGAGCCGCAGGCAGCGCTGGGCATGTTGGAGTCGTTGCTGGCTGACGGCGCGACGCAAGCGGTGGTGGCCGACATGGAATGGGACCGCTTCCGGGCGATCTACGAAGCTCGCCGCGCCAGGCCGCTGCTGGCTGACTTGTCCGACTCGGTGGACAGTGGAAGTTCGACCGCCGCGCTGCCGGCGGAATGGATCGAGCAGTGCGGCGAGCTGCCGCAGCAGGACGTGGTCCAGCGCGTGTCGGCCCTGCTGCGGGCCGAAGTCGCTCAGACTCTGGGCCTGGACGACCCGCGGGAAATCGACGGCAGCCGCAGCTTCTTCGACCTGGGCCTGGACTCGTTGTTGGCCGTCGAGCTGGCCAGCCGGTTGCGGAAACGATTCGGCGTGGACGAACCGTCGCTGATTTTTCGGCATCCCAGGATCGACGAGTTGGCGCCGAGCGTCGCGCGGCGGCTGGTAAAAGTGTCCTTGGAATCCGGCGGCGGCAAGAACGGCTCCCACGCGACTGCCGGCGCCGGCGTCCCGGCGGAGGTGGTGGGTCCGGAGACGGCAGCCCAACCAGCGGCGGCCGCGGCGGTGGACTCGATGACCGACCTGGAACCCAAGATTGTCGCCTTTCAACGCCAGGCCTACCCGCGTCGCGACGCGCGGTTGCTGGAGCCTCGTTGGCGCTGGATGTTCATCGAATCCGCGCGGCGACTGGGCGTCCAGCCGATGCTGTGGACGCATGAGGACGACGGCCAGGTGGTCGGGTTCATGGGCGGAATCCCTGTCAGCCTGCAGGTTGGAGGGGAGGAACTCCGGTCCGCCTGGTTCGTGGAAACCATGGTCCTGGAAGCCTATCGAACGCAGGCCGTGGGCACTCGGCTGCTGATGGAATCCAAACGCGATCTGCCCTTCAATCTGTCCCTGGGCCAGACGGCGGAGATGCGCGGCATGCTGTTGAAGCTCGGCTGGCACCAGGTGGCTCCGCTGCAAACGCTGGTGCTGCCGCTGCGGCCGCGGCGGATGCTGGCGGGCAAATTCAATCCCCTGGTGTTGGAGGTGCTGGGCACGGGCCTGGCGGTCGCTGGGCGCGTGGGTCGCCTGGCACGGGTGTCGTCGCGAACACGGCTCGCCTGCCGCGAGGTCACGCAGTTCGGAGCGGCTCACGACGCGCTGTGGGCAGCCGTGAGCTCCGAGTATCCTTGTGCGGTGAAGCGCGACGCGGGGTACCTGAATTGGAAGTACGTGGACCAGCCCGGACAGGACTTCTTGCGGCTGGAGTTGCTTGATGGCGATCGCGTGGCCGGCGTCGCCGTGATGCACCTGCGCGAGCCGGACTCGGCGTACCGCTATCGGCGCGCCGTGCTGGTGGACCTGGTCGCTTCGCCCTCGGACCGCGGCACGCTGCACGAGCTGTTTCGCGCAGTCGAAAAATCCTGCCGGGAACACGAAGCGGCTTCCTTGCAGTTCCACGTGATCCATGGCGGGCTGGAAGCGGCGGCCCGCGCCTATGGGTTTCTGCGGCGGGAGCCGACGCGTTACCTGCTGGTTTGTCCGGAGGGGCTCTCGGCGCCCTGCCGGGAGCTGACGCTGTCCCCAGACAGTTGGCTGATCACCATGGGCGATTCGGACATTGACCGGCCTTGGTAACGGGAAGCGCCGGACGAATCGCTTCCGACGTGCGACAATCATTTGCCCGTGGTCAGGGGATCGCGGCCAGGCTGCTGACAGTATCCTTCCTTTTGTAACGGAAACTCCGCAATGAGTATTTCCTTGATCGCCGGCGCGCGGCCCAACTTCATGAAGATCGCGCCGCTGGTGCCGGCCTTTCGAGCGGTGGGGCTGACACCTCGCCTGATCCACACGGGCCAGCACTACGATCGCCGGATGAGCGACACGTTTTTCGAGGAGTTGGAGATTCCCGAACCCGACGTGAACCTGGGGGTCGGGTCGGGGTCGCATGTGTGGCAGATCTCGGAAGTGATGCGGCGCCTGGAGTCCGACTTCATCGAACACCGGCCCGCCGCGGTCGTGGTGGTGGGCGATGTCAATTCGACGCTGGCCGCGGCGATTGCGGCCAACAAGCTGAGGATCCCGGTCGCTCATGTCGAGGCCGGACTGCGGAGTTTCGACCGGGCGATGCCGGAAGAGAACAATCGGATCATGACCGATGCCATTTCCGATTGGCTGTTCATCTCGGAACCGTCGGGCCGCGAGAATCTGGCCCGTGAGGGAGTGGCGGAAAGCCGTATTCACCTGGTGGGTAATGTGATGATCGATACGTTGCTGCGGCACCTGGAGCGGGCCCGCGGCCAACGAGCCTGGCTGCAGTTTGGCCTGGAGCCGCGGCAGTACGTCGTGCTGACGTTGCATCGGCCTTCCAACGTGGACGATCCGCGGCGGCTGGAGTCGATTCTGCGAGCGGTGCACGAGGTGTCGCGACAGTGGCCGGTGATCTTTCCCTTGCACCCGCGGACAAAATCGCAGATCGAGCAGCACGGGCTGGCCCAGCGCAGCGACTTGAACGGTTACCAGCAGATCGAACCGCAGGGATACCACGCGATGCTGGGCCTGATGGAAGCCGCCCGCTTCGTGCTGACTGATTCCGGCGGCATCCAGGAGGAGACGACGGCGCTGGGGGTCCCCTGCCTGACGCTGCGCGAAAACACGGAACGCCCCGTGACCGTGACTCACGGCAGCAACCAGTTGGTAGGCTGGAGAACGGACGACATTCTGGCCGCCGTGCGGCGCTTGCCAGAGGACGCGCCGCGTTCCAGCTCGATTCCTGAAATGTGGGACGGCCGCTCGGCCGAACGAATCGCGGAAATACTTGCTCGCGGGATTATCGAATGACTTCAACTATTACCTCGACCATTACCTCCGCGACCGATCTCCGCACGGAACTGCTGGGACCGGACGCCGACTTTGAGACGATCGCTGTCGGTCCGAGCGGCGGCGAGCCGCGCTGGTTGAGCTACGACCCGCGCTGGCTGGCGGTGCTGCGCGACGGGCTGCGGCAGCTTCCCTATTGTGTTCAAGCCACGCGGGGCGAGCGCGTGGTGGGTACTCTGCCTTTGATGTACGTTCGTAGCTATCTGTTTGGACGCTACCTGGTAGGCTTGCCGTATCTGAATTATGGCGGCGTGCGGGCCGAGGACGATTCGGTGGCGCGGCAACTGGTGGATCGAGCTGTGCAACTGGCGGACGACTTGCAGGTGAAGCGGTTGGAGTTACGACACGAGGTGGAGCAGCCGCATCCGTCGCTCACCGAAACGCTGACCAGCAAGGCCCATCTGCGGCTGGCGCTGCCGGCGACCGCCGACGTGTTGTGGGATTCGTTCAAGCCCAAGGTGCGAAATCAGATTCGCAAGGGGGAAAGCCAGGGATTCGAAGTACGCTGGGGAACACACGCCACGCTCGACGGCTTCTACGAGGTGTTCAGCCGGAACATGCGCGACTTGGGGACCCCCGTGTTTGGCCGCCGTTTGTTCCAGAGTATTATCGCGCGGTTTCCCGACCAGGCGGAGTTCTGCGTGGTACAACTGGGCCACCGGCCAGTAGCGGCCGCCCTGTTGACTCACGGTTGCGGCGTGACCGAGGTGCCTAGCGCCAGCAGCTTGCGGGAGTATAATTCGACCAACGCCAACATGTTCATGTACTGGCAGTTGCTGCAGCGGGCGATCGAGCGGCGGCAGCAGATATTTGATTTTGGCCGCAGCAGCGTGGACGGCAATCATTACCGGTTCAAGCGGCAGTGGGGCGCCGAGCCGCACGCGGCGGTCTGGCAATACTACGTGCGCCAAGGGAGCGTGGGGGACCTGCGGCCGGAGAATCCGCGGCTGCAGCGAGCGATACGCCTCTGGCAGCGCCTGCCGGTCGCGGTGAGTAATATTCTGGGTCCGCCGATTGTGCGGAACATTCCGTAATGGCAATTCGTCTACTTGATTCGTCTACTTGAGAGGAGATTTCATGGCCACGGGAACTCGTACCACCAGCAACTCGCAGATGGCCGACGCCCAGTTCGAAACGGCGCTGGAGGCCATTCGGCGAAAGACCGCGCGCGTGGGCGTCATCGGCTTGGGATACGTGGGGCTGCCGCTGATCCGAGCCTTCATCAACGCCGGCTACCGGACGCTGGGGTTCGACGTGGATCCTGGCAAGATTGCCGCGCTGGAGAGCGGCCGGAGTTACATCGGCCACATCGCCGCGGAATGGATCGCCGAGATCGTGGAGGACGGCAGCTTCCAACCGACCTGCGACATGTCTCGGCTGAGCGAGCCGGACGCGATCTTGATCTGTGTTCCCACGCCGCTCAGTGAGAGTCGGGATCCGGACCTGAGCTACATCGAAGCCACGGCCCGGCAGATTGTCGAGCATCTGCGGCCCGGACAACTGATCGTGCTGGAAAGCACAACCTATCCCGGCACGACGCGCGACGTGTTGTTGCCGATCCTGGAGAGCCGCGGTCTGCGGGCCGGCAGCGACTTCTATCTGGCTTATAGTCCCGAACGCGAAGATCCGGGCAACATCCAATTCGATGCCCGCAGCATTCCCAAGGTGGTGGGCGGACTGGACGCGGGCAGTCGGGAACTGGCCGTGGCGCTGTACGAAAACGCCGTCGTCCAGGTCGTGCCCGTGAACTCCTGCGAGGTGGCCGAGGCCTGCAAGATCCTGGAGAACACCTACCGGGCGGTGAACATCGCCCTGGTCAACGAACTGAAGGTGTTGTTCCAGCGGATGGGGATCGATATCTGGGAGGTGATCCAGGCGGCCAAGACCAAGCCGTTCGGCTTCCAGGCTTTCTATCCGGGACCCGGGCTGGGCGGCCATTGCATCCCGATCGACCCGTTCTACCTGACGTGGCTGGCCCGCAAACGCGGGATGAATACCCGCTTCATCGAACTGGCCGGCGAGATCAACACCAGCATGCCGCAGTACGTGGTGCAGCGGCTGGCCGAGGCCTTGAATGAGGCGGGCAAGCCGATCAAGGGCAGCCGGATCGCCCTGCTGGGCGTGGCCTACAAGAAGGACGTGGACGATCCCCGCGAAAGCCCGGCGTTTACCCTGATGGAGCTGCTGCTGCAGCGGGGAGCCGTGCTGACCTACAACGATCCGCACGTTCCGCGCCTGCCGCGGATGCGGCATCACGACGTGCCGGACCTGGCCAGCGAACCGCTGACGGCCGAGTACCTGGGGGAGCAGGACTGCGTGCTGATTGTCACCGACCATTCGGCCTATGACTACGATTTCATTGTTCGTCACGCTCGCCTGGTCGTGGATACCCGCCATGCGACCGGCCGCGTAACCAGCGGGCGGGAGAAGGTCGTGCAGGCCTGAACGGGTTGAGCCCGCCAGGGAACCGCGCCTGGCTCGGCTCGACCTGTGAGCGTTTTCCCATTTGCATCTCCGCGGCGGTTCACCCCTGGCTGGCAAAGGCTACAAGTTCCATGGCGCACCAGACCTATCTAGTTACGGGAGGCGCTGGCTTTATCGGCTCCCATCTTGTCCAGGCACTCGTCGCCCGCGGCGCCGAGGTTCGCGTGCTGGACAATCTCAGCACGGGCAAGCTGGAAAACCTGGCGGAATTCGCCGACGCGATCGAGTTCCATGCGGGGGACTTGAACGACGTGAAGCTGCTGGAGCGGGTGGTGCAGGGAGTGGACTGCATTTTTCACCAGGCTGCCCTGGCCTCGGTGCCCCGCAGTGTGGCCCAGCCGCTGGAGACGAACGCCGCCTGCGTGACGGGGACGGTCAGTCTGCTGGACCAGGCGCGGCGCCACGGCGTGCGGCGGGTTGTCTATGCCGCGTCGAGCAGTTGCTACGGCGACCAGCCTTTCAGCTCCAAGCGGGAAGTCGACTTGCCGGCGCCCTTGAGCCCGTACGCGGTCGCCAAGCTGTCGGGCGAGTATTACTGCCAGGCGTTCCATGCCACGTACGGCCTGGAAACGGTCTGTCTGCGGTACTTCAACGTGTTTGGTCCGCGGCAGGATCCGCACAGTGAATACTCGGCCGTGATCCCCCGTTTCATCACGCGCCTGCTGGCGGGCGAGCGACCGGTGATTTACGGCGACGGTCTGCAGTCGCGCGATTTTACTTACATCGACAACGTGGTGCAGGGCAATCTGCTGGCAGCCGAGGCCCGCGGCGTGGGCGGGCGATCGATCAACCTGGCGAGTGGGCGGAGCACCACGCTGTTGCAATTGCTGCGCGCCTTGCAGGATCTGCTGGGGACGCCCTTGGAGCCGATTCACGAGCCGCCGCGCGTGGGAGACGTGCGGGAAAGTCTGGCGGATATCACAGTTGCCAGACAACTGCTGGGTTATGAGCCGCAAGTGGACTTCGACGAGGGGCTAAGCCGCTCGATCTCGTACTACCGCCAACTGTTGACAGTGCCGGGTTAAGTCCCGCCTTGCCGCATTGCCGCATTGCCGCCCAGTCAACAAGTCACCCGTCGCGCAAGCCACATCGGTTTTGCAGCCCGTACCGGCAATCGATGGACCGCGCTCGCCGCGCGCCTGGAACGTTCCGGCATCACTGGGACGCGCTGCGCTTGTTCTGTTTCGAGCTGTCTTGTTTTGTGTCCCATTTTCGTGAGGAGTTGAACCAGTATGACCAGCCATCCCCTTGACTACACGACCCGCAAGGCTTTGTGCGTGCATCTGGGCGAAACGGCGGGACGCGAGATCGCGGATTTGATTCTGAAGATGTCCCGGCGGATCGAGGAACTGGAGCGCGGCAAGGTCAGCGTGACGCGGATCGTCCCCCAGGAGGGCAGCGGCATCCGCGGCGAGGTGAGTTCGCATTTCCGGGGCTAGGCGGAAAGCGCTGCCCGTTGTCTTGAATCCGAGACACATCCGAACGAAGGCGCAAAGATCATGTGCGGAATCATGGGATACGTAGGGCACCGGGGCGCGTCCGAACGGTTGTTGGAGGGATTGCGCCGTCTGGAATACCGCGGTTACGACAGCGCCGGCCTGGCGACCCTGGGGTCGGGCCATGCGCTGCACGTCCGCAAGCAAGCGGGGCGGATCGCCGAGTTGGCGTCGGATGTCGCCGCGCGGCCGGCCGGCGGCAGCACGGGGATCGCTCATACCCGCTGGGCAACCCACGGTGCAGCCACGCGCCAGAACGCGCATCCGCATCTGGGCGGGAACGGCGTGCTGGCCCTGGCCCACAATGGCGTGATCGAGAACTTCCAGCCGCTGAAGGAACACCTGCAGACGGCCGGTTTCCAGTTTCGATCCGAAACCGACAGCGAGGTGATTGCGCACCTGGTGGCCGAGGGGCTGCGGGCACAGCAGCGGGAACTTGCCGGCACTCCGGCAGCGGATGTGTACGAGAGTCTCGTGCGAGCGGTCAGCGGAGCGCTCAGCCAACTGCGAGGCACCTATGGCGTGGCTCTGGTGTTTCGCGACTGGCCGGAATTGATCATCGCCGCTCGCCTGGGAAGCCCGCTGGTCGTGGGCGTCGGGCAGGGCGAGCACTACCTGGCCAGCGACGGGGCGGCGCTGGCTCCCTTTACCGACAAGATCGTGTACCTGGCCGACCACCAGATCGCCGTCGTCACGCCGGACCGGCTACGCGTCGTGCAACGCGATGGCGCCACGGTCCGGCACGGCGTGGAACGCCTGGTAGCCGGCCAGGAAGACGGCGGGCTGGACGGCTATCCGCACTACATGCTGAAGGAGATCTGCGAACAGCCCCGCTCGTTAACCAACGCCTTGCGCGGGAGGCTAAACGACGACGACGCCACCGCCGTGTTTGGCGGCCTGAATCTGACGCCGCAGCAACTGCGGCGCGTCAAACGCATCATTCTGACCGCCTGCGGCACCAGTTGGCACGCCGCCCTGGTGGGAGAGTACCTGATCGAGGAGCTGGCCCGCATCCCGGTCGAAGTCGAGTATGCCAGCGAACTTCGCTACCGCAACCCGCCGCTCGGCGAGGACACGCTGCTGTTTGCCGTGACCCAGAGCGGCGAAACGGCCGATACCCTGGCCGCGCTGCGGGAGATGAAGCGCAAGGGGCTGCACACGCTGGCGATCTGCAACGTCGTGGGCAGCACCATTTCGCACGAAGCGGACGGCGGGATCTATCTGCACGCCGGACCGGAGATCGGCGTCGCCTCGACCAAGGCCTTTACATCCCAGTGTGCCGTGCTGGCCCTGCTGGCACTCTACCTGGGACGTTTGAACGACTTGAGTTTTGCCCGCGGCACGCGAATCATCGAGGCCTTGCGGCGCCTGCCGGAGCAAGTCGAAACGGCGCTGGAAACCGACGCCCAGGTCCGCGAACTGGCCGCACGCTACGGCAGCGCGCGCAACTTTCTGTATCTGGGGCGGCAGATCAATTTTCCCACGGCCCTCGAGGGCGCGCTGAAGTTGAAGGAAATCAGCTACTTGCACGCCGAGGGTTACCCGGCGGCCGAGATGAAGCATGGCCCCATCGCCCTGGTCGACCAGGACACTCCCGCCGTCTTCCTCGTACCCCGCGACTCGGTGTACGACAAAGTGCGTTCGAATATCCAGGAAGTCCGTGCCCGGGGCGGGCCGGTGATTGCCGTCGGCACGGCCGGGGACCGCGAGCTGCCGCAACTGGCGGACGACGTCATCCTGGTGCCCGCGGTCGAGGACTTTCTGACGCCGCTGGTCCACGTCATCCCGCTGCAACTGCTGGCTTATCATATCGCCGTCTCCCGCGGCTGCGACGTGGACAAACCTCGGAACCTGGCCAAGAGCGTGACCGTCGAATAAGGCCCCGCCGCGCTGGCCCGCCACCGCGCGGGCGGCAACGCGCCTCCAGCCGGTGCCGCGGGGGCCTCGCTCCCGGCACCGCGTGGCGGGATCCCACAACCGATACCTCCGTAAATGAAAATTACCGGTGAATAATTCTTCCAACTCAGGCTTCGCGCACTACCACGGTTGCCGCGTGGCGGTCATTTCGCGGGATACACGTTGTCCGGTGGCGATCCAGGGCGTGGCCAGTTACGAGCAGCACGAACTGTTGGGAAACGTGCTGCGGATTCACTGCGAACCCGAGGACCCCTGCGGCGCCCTGAACGTGCTGATCTCCGAAGCCGAATGGGACGGGGAGATCAAAACGGGGGACCGGGACGACTGCGATTTTCGCTTCTACCTGGACCGAGTGGATTGACGTTATGTACCAACTGGCCGGCATGCTGCTCAACCCGTTCCTCAGCCTCCATCTGCTGACAGTCGCGGCGCTGGTGCTGGCCTGGTGGCGGTGGCCGCAGGCTCGCCGCGGGCTGGCGTGGGTGGCGCTACCCTTCGCGGCCCTGACGGCCGCTGCCTGGCCTCCGCTCGCCTACCTGGGACTGGGGTCACTGGAATGGGCCTTCCCGCCGTCGCGGCAGCGGCCGGCCGATGTCCAGGCAATTGTCGTGCTCAGCGGCGGCTTGCGGACGCCCGATTCGGGCTACCCGTATACCGACCTGGGGGACGACACGCTGCGACGGTGCCTGCTGGCGGCGGAGCTGTACCGAGCCGGACCGCCCTGCCCGATCCTGGTCAGCGGCGGCAAAGTCGAGGCGTCTCGGCCAGGTCCCACGCTGGCCGCCGCGATGCGCGAGTTCCTGCTGCTGCAAGGCGTGCCGGATGCACAGATCCTGGTCGAGGACCGTTCGCGAAACACGTATGAGAACGCGGTCGAGTCCGCGCGCGTGCTGCGCGAGCGGAACCTGCGGCAGGTGATCCTGGTCACCGACGCAACCCACTTGTGGCGCGCGGTGAGCTGCTTTCGAAAGCAGCAGATGGATGTTCTGCCCAGGGGGGCCGATTACCAGGCCACCGACTTCCAGTGGAGCCTGTCCAGTCTGGTGCCCAGCGAGGGGGCGGCACGCGGCATGAGACGCGTGGTTCACGAGTGGGTCGGCATGGGCTGGTACTGGCTGCAGGATCGCGTCTGAACCGCCGCCGACCGGCAACCTGGAACGCGGCGAGTGGCCTGCCGCCGGCTGCCTGGCCCACGGGTCACGACGCACTCCCGGAGACTTCTTCATGCGGCTGATTCTGTTCGAGGATCGCTGGGTGGAACGGCTGTTCCCCGTGACGACCGGGCGGCCGGCCTTTGCGGTCACGTGCGGCAGTCGCCGGCTGCTGGAATGCGCCGATCGGACGGGCCAACCGCTCGGCGCGGTCGTTCGACCGCACCTGAGGGAAATGGTGCGCGCCGATTACCCGCGGGTGGAAACCTTGGCGGGGCCCGTTGCCGGCCCCTGCGTTTTGCTGAATGCCAGGCTCGTCCCGTCCCCGCGGCTGGATCGCCTGCTGGCCGGCCTGCTCGCCGAACCACGGGCCTGCCGGCTGTTGTACCAGGACCAGTTGGCGCTGGCCTGCGTTCCCGACGCCCGGCAGATCACCTGGTCGCCCGATGCGGTCCCCGGGTTGGAAGGTTTGCCCGTCGAGGAGGGCGAACTGCCGCTGCTGGACTACCCGCACGACTTGATCCGCTGGAACAGCGAGATTTTCGCCGCCAGTCTGGAGCGGCGGCTGTCCCAGGGCTCCTACCAGCAGCTCCAGGACGGGCTGTTCCTGGCCGAAGACGTGCAACTGCACGAAACCGTGGTCAGCGATACGCGTTCCGGACCGATCGTGATCGAGCGGGCGGCCCGGATTGGCCCCTTCGCGTTCCTGCAGGGCCCCGTGCACATCGGTGCCGGTTGCCGGATCCTGGAACATGCGGCCATCAAGCAACATGTCTGCCTGGGCCACACGACGAAAATCGGCGGAGAAGTGGAAGCTTCCATCGTGGAACCGTACACCAACAAGCAACACCACGGGTTCCTGGGCCACAGCTACCTGGGCAGTTGGATCAACCTGGGTGCGGGGACCTGCAACAGCGATCTCAAGAACACCTACGGCCGGGTGAATATGGACTACGCCGGCCGGAAGGTGGAAACGGGGATGCAGTTCCTGGGCTGCATCATGGGAGATTACGCCAAGTCAGCGATCAACACCAGCATCTTTACCGGCAAGGTAATCGGCGTCTGCAGCATGATGTACGGCTTTGTGACCGAGAATGTCCCCAGCTTTGTGAACTATGCTCGGATCTTTGGACAGGTCACCGAACTGCCAGCCGATGTGATGATCGCCACGCAAGCCCGGATGTTCCAGCGCCGTTCGGTAGCGCAGCGCGATTGCGACATCCAGTTGATCCGCGACATGTTCGATCTGACGCGGTTGGAGCGGCAGTGGGCTGGCTGGTTCCCGCACTCGACGTGATACGTCCGCCGGCTGAGGAAAGATGCGGCCGGGACCCAGGAACAGGCGGTAACAGAACCAGGCGCCGACTCCGCTGACGACCAGCACCGCCAGCACTACCAGGGCGGTCACCAGCCACCAGCGCCGGCGCTGTTGTTCTCTTCCCAGCCGGTCGTACCGCGCCAGATGCGGATCGTGTTCCGGCAGGCGGTCGTCGCCAGCGGGCCGCCTGGACTCGGCCACGCGCGGCGCCTTCCGCCAGGCACCCGAGGGCGGACTCTCGGTGCCCCTGACCGAACCAAGGACCCCCAGGGTCGCGAACGATTCATCCTGGCCCTGGACTTCGGGCGGCGCCCGGTCCTCGGCTTCCCGCTGGACTTGGGCTTCCTGCTCGACGTGGGCTTCCTGGGCCTCCCGCTGGACTTGGGCTACCGGTTGGACTTGGGCTTCCTGATCGACTTGGGCCTCCTGCTGGACTTGGGTTTCCCGCGGGACCTCGGCCTCCTGTGCTGGGGTTTCTGGCTGCCGCCTGACGGTCGCCAGTTGCTGCCGGGTGCGTTCGTGGGCGTCGCGCTCAAGCTGCAAGAACTCGAGCAGTTGAGCTTGTTCGGCATCGCGGCTTGCCAGGCGTTGCCGGCTGGCTTCGAGCGAGCTTCGCAAGCTTTCCAATTCCGAGGAGCGAGCGGCCAGTTGCCGCTGCAGCTCTTGCTGCTGGTGTTCGTAGGCTTCCCGCGCGGCGCTTACTTGGGCGGCCGCGTCCGCTTGTTGCTCCGCCACCCGATGCTCGTACGCCGTGCGCTGCTGGCGGGAACGTTCGCGCTCCATCTCGAGCTGTTCCCGGATCGCGTCCAGCGCTGCCTCGGCAGCGCGCAGTTCGGCCTCACGAGTCGTTAGTTCCTGGCTCTTCCGTTCCAGGCGCAGCTCGGATTCGGACAACTCGGCGGCGAGCTGCCGGACTTTGCTCCGTTCCTGAATTGCCAGGGTCTCCGGTGCCGAACCTGGATTGGCTGGCGATTTGGGCCAGGGGGAGCCGGCAGGAGTCACACCAAGCAACCGTAACTTCACAGTGCCCACGCGGACTGCCCTTCCCACCGGGATGACTGCCGCGTCCACCGCCTTGCCCAGCAAGTGGCAGCCGTTGCTGCTGAACAGATCGATGACCCATAAGTCGTCGTCGTCCCAGTACAGGACGCAGTGGGTGCGGGACACTCCTTCCTGTTTGACCCGCAAGTGGCTGGGTCGCCGTCGCCCCACGACGGTCAGCCTCCGTTTGAGCGGGCGGCGCGTCAGCGTTCGCCCGGCAAGCGAGATCTCCAGCCAGGGCGTCCGTGCCAGATGCTCGCTGACGGTTGCGGGAGGCTCTGCGGTCGAATCTTGATGCGACCGTACCTGCAACGCGTACGGCGGAATCGGCAACCAGGTCGAGTCCTGCAGCCAGCCCTCGGCGGACGTCCCGGACTGCGAAGGTTCGTCCGGCCTGGCCTCCGGCAGGAAGTACCAGACCGCTTGGGGGGTGGCAATGAGACAAGCCGCACGGCTCGCCACCGCCGGCAATTCAATTTCCGATCCGGCGTGGGAGCCGACGCGGGCGAACGGCTTACCGATCTCCGGAGCCAATTCGCCTGTGGGGCCACGGACCGCGATCTGCAGATCGGGCGAGGACCAGAATGGTTTGGAGCGGTTCACATTTTCCAACCGAATAGCCCCAATCGACTGCCAGTTCCACAGCTTCCAGGCTAATCATCGCCGGGCGTGCGGGCAACGATCGGAGTTGGCGAGCGGAATTGGCGAGCGGAATTGGTGGGCGGAATTGGCGAGCGGAATTGGCGAGCGGCGGGCGTCAGCCCGCTGTTTCTACGCGCGGTACACCGACGATCCATTGAAACAGGGGACTGACGTCCCCCGCTCGCCAGATCCACAGAAACAGGGGACTAACGTCCCCCGCTCGCCTTGGCGAGCGGCACCCAGCGGGTTACGAAAAAACTTCAGGAAAAATCTGGCCCGTTCGGGATGCAGATGTTGGTCGGATGCCAAGTGCCAGGCGGCTCGCAGTCGATATTACCGATATTGCGATTACAGACGGTTTCGCCGGTTGGCCCGAGGATCGCCGGGGGGGCGCCCCCCCTGGGTGCTCGGGGACGTGGCCCGATGGCATTGGCGTTCTGGCTGGAAACTGTGTATCATTCAAAGTTGATAAGGAGTGGAGGCCATGCTTCGAAGCCTCGTCTTGACCACTATTTGGCTCGTCCTCAGCCTGGCAACCTGCCAGGGGGACGCGTATGCCCAACGCCCGTACGAGCCCTACCGGCCGTACCGTCCGACGCTCACCCGCTATCTGGACTATTTCCGGGCCTACAACGATAGTCCGGAGTTGGGTGGAGCGTTGTCGCTGGACGGGAGCCCGTCGTACCAGGGGTTTGTGCAACCTCGCGATCAGTTGCGGCAGGACTTGAGCGGCCAGCGGCTGCGATTGGGGGCACTATCCGATCGTTTGGAGACCCGCGTGGATCAGCTCGATCAACGTTTGGGGCGGCTGAGCAAGGATGTGGACGACCTGGGTACGAATCCCAATCGCTTGCAGACGATCCGCCGTTCGGGGGCGTCCCCCACTGGCACGGGCGGCACCTTCATGAACTATTCGAACTTTTTTCAGCGGGTGCGCTAGGCGCGCGTGGGTTCTGAAGCCAGAGGGCAGGCTGTGAGTCTGTGCTTTGCTTCGGTCGGCAACTTGCCTTCCACCCGGCGTCAAGCCTTCGGCGATGGACGAAGTGCCTTATGACTCACGACATCGCAAAACTGCTGCTGGCTCACGCAGGCACGTTCCTGGAACGCACCGAGGCGATCAAGACGGCCTTGGGGCTGGGCATGCCGCTGCACGAGATTGAGCAGTATCTCGACTGGCTGGACGCCAACCGCGGAGGCGTTTCCGCCAACGGGCCGGCGGCGCGCGAGGGCGCGGCCCCGGCGCGGGAGGAAGCGGCGCCGGCACGCGAGGAAGCGGAGAGCGGGACAAGCGACGATCCGCTTCCGGTTCGCGCCGCAGCGCCACCGGAGAACTCCGAGATCGACACGGTCGTCGACGACGCAGCCCGGAAGGTTCGCGTCGAACCAGGTCATTCCGAGTGTCAGCATCCCGGCGCGGGACGGACTGGCACTGGTTGAGAAGCCAAGTGCTGGTTGCTGGCAGAGAGGTCCGGGTGCCGGCTGAGTGGCTCCGCCGGAAGCTGCACTTGATCTCTTAATCCGCCGCGGGCCGCTCGGCGCTGCTGGACGAATGGGCTTCGAGCCAGGATTCAATCTGACTGGCCAGAACTTCTTCCTCTCGCCCTGCCGGGATCACGCTGGTGTTGCGGAACACGCCTGGCGTGCTGGTGGAGTTGTCGCTGTGTTGATCGTCCAGGCCGCCGGCGATTCTCCGGGCGGACGACTGGCTGGCGGTTGCACGGAGCACGCTGGGCGAGTGGAGGCCGGAGCTGGCCGGCGGCGTGTCAGTGGCCGGCGGCGTGTCAGTGGCTGGCGGAGTCTGCGGTTCCGCCTCGACTGGCGGCAGCAGATCCGCTTCGCGCCCGGTTTCTGGTGGCCGAGTGCCGGGCAGCGGAGTTTCGGGCGAATCGGCGGCTGGCCCTTGCGAGCTGGCTTCTGGCAGTTCTTCAAGCGGAACCGCTTCCGAGGGAATGCCACCCCAGCAAGGATTGGGACAGGAGATCCAACCTTCGGGCCAGGCCCGCCAACACGACTCGTGGTAGCCGAAGAAATGGCGTTCGGTGTAGTAGGCCGGAGGATGGCGCGGCGAAAGCGCGGAGTGAACCGGGCTTAATCGCGTGTGGTGCCTGGTGCCGTGAATGGGAGCGTGACAGCCGCCGAGGCAGGGATAGGCCAGGAGGCAGAGTACGCCAAGCGTCAGCCAGGCTGCGGGGCCGCGGCTGAAGGCCAAGCAGGTAATCATGACGTAGCCTTTCCTCGAACTTTCTGGGAGGGTCGTTTTTCGGGGTGGGTCGTTGACGGATGGGGGAAGGCGGGCTCGTGGATCGAGTCCAATGACTAGTTGCCAAACGCGAAGCCGCGAGCACCGCCGCCTTGCAGGACGGGACCAGAGTACCGAGTGGCCACGCCGACTCCGAGCAGACTGAAACCCATGGCCCGTTCGATCGGTGCCAGGAACTTGGCCAGCCGCGTGTCGAAAGCGACCATTTTGTCTTCGGCCACAAAGATCCGATCGCCCGGCATGACTTGATAGTTGGACGAAGTCGACGCCTGGGCCGTGATCGCCTTCCAATCCACGGGCAGCACTTGGACGTTGTTCGTGTGGGGACTGGGACGAGCGATCCAGATCCGCTTGGACGACAATTCGGTCAGCCCGTTGATGTTGGCGATCGCATCGAGGACGGTTTCGTTCCCGGTCACCGGGAGACGCGTGACGCGATCCCCCGTGCCGGCCCCCTCGGTGATCACGTAATACACCTTGCTGTTGAATGCCGCGACGGTTACGGAGACTTCGGGCGAGTCGAGGAACTGGCGGAGGTGGTTTTCGATGGCGAACTTGGCCTGCTCCAGCGTCATCCCCACGACGGAAACGCTGCCGTAGCTTCCCAGGGTGATGGTGCCGTCGGGCCCCACCAGATGCTCGCCCGCAATCTGCTGCCGGCCGGCCAGCTCCAGCAGTGAAACAGAAACGAACGGCTCGCGCAAGTACTGCCGCAAATGGTCTTCGATCGCTTGCTTGGCCTGGTCGGGGGTCAGTTCGGCTACCCGGACGCGGCCGTAGGGAAAGCCCAGATTGACGAAACCGCCGGACTCCACGGCAAATGCTCCGGCAATCGGCGCATTGGGCAAGGTCCCCTCGACCTGGATCGACAGGATGTCCGTCGTGCGCAACTGGTATGGCGCCTTGGGAATCGTCTGCAAGGCCTCGACGATCAGGATATCGGGCGGTTCGATCCGGTAGGTGGGCAGGGCGACCTTGGACAGTTCGCGCGGCATCGGCGCATGCACGTGGGGTGCCGGCGGAGGCTCCGGCCGGCGCGACAGAGTCGCGCAGCCCACTAACGGCAAGGCGATTGCCAGAAGCACCAAGGAGGCAGACTGCAGGAGGACTCGATTTCCCGTCATGGCTTGGTCGTTCGCGAGTGAAAGGATTCGAACGAGAGCACGAACGCTCTGACCAGCCCTGATTATCGGAGCGTGCAGTTCAACCACTACATTGCAAACACCCGATACGGTCCGCAGGACCACACCTTCGAGTCGGGGTTATTCAGGTTGTAGGGGTTATGCCAAATGTCCAGCAAAGCGAGCGGAGCCCCAAAATCCGCATATTCATCATCGTCTTCCGGATCGCCAAACTTTGCCCAAAACAGGGGACAGGCAGCCGGCCCTGGACCTAGGTTGAAGGTTTCGATTGGTCCGGCGCCGGCAGGCCGAACAGCCACCAGACGAAACCCAGGCCGGCGAGCGAGGCGCCGGAGCCGATCAACACATCGGTCACGTCCACGTGCCGCGACGCGACCAGCACCTGAGCGAGTTCCAATCCGGTGCAGAAGGCCAAGGCCATGAACGCTGAGAAGCAGAGCATGAGAACCAGCGGCCGGCGGCCGAGTCGAAAGGCCCTCAACGCCAGGCCCCAGAGGATACCCAGGGGAGCGAGCCACAGGACGTTCCGCAGGATGATCGTCACCGCCTGGAACTCGCTTCCCGTGTAGAGGCTGGAAAATGGCACTCGCAGGATGGAACGCAGCCGTTCGACCCGCAACTGCGGGTCGTCCACCAGGTCGAACGGCGCACAGGCCACGACCAACGACAGCGCGGCGTAAGCCAGGGTGGCCAGCAGCCAGGGCCTCGGCCCCCAGGTGAGCGCCTTAGTTAACGACCGCGGCAAGCCAGCGGCCAGACACCAGGCGCCGGTCGTCACGCCTGCAATCCCTAACGCCACGTCCAGGGCTGAGTTAAAACGGCTGAAAATGGGCAACTGAGCCGCTTCCACCAGCGCCACCAGCAGCACTCCCCAAGCCGTGGCGACGGCCAGCGAACCCGCCGGGTGAGTTGGCCGCCGCGACTTGAGAAACAGCAGCATGCCTGGCGGGACATACGCCAGCAATAACACCAGACTCCGGCCCAGGAAGTCGGCATCCCAAGCGGCAATTCCAGCGGGCACCCAGTGGACCCGGCCGAGTTGTACCTTCTGCAACCATTCCGCCCGGCTCACCATCAAGTCCAACGGCAAGACGGCGTACAGCAAAAAAAGTAGCGTGTAGGCCTCCAGACACCAGCGAAGCTGGTGGGCCAAATCCCGGCTGAACAGTAATCCTCGCCACCAACGTATCCAGCGCTCGCCCGTCAGCACCCATAGGCTGGCTCCTACCGCCCCGCCCAGGGTTTCAGCCAGGACGTCATTCTGCGAAACGGTCCGCGGCGGAAACCAAAGTTGAGTGAATTCCAACGCCAGACTCAGGCCAGCACAGGCCAACACGGTCAACGCGGGCCAAACGATCGTCAAGAGGCTGGGCCGTCGGTCCAGATTCACCGCGGCGGCAAGAAAAAAGCCAATCGGCACAAACAGCAGCAGATTCGCCACCCAATCGGCGCGTTTCTCGATGCCCAACACCACATACGGGATTTCGGCGAAGGCCTGCCAGGCGTCGGACAAAGACAGCGGCTCGAAGTTCAGCGGGACCAGTGAACCGTACACCACGACACCGACTGTCAACAGGGTCAGGGCGGCAAAGTGGCGTCGCCGGGGCCAAGCGGGTGGTCTGGCCGCCGACTGTTGTTCACCCACGGTCGACACGCTGGAAAACCAATCCTGCCAATGGCTTGCGTCCAAGGACTCAAGTTCAAATCAATCGTCCGGCGGAACTGGGGAACAATTCGGACGCGTTCGGACGAATTTCAGTATACTCAAAGCGAGGTTTTTTGGCGACCAGCGAAGGGGGCTGTTGGTCGGGATGATTCGCGACTGACAGACTTGCAGAATAACGGGCTGGGCGGTCACGGACCGAAGCGAAAGAATCTTTCGTAGGTATCGCAGGATGGGGCAGACTGAGTTTGACGTGGGGCAGCGTGTCCGAGTTCTGGTGGTGCCGCTACAGGGAGCCCTGGGGACGGTGGTCCAAGTCCTGGCAGACCAGCGTTTGCTGATCCGCCTGGACGCCTGGGATCGCGTGGCGTATCTCGAAACACACATGAGTCAGGTGGAACGCATCGATTGAGCAGCAGATCGTCGCCCAGGGCGCAACTGGCACCGCTGCCGCTACGAGTCCAGTCCCTATCGCTGCTGGGGATTCTCCTGGCCGTTGGCGGTCTTGCGGCTCTGGCATTCGGAGCAGGCTGGTTCACCGACCGAACGGCGGAGAAACGGACTGTGGAGGACTGGGCCGCCAAGGACTGGGCCGCCAAGGACTGGACTGCGGAGGATGGGGCTGCCTACCATGGGGCGCCGGACAGTTCCGGCACCTCGCAAGGGCAGTTGGAGGCCAACCCCGGCAGGCGGGTTGCCGGGACCGAGCCTGTGCTGGACTCGCCGCTGCCGGCGCTGGCAGGGCCGCCGTCCACCGATTCGAATGGGACGCGCGGGGCCGCGGATTCCAGTGCGGACCAGTTGTTGTTGCGCGGCGATGGAGCTCGCTGGCGGCAGGCGGCAACTGGGGAGCGGCGGGAAGCTTGCCGGCTGGCGGCCCAGTGGTTGGCGCCGGAGGCGACCCCGGAGTGGCAGGCCGCCCGAGCTGCCTATTACTTTCGGGAATTGGAAGCGTACTACAGCGATCCTCGCTGGGAAACAGTCCCGCTCGCGGAGCTTGTGCCGCTGTTGGATGCGGCCGCGGAGCGTGATCCGGGTTGACCTGGCTGCGGAGCCAGCCGACGGAAAATGATGAGCGAAAGGCGAGCCCGTTCATGAATCGACGTCGAACGCGGCCAGGCGCGCTGGTATTGCAGCTCTTGGTGGGGCTCGTCGTCTGTGCCGCGCCAGGCCAACGGAGCCCGGCCGACGTCGTTGTCCTGGCCAACCGGACGCCGCGGCAAGTTGCCATCCAGGCCATCGGCGACCGGCAGGAGCCCAGGCTGCAGCACCTGGCCAGCGGCGGGCTGCTCACCATCCCGACGGAAACGAAACTGCTGTTGGTGATTTCCAGTGGCGACCAGGAACAGACCTTTGAGGTGGAGGCCGATTCCGCCTGCTATCTGCGGCCGACCGAGGGTGGCGGGTTCACGCTGCACGCGATGGATCTTGGTCAGCCAGTGGGGGCTGCCGGCGAGCGTCCGCGGGTCGAGTCCCCACGAGAACGATTCGCCCAACCCGGCGTCGTGAAGGTCAAACTGCTGGTGGACGAGGACGAACGAGCGGCCAGAGCGGTCTGGGAGGCTCGCTTGCGAAAGCGGCTCGAAGCGGCTTCGCAAATCTTCGAACGCCACTTCCAGATCCGGTTCGAAGTGGTGGCGGTGGAGACGTGGCAGTCCGACGACAAAACGGCCGAGTTGCTCGAATTGCTGGCAGAATTGGAACGCGAGGTGTCGTCGGAACCGGCGCAACTGGTGATTGGCTTCACTGCCCAACCGCCCGCAAACGCTGGGCGCCAGCGGCTGGGCGTCACCCGCGGTCCACTGCACTCCTGGATCCTGGCCCGCGAATGGTTTCCGGGGCTGACCGAACCCGAACGGCTGGAGATTCTGGTCCACGAATTGGGGCACTACCTGGGTGCCGGACACTGTCCCGAAGCGCAGTCGGTCATGCGTCCCGAATTGGCCGATCAGCGAGCGCGGGCGCGCCATTTCGAAATCAACTTCGATCCGCTGAATGCCCTGGCGATCCACCTGGTGGGAGAAGACATCCGTTGGCGCGGAACCAGGACCCGGACCCAGTTTTCGCCCGCGACTCGATCGCGCTTGGCCAGCATCTATCGCGTGCTATCCGAAGCCCTGCCGGATGACGAACTGTTGGCCGAGTTGCAGGCTCTGGTCGAACGGCGTCCGTCGGCCCGGCTGCGAGCGGCCGCCGAGCATGTGGCGGACCAGATCGTCAAGGCGGCATCGAGCCAGCGAATGTTACGCGGAGAGGACGCCACGGATCACCTGGTGCGATCCGCGGCCCTCGCTGCTGCCGCCGTGCCACCCGACGTTGCCCCGGCCGCCCTGCTGATCGGGCTGGGTCTGGTGATGCCCGACTCCGAAAAACTTGTGCGGATTGCCCTGGAGAGCGGGCTCCCGGATAGACAGCGGCTGGCCGAGCGGGATACGCAAGCCGTAAGTCATCTTCAACCTTCGGTGCGGGGACGCCGCGATCTGGCCGAACACTTCGTCGCCTCCGCCGCGCTGACCGCCATCCTGGGAGAGCCCGCCGCGCATGCCGCGGGACTGGCCAAGGAACTCCTCGACGCACGCCGCGATTCGGGCTTCAGCTTTCCCGATCTGGCGGCCAACGCGGCCGGAGTGCACTTCGCCAACTCGGTACTGGCCGGCCGCTTGCCGCTGATGTCGCTGGCCGACGAGTTCCACGTCCCGAACTTTGTTCCGGCCGTCGATGGCCTGGTGGAGGGTTTGGGGTGGTCCGAGTTCCAGCGACAATTCGGGGGTCCCAGCGATCCCGCCTTTCAGCGGATCAGGCAGCAGATCCTGGTTCGTATCGAGGCCTTGCCTGCCTACCAACCCGCCGCTTCGGCCAACTCCGGCGTCGATTCATCCGCACGGTAGCTTTGGGGGGCAAGAGCGCCCGCCTGTTGCGACATATTCGGAATTCGGTTCCAATATGCGGGAACGCCCGGATCATTGCCTGGGTGAGGCAGTTCTGGAGCTCAGAATTCCCGCGAGAATTTTATTAACAATTAACACTGCAGAGGGGTTGTAAGTGTTCGGCGGAAGGGCCACACTTAGGAACCATTGGAGGGTCCCTGCGATGCCGATCATCAAGTCCGAGCCAAGCGTTTTTCCAGCCGACTTGTTGTTTTCGCCTGAGTTCGAGTCGGATGGTCGCCAATGGTGGGCGGCCTTTACCAAACCACGGCAGGAAAAGGCCTTGGCCAGGCAACTCCATTCCCAGCAGGTCCCGTTCTACCTGCCGCTGGTCGCCAAGGACCACCTCATACGTGGCCGCAAGGTAAAGTCCTACTCCCCGCTATTCGCCGGTTATGTCTTCTTGCGAGTTAACGACGACGAACGGGTCGTGGCTCTGACCACAAACCGGATCGCGCAGACGCTGCCGGTTGGCGAGCAACAGCGATTACAGCACGATCTCTTTCACTTGAGGGGTCTGATCGCTGCCGACGCTCCGTTGACGATCGAGCGACGATTGGAGCCTGGGAGGCTGGTGCGCATCAAGAACGGCCCCATGGCAGGCGTGGAAGGCGTGGTCACTCAACGGCGCAAGTCCAAACGATTGTTGGTGGCCGTCCATTTCCTGCAGAATGGCGTATCGGTGGAGATCGACGACTTCATGGTCGAACCGATCGATTGAGCGCTCCCGACACGCTCGACAAGCGGCCACATCACCTCGCCGTTTTGCCAGTGGCGACCTGACACCCGCGGAATTGAAACGCCGGCTCGGCGTCAGGTGCCGGGCAACTGCACTTCACTCGCGATCGGCTCCCCGGCCGGGTCAAACAGATAGTCTGTCCCGTAGGTGTCATCGGCGACGATTCGTCCCTGCCATTCCCGCTCGACGATGACGATTTCCGCATTGCCGGGATTCGTGCCGGAGTCGAGGCGAATGCGGAGCGAGAGCCCCCTCATCCGGTCGTTTTCGCAGACGGCCACGCCGCGAATGACAAGGGAAGCTCCGAGGCGCACAGCGACTCGTGCGTTGTGATAGTCCCAGAAGTTATGCTGCGTATCCACCGGCTGGGCCTCGAATCGTTTCGCAGCAAAGCGGTTCCTTGCACGATCCAAACTCACCACCTGTCTCCTGGTCTACGGGCGGCCCCGTCAGCGACGCTCATCCAACCGAATACACCGCCATTGGGCACGCCACGAACGCCTTGCGCTCGCAAACCTGATCTCTACCGGCCAATAACGGCAGATCGATACCCGTTAACACACTATCTGGCAATAGCAACACGATGAACCACGACCCTTCAGGGCGGTCCGGTCCTACTTAGGCAATTGCAAATCAGAACCCAAATCGGCAAAAAATTTTGGAGATTGTCCAAGAAAGGGCTTATTTCTTGATATCCAGCCGTGAAATACCACTAATTGGTGTTTGCCATCTACAAATGGACGTAATTTGTCAGCTTTCAGTGTGCCGGTCGGTTGGTCACGGTGACTTCAGACTGGCCAGACGAAAGACAGTTCCTTTAGGGGGATTGTTAATGTGTCGCAACTGACGCTGAATGGCATGCAATCGATTCAGGCGTTCGTGGAGCCGGGGGAACTTTTCGGCGAATTGGCGATCTTCGCGGGCGACGAGGTCGTTCCGTCCCACCTCCGAGAGAACCCCAATCTCGGGTCGGGCCGCGTCATTGTGGAGGACGATGACGGACACGTATACTTTCGAGGCGAGAGGTTGGCAGGAGACTGCCTGGCGGCCATCGACCCACTCGAGGCATGGGCGGCCCGGGCCCTGCTGAAAGAAGCCGGGCTCGGCACGGTCGAGCTGCACTACCCGTTGCTGTTGGATCCGGCGCTGACCGCCGGCGCCACGTACGGAGTGGCTTTCCAGATGCGGATTCAACAGGAGCCGAAAGCGTGACACTGACGTTGCTGCGGCAGTCCCACGAGCTGGCCGAGGCCGCTCGGCAGTTGCAGATTCTGCAAGCTCCCGGCGCCGCGGGCGGGCAGAGCTTCGACCAGGTTCTGCGCGAGCAAGGTTGCGATCCCTTGCGGGCGGCCGGGATCGACACGCTGCAGATCAACGTGGGCAAGCTCTGCAACCAGACGTGCGCTCATTGCCATGTCGACGCGGGACCCGACCGGCGGGAGAGCATGTCGCGCGAGACGGCCGAACAGATCATCGCCGTGCTGGCCCGGACGGAGGTCCCGACGTTGGACATCACGGGTGGGGCGCCGGAGATGAACCCCAACTTCCGCTGGCTGGTCGAACAAGCTCGGCGATTGGGCCGGCGGGTGATCGACCGCTGCAATCTGACGATTCTCGTCGCGCCGGGCTTCACCGACCTGCCGGAGTTCCTGGCCGAGCATGACGTGGAGGTGGTGGCGTCGTTGCCCTGCTATCTGGAGGAGAACTGTGACGCTCAGCGGGGCAGCGGCGTGTTCGGGCGGTCGATCGCGGCGCTGCGCAGGCTGAACGAACTGGGGTACGGACAGCCGGACAGCCAGCGCCTGCTGACGCTCGTGTTCAATCCGGTCGGCCCGAAGTTGCCGCCGTCGCAAGCGGGCCTCGAGGCGGCGTACCGCCGCGAGCTGCAGGCCCGTTACGGGATCGTGTTTTCGCGGCTGTTCACCATCACGAACATGCCGATCAGCCGTTTCCTGGCCGAACTGTTACGTACCGGCCGCTTCGACGATTACATGCGGACGCTGGTCGAGGCCTTCAATCCCTTGGCGGTCGAGGGGGTGATGTGTCGCACCACGTTATCGGTCGACTGGCAGGGCCGGCTGTACGATTGCGACTTCAACCAGATGCTGGAACTGGGACTGTCCGCGAATCTGCCGCGTGACATCCGCGCGTTCGACGCCGAACTGCTGGCCCGCCGCCGCATCCGCACGGCCCGGCATTGCTTCGGCTGCACGGCGGGTGCCGGTTCGAGCTGCCAGGGAGCGATTCGAACGGGACCGGCTTAGGCCAGATGTGGGCCTTCAGGGAGCGTGGACTTCGGTTGCCGGCCGAAAGGCATGCCAGGCAAACCACAGCGAATACATCCAGCTTACGCCTGCGTCGGCGGCCACGACGCGCGGGCTGCCGGCTTCCCACTACAGCGCACGCCGCGCTCTTCCCCCATTTCAAATCCCGCCGGCAGCGCCCGTCGTTGGCACTCGAGTCGGTGCCAGTTACAATGCGGCCTCGTTCATGTGGCAGGCTTGAGGGACGACCATTTGGCAAGATCGCTCCATGCGTTCCGCTCACCATGACAGGACTCGCCGACGCCGCAAGGCGGCGCGGATTCGCCAGTTCGTGACGCGATGTTGTCTGCTGGGGTTCGTCTGGTGGATGTTTGCGGGAGCTGAGCCGAAGGCGCTGCTGGTCGGCCTGGCCACCGTGATCTTGGCCGCCCTGGTCGGGACCGGGCTGTCGCCGGCCAGATCGTGGCGCTGGCGCTGGACCGCCGTGCCGCGGTTTCTGGCCCTGTTCGCCTGGTATTCCCTGACAGGCGGAGTGGACGTGGCCAGCCGAGCCTGCCGGCCGGATTTGCCGCTGGCGCCCGCGATGCTGCCTTTCACGTTCCGCTTGCCACCGGGGACGGCCCGGACTTTCTTTGCCAACATTGTCAGCCTTTCGCCCGGGACGCTCAGCGCCGATTGGCGAGGCGATACGCTGCTGGTCCATGTCCTCTCGCGGCACGCGCCGGTCCAGAGGCAGCTCGAACGGATGGAGTCGGCCGTAGGGCGACTGTTCGGGTTCACTCTGGCCGACTCGTCCTCCGGTGTCTGGGAGTGACCGTGGCTCAACTGCTCCTGGCTCTGTCGGTGATCGTGCTCGCAACCTTGTTGGGCAGCCTGGTGCGGGTGGTCCGCGGGCCGACGCCGCCGGACCGCATGCTGGCCGCGCAACTGATGGGAACCACGGGCGTGGGAGTGCTGCTGCTGTTGTCGCAGGCGCTGGACCGGCCGAACCTGGTGGACGTGGCACTGGTATTCTCGTTGCTGGCGGCCGTGTCCACGGTGGCTTTCGCTCGCCAGTACTCCCAGGGGCGCACCGAGGGGACGGAACAGCATGAGCTGGAATGAGGCGGTTGCGGCGGTGTTGCTGGTGGTCGGAGCCTTGTTCTTCCTGGCCGGCACGCTGGGTGTGTGGCGTTTTCCCGATGCGTTCACACGTCTGCATGCGGTGACCAAGGCCGACAATCTGGGACTGGGGCTGGTGGTCTTGGGGCTGGTCATCCTCGGCCCGTCCTGGCAGCAGGCGATCAAGCTGGTGGCGGTCTGGCTGCTGGTGCTGACGGCCAGTTCCACGGCCAGCCACCTGATCGCCCGCTCGGCTTTGCGCGGCGGGTTGCAGCCATGGAGTCGCCGATGAACGGGTTGCTGTGGCTGTTTGACGGGCTGCTGGTGGCGGGTCTGGCCTGGCTGGCGTGGTGGGCTCTGGCCGCGACCGATTTGTTCAAGGGCATCGTCCTGTTTGTGGTGTTTGGCCTGCTGATGGCGCTGGCCTGGGCGCGGCTGCAAGCGCCGGACATCGCCCTGGCCGAGGCGGCGATCGGTGCCGGGTTGACCGGCGCGCTGCTGTTGTCGACGTTGGCGCGGATTTCTTCCGCTCCGCGCTCTCCACCCGCGCAGCGCGACGATCGCTCGCCGAGCGAATGAAGGGGATTGGATGTGGCCATTCTGAAGCGAACGGGATTCGCCGTGTTGGTGATGCTGCTGGGAGCCGGGGCGGGTGCGGCCGTTTTGTCGTTGCCGCCGGAGTGGAACGGACTCAGCGACACGGTCGCCGCGAGGCTCGACGAGAGCGGTGTGACGAACCCCGTGACGGCCGTGCTGTTGAACTTCCGCGGCTACGACACGCTGCTGGAGATCTGCGTGCTCATGCTGGCTGCGTTCGCGGTGGGAAGTTTCGTGTCCGAGCGGCGTTCGGCGGGCCTGGGGACCGGCCGCGGCGCGGCGGAAACTAGCGGCCAGGGTCATCGTGGCGTGGAACTGCCGATCGCTCGGCCGGGCCGAGTGCTCACCGGGCTGGTGCGATTGCTCGCGCCTTGGATCATCCTGGTTTCCGGTTACTTGCTGTGGGTGGGAAGTCATGCTCCGGGCGGCGCGTTTCAAGCAGGCGCGCTGCTGGCGTCGCTGGGCGTGCTGATCGTGCTGTGCGATCACCGGCTGCTGCCGCGCACGGCGAGTTGGCTGCGACGGGTGTTGCTCGCGCTGGGGTTCTGGGTCTTTGCTGGTTTCGGGCTGGTGCCCCTGATGTTTGGCCAGGCCCTGTTGCAGTTTTCCGGCCCCGCGGCGGGCTGGGTGATTCTGGGCATCGAGACGGCGTGCACGGTTTCGATTGCGATGGTGCTGTTGCTGCTGTTTGTCTGCAATGCCCGGCTGCCGTCCCTTGATGCGGATGCGGATCGGGCGCGGGGGACCGGAGCATGACCACCGCCCAATTCTATGCCTTGTGCGGCGTGGTCCTGTTTGCGATCGGCTTCCACGGCGTCGTGACGCGAGCGCATCAGTTGCGGAAGCTGTTGAGTGTGAACGTCATGGGGAGCGGCGTGTTTCTGGTCCTGGTCGCCCTGGCGTCCCGCGCGACGGGCGGGCATCCGGATCCGGTCCCGCACGCCATGGTGTTGACTGGGATCGTGGTGGCGATCAGTGCCACGGCGGTCGCCTTGTCGCTGGTGCGGCGGGTCCACGAGGGTGACGCCGGGGAAGCGCCGGGAGACGACGCGCGGGAGGCAGGGCCTTGAGTGCCAGCGGCGCGTGGATGGTGTCGCTGGTCCTGGCGCCGCTGCTGGCGGCGTCGATCGCGCTGGTCGTTGGCCGGCGATCTGGACCGTACGCGGCTCTGGCGGCGGCGGCGGCGATCGTCTGCTCGCTGGCCGGGCTGATCGGCCAGCTTGAGCGGCACGGCGCGGCGGCAAGCGCCGTGGGTGGCTGGGGTTCGCCGCTGGGGATCCAGCTCCATGCGGACGGGCTGAGTGTCCTGATGCTATTGATGTCCGCGCTGGTCGGCGTGGGCGTTACGGCGTACGCGTGGGGCTATTTCGGCCTGGCGCGGCGGCGCGACGAGCCGTTCAACGCGGCGGCCAGCCGAGCGCGGGAGAGTTTCTGGCCTCTGTGGCTGTTCGCCTGGGGCGGGCTGCACGCGCTGTTCTTGTCCGGAGACATTTTCAACCTGTATGTGGCGCTGGAGCTGCTGACTTTGTCGGCGGTCGGGCTGATCGGGCTGGCGAATCAGCGGACGGCTTCCTTCGCGGCGCTTCGCTATCTGCTGGCGTCCCTGGTCGGTTCGCTGTTCTATTTGCTGGGCGTGGCCCTGCTGTACGGCGAGTATGCCGTCCTGGATTGCCAGCGGCTGCTGGAACTGGTGCAGGGAACGCGGGCCACAACCTGCGCGCTGGCCCTGATGACTCTGGGCCTGATGCTGAAGACGGCCCTGTTTCCGTTGCACTTCTGGTTGCCATTGGCTCACGGCAATTCGCCGGCGCCGGTCAGTGCGCTGCTCTCCTCGCTGGTCGTGACGGCCTGTTTCTATGCGATCCTGCGGTTGTGGTGCACGGTGTTCGCCAACGCCGGCACGCCCGGGGCCGGCATGCTGCTGGCGCTGCTGGGCGCCGCGGCGATCGTCTACGGGTCGCTGCAGGCGATCTGCCAGCAGCGGCTGAAGATGTTGATCGCCTACTCGACCGTCGCCCAGGTTGGCTATCTGTTCCTCGGCTTCGCGTTCCTGGGGCGTTCCGCGAGCGCGGTCCTGGCCTGGCAGGGCGTGGTCTACTATGCGCTGTCCCACGCTTGTGCGAAGGGCGCGATGTTTTTGGCGGCCGGTTCGATCATGCGTTCCGCCGGGCACGACCAGCTTGAAGGGCTGGCGGGCATTGGCAAGCAGTTGCCGGTCAGCGTCTTTGCCTTTGGCCTGGCGGGGATGAGCCTGATGGGGTTGCCGCCCAGCGGTGGGTTTGTGGGCAAGTGGCTGTTGCTGCGAGCGGCGTTGGAAGCTGGTTTGTGGTGGGTGGCCGTGACCATTCTGGCGGGCGGGCTGCTGGCCGCGGGCTACACCTTCCCGTTGTTGGAACGTGCCCTGGCGAATCGAGCCGAACCGTGGGTCGCGCGCCGCGTGCCGCGCGGCATGGAGCTGGCGTCGTTGGTCCTGGCCCTGTGCGCCGTCGCGCTGGGGCTGGTGGCCGCGCAGCCGCTGGAGCTGTTGGAAATCGGCGCCCCGTTCCAACCGCTGGCCAGCCAGGAGGCGAATCCATGAGCTGGAGTCAATGCCTGCCGCTGCTGGTGGTGGCCAGTTCGCTGCTGCCAGGCATCGTGATCTTCTTCCTGCCGGAGGAACGGCGCAGTTGGCGCACGACGCTCAACTTGAGCGGCGCCCTGGGAAAAATCGTTCTCGTGGCGCTGATGCTCTGGGGGGTGTTTCAGGGCGAGCGGTTTGTTGTGCGCTACAGCCTGCTGCCCAACGTCGAGTTCCGGTTGCACGCCGACCCGCTGTCCCTGTTATTCGTCACACTCTCGGCCACTCTCTGGCTGTTGACGACCATTTACGCGATCGGATACCTGGAAGGCTCGCCCAATCGCAGTCGTTTCTTTGGCTTCTTCAGCCTCTGTGTCGCGGCGACCACGGGTATCGCCGTGGCCGGCAACTTGCTCACCTTCTTGATCTTCTACGAGCTGCTGACGCTGGCGACGTATCCCCTGGTAGTGCATCGCGGCACGACGCAGTCGCTCAGCGCCGGGCGGATCTACCTGGCGTACACGCTGGCTGGCAGCGCGGCGCTGCTGCTGGGTGTTGTCTGGCTGTCGTCGTTCGTCGGTACGCCGGAATTCATCGAGGGAGGCTATCTGGACGAGGTGGATCCCAGGCATCAAGGGAGCCTGGTGCGGATCTTCGCGCTCATGATCCTGGGGGTTGGCGTCAAGGCGGCCATCGTGCCGCTGCACGGCTGGCTCCCCTCGGCGATGGTCGCTCCGGCGCCCGTCAGCGCGCTGCTGCACGCGGTGGCCGTGGTCAAGGCGGGAGCGTTTGGCGTGGTGCGGATTGTATACGACGTGTTCGGAGTCGAATTCTGCTCGACGCTGGGTGTGACCGAACCGTTGGCGATGGCGGCGGCAGTCACCATCGTTTACGGTTCGATCCGCGCGTTGTACCAGGACGATCTCAAGCGGAGACTGGCCTTTTCCACCGTCAGCCAGGTGTCGTACATCATCCTGGGCACGGCCGTCCTGGGACCATTGGCCACGTTGGGCGGCATCGTGCACCTGGTGCACCAGGGCGTGATGAAAATCACCCTGTTCTTCTGCGCCGGGAACCTGGCCGAGGCGCTGGGCGTCCATCGGGTGAGCGAGCTGAACGGCGTGGGGCGGAGAATGCCCTGGACCATGGCCGCGTTCACGGTCGGCGCGCTGGGCATGATTGGCGTGCCGCCCACCGCGGGCTTCATCAGCAAGTGGTATCTGGCCATGGGAGCGTCCGCGGCGGAGGAACCCTGGTACATTCTGGTGCTGGTGGTCAGTTCCGTGCTGAACGCCTGTTATTTCCTGCCGATCGTTTACGCCGCCTGGTTCAAACAACCGGCGGGACCCTGGCCGGTGGATCAGCGGGCCGGCCGCCTGGAGACGAAACTGTCGCTGCTGGTGCCGACGATCGCCACGGCCCTGTTGGTCGTGGGGTTTGGACTGCTGGCCAGCGTGTGGTTCAGTCCGCTGGGCTGGGCCAGTCTGATCGTCGAGCGGGAGTACCAGCGATGAGTGTGGCCCTGGTCCTGTTGGCCGCGGCCGCTCCGCTGCTGGTCGCGTTGCTGTATTTGTTCCCGAAACTTCGCGGCGTGGCGGGGGCGATCGGACCGTGGTGCGCGGCACCAGCGCTGGCCGCCGCCGCGTGCGTGCAGCCGGATCTGACCATCGAATGGCCCTGGCTGTTGCTGGGGCTCCGCCTGGGACTCGACCCAACCGGGCGAATGTTTCTGGCCTTCACCAGCCTGCTGTACCTGGCGGCTGGGATCTACGCCAGGAGCTATCTGGAACAGGCCGCGGACGGGCGGCGCTTCGTCGTGTTCTACCTGGTCGCGATGGCGGGCAACCTGGGATTGATCCTGGCGCAGGACACGCTCACGTTCCTGGCGTGCTACGCGACGATGAGCCTTGCGGCGTATGGGCTGATCACGCACGATCGGCGAGAGGAAAGTTGGCGCGCCGGACGGATCTATGTGGCGCTGGTGGTGCTGGGCGAGGTCTTGTTGTTCGCCGGCTTGGCGCTGGCCGCGACGCAGGCTGAAGGCGTGGCCTTTGAGCCGATGCGCCAGGCCATGGCTCGCGGGCCGTGGGCCGAGGTGGGTGTCACGCTGCTGCTGGTGGGATTTGGCATCAAGCTGGGTGTGGTACCGCTGCACTTCTGGTTGCCGCTGGCGCATCCGGTCGCTCCGACTCCGGCCAGCGCCGTGCTGAGCGGAGCGATGATCAAGGCCGGCCTGCTTGGCTGGCTGCGTTTCCTGCCGCTGGGCGACGTCACGCAGCCCGAGATCGGCGGCTCGTGTGTGGTTGTGGGTTTCTTGACGGCATTTTATGGCGCGCTTGTCGGGTTGACTCAGCGCAACGCCAAGACGGTCCTGGCCTACTCTAGCGTCAGCCAGATGGGCCTGGTCCTGGTGGCCATCGGCACGGCGCTCGGAGCACCGGCCGCGTGGCCGACGGTCTTCAGCGCGGTGGCCCTGTTTGCCTGCCATCACGCGGTCGCCAAGAGTGCCCTGTTTCTCGGCACGGGGGTCGCCGCCGTGCGGTTCAACACCAGTTGGCAGCGGGGGCTGGTCGTCGCGGGGTTGCTGCTGCCGGCGCTGGCGCTGGCCGGAGCGCCTGGAACCATGGGTGCGGCGGCCAAAGTCGGTTTGAAATATGCCACCGCGGCCGGAGGATCGGCCTGGGCCGAAGCATCTGCCTGGTTGCTGCCGCTGGGATCGTTGGCCACCACGTTGCTGCTGTGCCGGTTTCTGTTCCTCGCCTGGCCGCGGATGCACCAGCAGGCAGGTCCAGCCCGGCCGGGCCTCTGGCTGCCGTGGCTGGTACTGTCGGCCAGCGTGAGCGGTCTGCCTTGGGTCGTGCCCTGGTCGAACGATCACCTGGTCGAATGGACGCGCGCGGCCTCCCAGGTCAAGTGGGAGGCCATCTGGCCCATGATCTTGGGAGCTATCCTGGCGATGGGCGTCTGGCGCGGCCGAATTGTCTCGGCACGGCTGGCCGCGTGGCGGATTCCAGCGGGCGACATCCTGGTTCCTGGCGAACGGCTGGCGGAGCGACTGCTTGCGGTCTGGAATCGCTACCTCGTCGGTACGTTGGCACATGCGTTGTGGTTGCTCCGCTCCTGGTGGTCCGCCACGACCGCGCCGCGTTTCACTCCGCGTTTTTCGCGGCTTTCCGCCGCCGTGGAGAACTGGGGCACCATGGGCGTGCTGGCCACCCTGCTGGCGCTGGCGCTGGCAGCGCTGCTGTGGCTGGATTGATCCGCAGCTCGGCGCGGGGCAGCTCGGCGCGGCGATCCGCGGCCTTGCGGACGAGGAACCGCGGTGGTTGCTTGCCTTGCGGCAGTGGCCGGGCGGCCGTACCATCCTGGAATTGGATCGTCACCCGCCGGGAGTCATCGTCATGCAGGAAAGCCTCGCGCTGGTGGGAAAGTGCCTGGGTCGGCCGTTTCGCCGCCTCGCCCTCGTCGGCCTGTTGCTGTCCGGCTGTCTGGAGGCCGGTCAGGTCCGGTACCTGCCGGCGGCCGAACTGCACGTCGGCGCGGCGACGGTGGACATCACGCCGGACGAGCCGGTGGCCCTGGACGGCCAGCGGCACGTGCGGATATCCAAACATCCGGCGACCAGGATCTACGCCTCGGTCTTGGCGCTTGAGTCGCGCGACGGCGAGCGGGTGCTGGATCAGGCGATCATGGTGTCGTGTGATCTGGTGGCGATCCGGGCGGGCATTCTGGCCAAGGTGCGGGAGAAGCTGGCGGAACGGGTGCCCGGTTTTGACTTGCAGAAGCTGTTTCTCAGTGCCACGCACACCCATACGGCGCCGGTGACGACCGCGGGCAAGTATGCGTTGCCGGAAAGCGGCATCCTGCCACCTGGCGAGTACGCCGAGTGGCTCACGTCGCGCGTGGCGGACGGTGTGGCCGAAGCGTGGGGGGCGCGCGGGCCGGGGAAAGTGGCGTGGGGGCAGAGCCAGGCCGTGATCGCCCAGAATCGTCGTCCCTACTACGCCGACGGGACGGCGGTGATGTACGGCAACCCCAATTCGCCGGCCTTCCGCGGAATCGAGAGCTACGAGGACCACAATGTCGATGTGCTTTTTTTCTGGGATGCGACGGACGCCTTGATCGCCACGGCGATTAACGTGCCGTGCCCCGCGCAGGAGGTCGGCGGCAGCTCGGCGATCCACGCGGATTTTTGGGACCCGACCCGGAGGATCCTTCGCGAGAAACACGGCCAGCAGTTACACGTCCTGGCATGGACCGGGGCGAGCGGCGATGTGACCTCGCGCCTGGCGTACGGCGGGGCGGCGGACGAGCGGATGCGCAAGTTGCGCGGCGGCGTCTCGCGTCTGGACGCACTGGCACGGCGGATCGCCGCGGCCTGGGACGAGGCTCTGGAAGGGGCTCGAAACGACATCCGCACGGACGTGGTCCTGGAACATCGCGTGCGGGAAATTGACTTGCCGTATCGCCAAGTCACGCCCGCCGAGCGGGACGCGGCGATTGCGGAGGCGGTCAGGTACCGGGACGATCCGCGGCAGCGTTGGAACCATGGCTGGAACCAGCGCGTGGTCGATCGCTACGAGGCCCAGCAGGCCGGCCGGCAGGCGCCGTACCTGATGGAGCTGCACGCGCTGCGGCTGGGCGACGTGGCGATCGCCACCAACGACTTCGAGCTGTACACGGACTACGGAGTGCAGATCAAGGCCCGCAGCCCCGGGATCCAGACCTTCGTCATTCAGCTTGCCGGACCAGGCACCTACCTGCCGACCGCGCGGGCCGCGGCGCACGGCGGCTATGGAGCGGTGATTCAAAGCAGCCAGATTGGACCCGATGGCGGCCAGGTGCTGGTCCAGCGAACGGTGGAAGCGCTGGGAGAAATGTGGAAGCCGTAGAGGCCCCGGCGCCGGGAGGGCGCGGGGCACAAGCGGCCAGAGGGCGAGCGGGTGAGAGCGTGCAAGTTGTCCGGGAGCCAGTTAGACTCACATGACGATTCTTGTTCAAATTCCACCCGTTCTGCGCTACGAGTGTGGCGGCGCGCGCGAGCTGGCGGTCGCCGCGGCAACTGTCCGCGCGGCGCTGCTGCAGCTCAAGCGGGACTATCCCGACCTGTACCGGAACGTCTGTGACGAAACCGGAGCGGTGCGGCGGCACGTCAATTTGTTTGTGAATAACTCTTTTCTGTATCAGCGGGACGGGCTGGATACGGAGCTCGTGTCCGGCGACGTTCTTCACATCATGCCCGCAGTCTCAGGAGGCTGAACATGGCGGATCGCGTTGTGTTGTGCATCGGGACGAAGAAAGGCCTGTTCGTGGCCGAGGGCGCCAAGGCGCGCGGCCGCTTTGAGTTGCGGGGTCCGTTCGGTTCGGGAGTGGCGGTGTACGCGGCGCTGATCGACAACCGCCGCTCGCCGCGGCTGTACGCTTCGAGCTGCAATGCATTTTTCGGCATGAAGGTCCTGCGATCGACCGACCTGGGCCGGAAGTTCAAGGAAACCAAGGCGGCCCCGACGTTCCCGGAAGGCGATGGCCGAGCGCTGGCGAACATCTGGTCGCTGGAGACGGGGGGCGATTCCAGGGACCTGTTGTGCGGCGTGGAACCGGCGTCGCTGTTCCGCAGCGACAACGGCGGCGATTCGTGGGAGATGGTGCCAGGAATCAGCCAGCATCAGCACTCGCGGGACTGGCAGCCGGGCAACGGCGGGCTTTGCCTGCATACGATTCTGCGTGACGGCAACCGGATCCACCTGGGGATTTCCACCGGCGGGCACTACCTGAGCGAAGACGGCGGCGAGACGTTCACGGCGGCCAATCAGGGCGTTGGCGCCGGGTTCGTGCCGGACCCCTATCCTGAATTCGGCCAGTGCGTCCACAAGATCGCGGGCCACAAGGACGCTCCGGGCCGGCTCTACATGCAGAACCACGGCGGCTGGGCCGAATGGGACGGGCCAGGCGGACCGCGGCCGGGGATCGGCGTCTTGCGCAGCGACGACCACGGCAAGACGTGGTATTCGATCGCCGACGGCTTGCCCAGCGATTTTGGCTTTCCGATCGCGGTTCACCCGCACAACCCCGACGTGGTGTACGTGATTCCGGCGGAGCCGATGACGCGCGCTTGTCCGCAAGGCAAGCCCGCGGTGTGGCGCAGCGAGAACGGCGGCGGCAAGTGGAAACGGCTGGACAGGGGCATGCCCAAAAAGGACTCGTACTTCACGGTGCTCCGCGACGCGCTGACCGTGGACGAACTGAAATCGCCGGCCCTGTACTTCGGCACGACCACGGGGCAACTCTGGATCGGCCGCGACGGGGGCGAGCAGTGGGACTGTTTGTTCGATTCGCTGCCGCCGATCCACTGCGTGAAGGCGGCCGTGGTCTGAGACAAAGATCAACATACGGTACGGGGGGTAATTTCTTCGGGAGATTTCCCCCGTCGCATTATCATTCAGGAGCTGGCAACCATGCGTTGGTTTGTGTGCGGAGTGTTGCTGTGTTGGCCCGCGATCGGGCTGGCGGACGAGGTAACAAGCGGTCCGGACGGCCGCCGCGGCGCGCAGTTGGCACAAGCGCCCGCGGCCGGCCAGCAGGGCGGAAAC
>JAGFJK010000009.1 GCA_024102795.1 Pirellulaceae bacterium
CCACCGACCCCGGGGTCGCGCCGGGTTCCGAGGCGAGCATCTCTGGCTCGCTGCTTCCGCTGGCCATCCAGCCGCCGGTCGCTCCGCTGGCGCCGCCCGCATCCGCGCCGGCAGCCGCTGTCAGCGAGGCCAGCTATGACGCGCACGGTGTGCTGGTCCCAGTCTACTCGCGGACCCGCCGGGCACCGCCTTACGCCCTGGTCGATGAGGACGGGCAGGTGCTGAAGTACGTTTCGCCCTCGCCAGGCCTCAACTTGCACCGTTACCTGGGCAAGCGCGTGGGCGTGGTTGGGCAACGCGGGTACCTGCCGACGCTTGAAGCTCGGCACGTCACGGCGCAGCGCGTGATTCAGTTGGACCGCCACCAGCGATAAGCTTCATCGGCTCCACTGCCCGCTACTTTCGCCGAGCGACAGGCGACTATACCGCCGCCCGCTGCTTTCGCCGAGCGAAAGGCGACTCTGGGGGCCGCCTTATGGCTCCGCGGGTACGGGCCGCCGGGGAAGGCTGGCAGGAGTGGTCAGGCCCGGTGGCAACGAATCCACCTCGAGGCGTACTGACGATACACCGGCGCTATCGGCTGGCTTCGACCGAGCCAGTTGCAAGACCCCCTGGCAATGCTCCACGAATTGCCGCGACCGGGCCGGATCGGCATCCACGGGCCACGGCAGCAGACGGCTGGCCAACCTGGCGGCCCGTTCTCGTCCAGCGTCATCCCACGTGACGGCTTGATCCGCGAGGCCGGCGGCCAGCTTGGCGATCCGGCGAAACGCTTCTTGGTCGCCCAGCAGTTGCCAGCGGTCGAGACGGCCGGAGATGGCTGCGAGCGCCCCGTCGCTCACGGCCGGTCGATCATCCCCCAGTAAAGGGACAAGCTGGTCGATGGAAGCGTCACCCATTTCGACCAGTCTTTCTATTCTCTCCAGGACTTCCTGTTGCGACAGTTCCTGAACGCTTTCCAAACGACGCGGAAAACCTGGATTTCCTGGACCTGCCAGAATTGCGAGGCAGGCCAGCGTAAGAGCCATCGCGAACAGGGCGACTGCCAGGGTGCGTCCTTTCCCTCGCTTGGCGATTCGGCGCGGCATGGATCGATCCTGGCGGAAAGCGTTTTAACCCTTGATTGGGATAAAGGTTGCAAACGACGGCGTCGCATTGGGGCACAGTACCGGGGGAGCGGATTCTGACCGGCTTGCCAAGATCCGGCAAGGCCAATCGCGGACCGCGGGCGGGTCGAATGTGAATTTTTCTGTTCTTTCGCGCTTTGGCGGGCCGAAACTATCAGCAGGACCGTCAAATTTTATCGCGGCTCGGTCCAGTCCGCGAAACACCGGACGCATTGAAGGGGGGACGATGGACTACCGGCGATCGTTTTGCGCGCCTGGTCGAACGGCACTGCCGGCTCACCACGGCAGTAGCCAGGCCCTGGGTTCAATCGGGGCCGTGGGTTTAATCCGGGCCGCTGTTTCGGCATGCGCCCCGGGTTCAAGCGGGGCCGCGACCGCCCGGCGTGCCCTGGTTGTGGTCATATGCGCCATGGTATGGCTGGCCGGCTGGGGACTAGGGTCCAGGGCCGAGGCGGTGATGCCGTTCGGTCAGGCCACGACGAGCCGCGAGGCGCGGGACGAGGCGATCCGGCAAATTCCGTTCGACCAGATGGACCAGGTCGCGCAGCAGAAGCTGGCCCGCGTGATCGCCAAGCCAACGATGTATCGCCGCCTGCCGGTGCGCGTGATTGAAGGCGATCCGGAGATGTACCTGTTCCTGGTCCGGCACCCGGAGGTCGTCGTCAACATCTGGGACCTGATGGGCGTGACCAATGTCAAGACGCAGCGAACGGGTCCCTTCACGCTACGGGCACAAGACGGCGCCGGGACGACGACCGACGTGGAGCTGGTCTATGGTTCCAACCACCAGCACGTCGTCTATGCCGAAGGCTATTATGAAGGGCCGCTCAGCGGCAAGCGGCTCACCGGGCGCTGCGTGTTGCTGCTGACCAGCGGATATCAGCAGAACGAGCGGCAAGTGGCGCAGATCACGAACCAGTTGGACGTGTTCCTGCAACTGGACAACGTCGGCGCCGACTTGCTGGCGAAGACCCTGCAGCCGCTCGTGGGACGAACGGCCGACCATAATTTCATCGAGTCGGCGGGGTTCGTGGGACAGCTTTGCCAGGCGGCCGAAACCAACTCGCACGGGCTTCAGCGGCTGGCCGACAAGCTGACGTCGCTGGACCCGGCTACCCGCACTCAGTTTTCCGGATTGGCAACCGCCGTGGGCGAACGGGCGATCATGCGGCGGGACGCCCTGGAACGGACGCCGGCGGAACTGATCGCGATCGGCAGCCAGCCGGCAGTGCCGGGGGAACCACTGCCGCAACCGGCCAGCTTGCGTATTGGTTCCGATGGGCCGCTGGTGCTGCGGCGCCAAGGGCCCGATCTGCGCCGTTGACACGGCTCGCCGGTCAGGGTTGATCCGCCGGGAGCCGCGCGGTGGCCGACCGCCGAGCCATCATTCGAACGCCGCGGCCAGTTCGTCCAGGACCGCTTTTTCAGACCGCGAGATCTTGTTTCCCAGCCCCAGAATGCCCCCGGAAGCGGCCGCGATCTTGTGCGCTCGACCAAGCACCTCGTCGCGCAATGTCTCGCGCCCGCCGCTGGTGAGCGACTCGATCAAAGTGCGGATATAGGCCTTCCAGGTCGAGACCATTTCCGAGCTGGGAGGATGTTCGAACCACTGCGCGAGCAGTTCGTAACCGGGATCGCCTTGCCGGATTCCCGCTTCGCCGGCGGCCTGCAACACGGCCTGCCGCTCGGCATCGTCCAGCACGTTGTCGGCCCAGGCGACTGCCACCAGGGGCACCAGCGACATGGCGGCCATGGTTTCCGGGCGGATCTCCAGGTCGAGCAATTGGTCCAGCAGTTCCTCGTTCGAGATCCCCGACGCCTTGGCCAGTGCCTCGCGCTGAGCGGACCGGTCCATATGCTGGCGCATTTCGCGGAGCAGTTCGGCGTCCTTGCGGGCGAAAAACGAATCCTCCAGCGCCTTGCGGCGGTCGTTCAGGCTGTCTCTCGTCATGGGTCCTTCGCTCACGATGATCGGGCTTCCGCGGGAAGGAAACGCCCTTCCCTCGACCATCTTACTCAACGTACGCCTTTTGGACCATGACGGGAAGGCGTGACCAGTTTGTGCGGGGCCACCGCCCTGCCAGCAATGGCTGACCGTGGTCCCAACATGCTTACGGCCGGGCAAACAGCCCCGTCGCGTACCAGACTCCGTTGCGTCCACGCTTCATGTCGTAGCCGAACAACCGGTGCCGCGAGCGGACCGCACTCCAGTGGCCGCCGGACTGCCGCCAACTTCCCACGCACTCCACCGCGGCGTCGAACAGCCCCTGCCCTGGCCAACTCTCGGCGACCACCTCCTGAACCATCAACCCGCCGGTCAGCCGGGCGTTGATTCGATGGAAGCGCGTATCAAAGTTGTGGTGGCCTTGATTGGTAATGTTGGCCTGGTGCAGCGAATGGCTTTCCGCTTCGCTGGCCAGCAGCGGATGGTGGTCCCCCGCCGTGCTCTGCGGCCGTTCCGGATGCATCCGCACCGCCAGAATCAGGGTCCGTTGAGTCAAAGAACCGGACGGCAGGCTGAGCAGATGCGCCAGATGGTCCTGGGGGACGGGATATCGCGGATAAACGCTGACCACGTAACCGAACTGCGGGCTGTCGGGGTCGCTGAAATCCAAGATAGCCAGCCCCGGCTTGCCGCGCATTTCCCGGAACGCCCCGTGTTGCAGCAGCGAGATCTCCTGGCCGTTCACCTGGACCTTGGTATCGCTTGCCAGCCGGGTGAACACGTGCCGGCTGCTGAATTCCTCGAACTTTGCGTGCGCGGCCAGCTCCGACCACATCCGGTCGCTCTGGCTTCCGCCCTGACCGTCCTCGAACGCCAGGCAGAGCAGTTTTCCGGAGTCGATCGCCTCCTGGCGTGCTTGCGAGTAATCGCTGTGCCACAACAGCCGCTCGGCCGCGGCCGCCTGGTTCCAGCCAGACCAGTACCAGACCGCGACGGCCACCGCCATCCACAGCCCCGCCGCCCCCAACTTCCCTCGCAACGCGCCAGTCGCGTTCCCTGACATCATCCTGCCCTCCCCTTTCGGACTCGAAAGTCACCCGCAACTTCAAACGGGTCCAGTTCAGTTAAAGCGAGAAGGATAGGTTGGCCGTAACGGTTGCGTCAAGCAGGTCGGATGGATGGATTTTTTTGGTCAAATGAGGGGTTGAATTGCCACTTGGAACTTGTGGTTTCTCGACTTTTTTGACCTGTCTCCCTCAGTCCCCGGAATCCGGGCAGTCGCTGAAATCGGGGTCTCTTTCCGAAACCTCGTAGCCTAAACCAGGGATTGCTGCTAAGACATACGCTTGGCAGACATCCTGATGCGCGACCCTCAATGCAAGGAGCGGCAAATGCGACGGCACGACCACCATCGGGTGTTGGTTTGCGTTTGGGTTTGGCTGGGCTGGCTGTTTCTGGCGTCCTCCGTGTACGCTCGGTCGCCGGCGGAATCGGTCCGCGGTTCCCTTGCGGAAATGCACCGCTGGCTGGGCGGCAGCGCGTACGCTCAGAGCTGGCGGGACTTTCTGCTGTCGGACGAGTTGTTGCTGCAGATTGAGCGCGGCGAGGACGCCGACCGCGAAGTCGTCAGCCAGGTGCTGGAGCGGTATTCGCGCGACCTCCCCACGTTGGAAAAGGACAAATTCGTCGCCGTCCGGGAGGCGCTGCGGCTGTGGGTCGAGACGCTCCAGGAAGTGCGGGTCGAGCAGTTGCCGGAGGCGGCTCGCCAGGCCACGGCCGAGTTTCAGCCGCTAGGCGAAGACGACGTCCTGGCCGCCAGGCGTGAATTGGAAGAGTCGCTGCGGCAAGTGGAGCGGCTGCTGGCACGGGCCGCCGAGCCGGACCGCCAGGGGTGGAAAACGTACCTGGATCTGGATGCCTTGCGGGGCGAATTGCAGAAGCCCGCGCCGGACGTGAATGCCCTCGGGGGAGTCTGGCGGAAGTTTTACGAGAACCAGCCGGGACTGGAATTTCCCGCATTCCTGGACCTGCGGCAAGACCTGTACGACTTCATGAATGCCGCCACGTTCGTGGCGCCCGAAGTCCAGGAAGCCTACGGCCAGCAGCTCAACGACCTGGCGGCCCGTTTGGAAGCGTACCAGCAGAAGGGCGATCGGGCAGACGGGGCCGCGATCGGCGGCGTGCTCGACTGGCTCCGGCGAGCGCGCCAGGCGCGGCCGCTGATCCGAGCGGTTCGCCGCCGTTATGGGGAGCCGAACGTTTATGGGCAAGCTTCGGCCAGGCTGGTGGCGGCCGGACTGCGGGACGATGCCATCGATCGGGTGTCCGACGTGCGGGAATACATCCTGGGGACCACCGTTCGCGGCCAGGCCCACCTGCGGGGCAAACTGGACGTGGCGCTCGTCCCGAATGACCGCCAGGCCGAGATCGAACTGCGTTTGAGCGGACTGGCCACGACCGACAACGTGGGACACAACCGTGGCGTCCGGATCTACTCGACCGGGCAAACCACGGTGCAGGCCATTAAGACACTGTATCTTGATCGGGACGGCATCCACGACCAGCCGGCCAGCGCCAACTGCGACACGGACACCCGTCTGAACGGCGTGGGAGCCAAATGCGGACTGATCGAAAAGGTCGCCTGGCGGCGTGCTCAGCAGTCCCTGCCGGCGGCGGAACGAATCGCCTCGCGCCGCGCCGAACGCCGCGTGGAAGGGCAGGTCGATGAGCAGGCCGACGAACTGGTCCAGGACTCGAACACGCGCCTGCGGCAACGGATCCTGGACCCGCTGCGCCGCCGTGACGCGATGCCCGAACAGTTCCACGTGCGGAGCAGCGCCAGCGACGTGCTGGTGACGATCCTGGCCAGCAACCCGCGGCAGATTTCCACTGCCGATCGGCCGCCCGCCGTGGGCGGCAACCCCGACCTCTCGCTGCAACTGCACGAGACGGCCGTGGGGAACTATTCCGAGTCGCTGCTGGCCAACCGCACGATCACCGACGCCGAAGTGCGAAAATTCCTGGAGGACAACGACCGCGAGGTGCCTGAGGAATTGCGGGCCGACAAGGAACCCTGGTCGATCACCTTTGACGCCGTGCAGCCGGTGATCGCCGATTTCCGCGGCGAAACCCTGCGGTTCGCTTTGCGGGGGCGACGCTTCACCCGCTCGGACAATGTGCTCCGCGAGCGGGCCGAGATCTCGGCCAGCTACGCTCTGAAACCGGGCGATTCGGGCAAATCCGTGCTTCAGCGCCAGGGTGACGTCGTGGTAAATTTCGTGGACCAGGAGAGCCTGAGCGTCAAGAACCTGACGTTCAAGACGTTCCTGGAAAGCAAGTTCCGCAACCTGTTCAAGGAACAGATTCCAGTCGACGACCTGGAACTGCCCGGACGCTGGAGTAAAGCTGGCAAGCTGGCCCTGGAACGCCTGTCGTCCGATGGCGGCTGGCTGACAGCAGCCTGGCGACAGCCTGAAGCGGAACTGAAGACCGCTTCGCTGGCTCGATAGTCGCGGAGTTCGCCATGAACCGCTGGGTCGACATCACGTTCGATTGCGTGCCGCTGCGCTCCATCGGCCGACTCGACATTCCGCTCGACGCCTCGCCCCGCTACCGGGCACTCTGCGAGCGGATCAAGGACGCCATGGAACGGCACGGCTTGCTGAATTCGTATTATCTCCACAACGCCCACTGCACGTATCACCTGACCAACCGCGACGACCTGGGCATGATCCGGTTTCGGTTCGAGGGCACCGTGCTCACCGATTCGGCCGACGTGAGAACCGAACGGTGCGACCTGCGAGTGGAACTGGCCAGTGAGACGTGCGACTGGCTCACCCAGCCAGTGGTCGACTGGCTGCGGGAGTCGGTGCCGCGCAGCGTGGCGGTGGAATTCGACCGCTACATCGAGGCCGGCGACCTGGAACAAGCTCGCCAGCGACTGGTGAAGATCCGCGAAGCCAGCGATGATTCCGGCGGCTTCGTCGGCATGTATCTGTAGTTCTGGCGAGTGCCGTGTGGAAAAGAAGAAGACGGGGAACCACGAAACACACGAAACACACGAAAAATGAGGAAGAGAAAGAAAAAGGAACGGAGCCAAGAGGGTCAAGAAGGAATGGGAAGGGAAGGAATAAATGCAGGCAGGCAGGATGGATCCCAGGGGAGAAGGTGAGTGCTGTGAGGTTCGTGGGAACGAAGTGCCCTGGTATGGGGGAGCGGAGCGGCGTCCATGAGGCGATGTCGATACTGTGTCTCTTGCGTTCCTTCTGCCGATTCCCCCTACTTCCATCTTCCTTGCATATCTAGCTCTCCGGCCTCTCTTGCCAAGTTTTCCTCCTAAGCCTCCCTCATTTCCCATTTATCCTTACCTTCCTTCCTTCTTTGGCTCTCCTTCGCCTTTCGCCTCTCGTCCAACTGCTCTCTACCTTTCCTGCCGTCTTCCTTTCGTGTGTTTCGTGTGTTTCGTGGTTCCCCCGCTTCTTTCCCGCGTCGTCTCCAGGCGGATCAGGCCTGATAACATGCGGGTTATAGGTCAACTTTATCTGTTAAGTTGATCTTTCCGATCACACGGTTTTCTCAAAGTTTGCCGATTCCGCAGACGATACCAACCTTGCCGATTGGTCTGGCGGGGGAGTTTGCCCACGGGCAGCCTTCGCCGGTCCTGCCTCGGTCGGGGGGGGGGATTGACCTGGGGCAACGCGTCCGGTGACGACAAGTCGCACCGGGGAGGGCGCGCGACGACGCACGATTGCGGACCGCGCCGGCAGCGTCGCAGACCGACTTACTCCTGAGGAACGCCCGATCGATGACCCGGCACATCTCGAAACCCGTCGCCTTGATGCTGGTCTTGCTGCTGGTGGCCACCGGATGCCATCCCACGCAGCCGTTTTACCTGCACGAAGACGGCGATCTGTCGCACTTGATCGAGACGGCGACCGACATCGACTACCCGGACGTCGAGACTGCCGGACTGCCGGACGCCCGGCAGCCGCTGCAGCCCTACTCGCTGACCAACACCGACTTCCAGGAATTCTGGGATCTGTCGCTGGAAGAGTGCATTTCGATCGCCCTGCAGAATACGAAGTTCGTGCGCCGGTTGCCGCAGACGGACCTGTTGGGACAGGCCGCTCGGAACCTGGGGATCAACGGTTCGGCGAGCGTCTATTTGCCGGCGATCACGGAGACCGACCCCAACAGCGGCGTCGCTCAGGCCCTGTCCGCCTTTGACGCCCAGGTGGCGACCAGCCTTTTCTGGGAAACCACCGACCGCCCCTTGAACCGGACTCCGCAGGGCGGGCAACCGCTGATCAGCGAACGCAACGGGGCGACATTCCTGACGGAGCTTTCCAAGCGGAACGCCACGGGTGGCCAGGCGTTCTTCCGATCCCGGCTGATCCATGAGGACGCGAACAATTCGTCGACGATCTTTGACCGGCCGGTCCGCACGACCTGGGAAACCAATCTGGAAGCGGAAGTCCGTCAGCCGTTGCTGCGTGGTCGAGGTGCGGCGGTCAACCGCGCCCCGGTGCTGATCGCCCGGATCAACACCGACATTTCGATTGCCGAGTTCGAGGCGGGCATCCGCAACATGGTGCTGGACATCGAAAAGCAGTACTGGTCGTTGTACTGTGCCTATCGCCGGCTGGAGACCGCCAAGGTCGGTCGCGACGCGGCCCTGGCGACCTGGAAGCGGCTGGCCCCCGGCAAGGGCGAGGTGACGTCGGCCCAGGACGAGGCCAACGCCCGGGCGCGGTACTTTGTGTTTCGTTCGCTGATGGAGTCGGCGCTCAGCGGCACGGGGACCGACTTCACCCTGCAGTCGTTCCAGGGTACCGACCAGCGGGGACTGTTCGAATCGGAGCGGATTCTGCGGCACCTGATGGGTTTGGCGCCCACCGATGGGCGGCTGATCCGGCCGATGGACGAACCCACACTGGCCAAGGTGGACTTCGACTGGCACGAAGTGCTGACCGAGGGCCTGGTGCGGGATCCCAACCTGCGGCAGCAGAAGTGGTCGATCAAGCGGAGCGAACTGGTGCTGCTGCAAGCCCGCAACCAGTTGCTGCCGCAAGTGGACGCGGTGGCCCTGTATCGCTGGCTGGGAGTGGGCGATCACCTGGCGAACGGCAATCCGCCGGGGGCGAATTTCCCGAACCTGCAGAATCCCGGCCCGCCGCCCGTCTTCGGAGGTTCCTCGGCCATCGAGGAGATGTTGGAAGGCAATTACCAGGAAGGTCGGATTGGCGTGCAGATGACCATGCCCGTCGGATTCCGCCGGGAGCTGGCCAACGTCCGCAACGCGCAACTGCAACTGGCGCGGGAACATGCCCTGCTGGACGAACTGGAACTGGACCTGTCCCACTCGCTCAGCACGTCGATCCGCAGCCTGGATGTCAAAGCCCAACTGGCCCAGACCAACTTCAATCGCTGGAAGGCGGCCTACGACGAAGTGCAGTCGCTGGAGCCGCTGGTGGAGAACGGTTTGCAACCGGTCAACCTGCTGCTGGACGCCTTGCAGCGGCGGGCCGAGGCCCAGATTTCGTTCTACACGGCGGTGTGCGACTACAACATCGCGATTGCCGACGTGCACTTCCGCAAAGGCTCGCTGCTGGAGTACGACAACGTGCTGTTGGCCGAAGGCCCCTGGCCGAAGAAAGCCTACTGGGATGCGATGGAGCGGGCACGTGAGCGGGATGCCAGCCATTACCTGGACTACGGTTGGACGCGGCCGAGCGTGATCAGCCGCGGGCAGATGCCGCAGCACGGTCTGCCGCAGGCGGGAGCGGAGTTTGTCCTGCCGCCTGGAGCGACCCTGGATTCGGCCGAGCAGATTCTCACACCCACGCCGGCCGATCCCGCAACTCGCCCCGAAGAGTCGATCCCGCAGCCCGGCACACGAATGACCGCGCCGCTGACGGAAGTCCTGCCGGATTCGCCCGCCGCCATGCTCAGCGAAGCTCGCGGCCTGGATGCGGCGCAGGCCCACGAGACGGCGGCACGGCCGGCTGCGATCAGCAGCTCGGCCGGACAAGGGGAACCGGAAAATGGCTTCGCCTGGGGGAACCTGGGGCTGCAAGGCGAAGCTCGCGGCGTGGCGCCCGCGACGACCGCCATGGCTGC
>JAGFJK010000011.1 GCA_024102795.1 Pirellulaceae bacterium
CGTGCACTTCTCGCTCGGCGTCCGCTCGACTTTCGTCAGCCGTCCCGGGACGGCCCTCGGTCCCGCTACGCAACGCATACCCGCAGGGGGCGCCTCCAGGGGGTGGGGGCACAACGCAACCGGCTCCAGCGGAAAATCGCTCCGAGAACATGGCGGCCAAGACCGGGATGAGGCCGCCAGGCACAGCACACGGCAGCCCGGCAACTCACCTGCTATATTGCCGGCAACCGCCACTCACGGCGAACCGTTCCCCCAGTCCACTCCCAATCCACCGCTCGCCCGAGAACCGACCATGTCCGTCTGGATTGCCGCAGCGCGAGGCGACGTAGACACCGTGGCCCGCTACCTTGCCGACGGCGGAGACGCCGACCGCCGCGACGTGGACGGACGAACCCCACTCATGCACGCCTGCCAGCACGGGCAACTGGCCATCGTCCAACTGCTGCTCGACGCCGGCGCCAACGTCCACCTGCAACTCAACGCCTCCCGTACCAACTCGGCGGCCAACGACGAAAACAATACCGCCGACGAACAAGATGATGATCACGAAGACGAAATCGCCAACTATGACCAAGACGAACACGATGATGAAGAACACGACGATGACAATGACGAAGATGAAGATGAAGATGAAGATGAAGATGAACACGACGTCGAGCAAACCTGCGCCCTGCTCGAAGCCTGCCAGGGCTACGCCGACTCCCGGAACAGGCTCGAAATCGTCCGCCTGCTGCTCGACGCCGGCGCCAGCCCTCACGTGACGAACAACCAGCGGGACACGCCGCTGCTGGCGGCCGCCAGCAGCGAGGACCCCGAACTGGTCCGCCTCCTGCTCTCCCGCGGAGCCGACGCGAACGCGGCCGACCTGGAAGGCCAGACGCCCCTGCTGGCCGCGCTCAGCACCGACGAAGACCGCGACGCGATCCACCGCATCGTCGAGGACCTGCTGGCCGCCGGCGTCGATCTCCAGCACGCCGACCACGAGGGCCAGACGCCGCTGATGCTCGCCGCCGCCAACGCCTACACCGACCTCGTCCAACGCCTGCTCGACCAAGGCGCCGCCGTCGACGCGATCGACAACGAAGGCCGTACGGCCCTGACGCGGGCCATCGAATCGCTGGCCAACCTGGCCTACAACGCGCGGCAGTCCGCGTTCGACCCGGACGAAAAACTCGCAGCCCTGCAGCAGTTGGGCATCGACGCGAACTCCGCCGTCGCGCAATCGCTGATCCACTCGGACAGTTCCGGACCCGACCAACTGGCGTTCGCCATGTCGGGAGCGGAGTCGGTGGAGCAGTTCGAGGCGACTCGCGCCGCTGGCATCACCTGGCTCAACCAGATCATCGACCTGCTGCTCCAACACCACTGTCCCTACGGCAACGCCGCTCCGGACCTGGCCAAGGCGGGCCGCTGGGACCTGCTCCGCTCGGCCCTGGCCCAAGGACTGGACCTGGATCTGAACGCGACGGACCCCTCGGGCCAGACCGCCTTGACCGAGGCGGTTGATCGGGCCGACGTCGACTCCGTGCGGACGCTGCTCGAACTGGGCGCCGACCCCAACGCCGGCAACTACTTCGGGGAAACGCCGCTGATGGCCGTCAAGAACAGCCGGCGAGGTCTGGCCTGCGCCCGGTTACTGGTCGAAGCCGGTGCCGACCTCGACTGGAAAGCGGAAGACGGCGTCGGTCTGCTCGAAGCAACGGTCAACGACGGCGATCCGGAAAAGGTCGAGTTCTTCCTGCAGTTGGGCGCGGACGCTCGCCAAGGCACGTCGCTGCTGCGCGCGGCTCGGCGGGGAAACGCGGACATCGTCCAGATGCTGCTGCGGCACGGCGCCGATCCGCGGGCCGTTCCGGCCGTCGATGAGCAGGTGGTGCTGGCCGGATTCGAGGCCGGGACGACGCCGCTGATGGTGGCCGCCGCACAGGGGTTCGGCCCGATCGTCGAGTTGCTGCTGGCCGCGGGCGCGGACCCGCGAGCGGCGGACCATTCCGGCCGCACGGCCATCGAACTGGCCATGCAACACGGCCAGTTGGCGATCGCCGATCGACTTCGCCCGCTCGCCGATGCGGTCTCCCGCACCAGGGACTACACGGCCGCCTTGTTTCCGTCCGTGGAAAGCGGCCACGAGGAGCACGTCCGCGAGTGCCTCGACAACGGAGCGGACGCGAACGTTCGAGCGGACTACGGCCTGACGCCCCTGATCGTGGCCGCCCGGGACGGCCACCAGCGGATCGTGGAACTGTTGCTGGCCGCCGGCGCCGACGCGAACGCCCGCTCCGACGCCGGCTACAGCGGCAACCACACGCCGCTTCGTTGCGCGGTCGCCCGCAATCACACCGAAATCGTCCGCCGGTTGCTGGCGGCCGGCGCCGACCCAACACTGACGTACGAATACAGCTCCATTCCAGCCGAAAAACGCAACACGATCGTCCCGTCGCTGGGTAGCGCCTTGCATGACGCGACCCGCAACGGCAACCTGCAGGTTGTCGACCTGCTGCTGGAACATGGCGCCGGCCTGAACCTGCGCGACGAGCACTCCGGCGAAACACCGCTGGTCTCGGCCGTGCGCTGCCGCCAGTGGGCGACCGCCAGGCATCTGCTGGACCGGGGCGCGACCAGGCTGGCGCACGACGCGGACTACCTGGAAGTGCTCGACTTTCCCGACCGCTCCAGCACGCCGGACTTCGCGGAATCCATCCGGCAGGTCGAAGCGTTATGCGGCACTCCCGCGGAAGAAATCAGCAATATCCCCGGCGCCTTCGCCTTGACGGTCAAGTCGGACGACGCGCCGGCGGAGTACGACAACAGCGAACAAGGTTGCCGGCTGCGATTTGAGTCGGACGCGGAACTGGACCGCAAGAAATGGCGGACGCTCGACGCCGCCTACGACGACTGCCTGCGCCGCGGCCACCTGCTGATCGATTCAGGGATGCCGTTTCTGGGAGGCGACAAGCGATATCTTTACCTGTTGCCCACGGACAACGTCTACGCGGCGCTCGCCTGCCTGGCCGTGAGGGGCAACGAGGTGGAACTTTCCACGAGCGACATCATCCGGTGGCTGCGGGAGTTCGCGGAGGAACATCCGTTCCGGCTCCGCGGCTGCCGCTTCGACACCGTGGTGATCGAACTGCTGAGCCGCCCGGCGAATGTCGAGGCCGCCGCGCAAGCGCTGTACGAGTTCTGCCCGGATCTGGTGCAGCAGAACTTTGGAACGCTGGGAGCCCTGGTCAACCATCTGGAGAACCACCGGCTCGTGACGCTCTGGTGGGACTGACCGCCTCGAAACCCAGAAACCCCAACAGCTCCGCGTCCTCAATCGACGCGGGGTCCGAGTGCCGGCGGCCCCGCAAGTGCGGCGGCACGGCCGGCCGGCGCAGCCGCAGATAATCGAACGACGCCACCAGATCGGGCCGGCCTTGTGGAATCACGCGAGTATTATGCAGTTGCGGCGCGAACCGCGAGGCCGTGCCGTAGTCGGTATAGACGGTCAGGCCCACCTGCAACTGCCGCGGCATGTCGGGCCGATGATAGCGGCGATGCACGGTCCACTCACCGCCGTCCAGTCGCCGCAGCAGGACAAAGTGCTCGCCCAGCCGGGCGATCCGGATTTCGGCGCGGTCGCTGGCCAGCGGTTCGATTTCGGGGCGCGAGTTGCCGCGGACCGTCGTCTTGACCTCAAAGGCAAACCGGCCGGGCGGCTGAGCGGCACCGAGCGACAGGAAGATGTAGTTCTCGCCGCCGGGCTGCCAGCCCGTGGCGGCCGGCGCGCGGGGAGTGCGAATCATCAGCCCGCCCAGCGAATAGTCGGAACGCGGCGCGCCGCGGCCGTCGCGGTTGCTGGCAATCACGCTGGTCGTGGCCACAAAATCGCCCGCCACCTCCTTGAACAACAGCACGCCACGGTAGTCGTTGTACCAGGTGCTGGTGCGCGGGACCAGCGTCAGCCAGCCGGCGCGCGTGCGGCCAATGTCGAACCGTTCGAGCTGGTCGGCTCCGGTCCGCTCCACTTGATACACTCGCTGCCAGTTGCCGATCGTCGCCGCGTCGTCGAACTCGTCGCTCAAGGACACGAGATCGTCAGCGGCGTTCACGGTGGAGTCCGCTGGCGGCGAGGGAATCGGCCGCGCTGCCGGCTGGGCTGGCATGCTACGGTTCGCGGTCGGCGCCAGGCCAGCCAATGGCCTCATCCGCACGCGGTGAAACGTGGTGGCGCTGTCCCAGGCGCCTAGCCCCAGCGACCCGGTGTCCGGCAGACGCCAGAGGTCCAGCAGCGCCAGGTCGGAGCCGTCGGTGCGATACGCTACGAGCGGCTTGCCGTCGAGCAGCGCTTCGACGCGGTCCTTGCGCACTCGGACTTCGGCCAGGTAGCGGCGGTTGTTCTCCAGCCGGATGTTGTCGACGCGCGTCGGGTTGTCGCGCATCGTGCGCCCGGCGATATTCTGAATTCCGGCCAGGTGCTGGCCCCAGCCGTCGATGTCCAGCGTCGCCTGGTTGCCGCCGGCAACGAAGATCAAGGCGATGGAATGCTCGCCGCCGCGGCGAGTGAACTCGACCTGCAAGTCGTATTCCGCCACCTTCTTCCAAGGCAACGTCAGCCGGGCACCGGTCGCGGCGTCCACGGTCAGTTCGCCGCCGGACTTGCGCCACTGGCCGGCAACGCTCTGCCTGGCCGGATCGAGGTCCGCCAGCAGGTCGATCCACGGTCGCTCGTCGGCCGGCTGGCCGGCCGGATCCCGCGGAGCCGACGGCTCGTCCGCCTGCACGGCCGTGCAGCAGCCGGACATGATCAGCGCGCAGGCCAGGTGCCACGGGAACTGCCGCTTCATCTTGATCTCCGCGCGGGGTCGGGGTGGAAGATGCGGTGGGTAGCTGGCGGGTAGCGTGCTGTCTACGGTCGCGCCCGAGGCCAGGCCGGCGCTCCAGTTTAACGTACGCGGCCGGCCGGTACGATGACCAATTCACCTCCCGGCGGCCGCTCGGCTGGCCGCCGCCCGGACCGCCGCCAATGAGTAGATGGGCGCTGCGCCGCCAGGATTACAGGAAAAGTTCGTCCGCCACCGGAGAACCCGCTTGGGACAATCGGGCAACTTGTGTGTGGAGCGATAGTCCCCAATCGCTCACCGCGGCGGACCGAGTCCGCAGTTCACGCAGCCAGAACCGCACCGTTTCGGCCTCGGACGAATCCTGGAACTGGTCACACTGGGCTTCGACCAGGCGTTTCCTTCGTGGGGTTCGTTCATAGTCATCCATCCTTCCCGGAGCGGCTGCATACAAAATCTGCCACGCACATCCGGTATGGTTTCTGGATGGTAACCCGGTTGTCGGCTACAGTAGGTACGGCATCACGAGTTCAATTCTTCGAGGTACCTGCGATGATCACGCGACTCTTTCCCATCCTGCCGGCACTGGCCGCCATTTTGCTATCTGTTTCCAACGCCGGGGCGGCCGCGGCCGAGCAGTGGCTGACGTTTCCCGGCGGCGAGGGGCCGGGAAAGGGGAAGAAGATCGTCTTCATCGCGGCCGAGGAATCGTACCGGTCGGAATTGTCGATGCCGCTGATGGCCCGCATCCTCTCGCGACACGGGTTCGATTGCACGGTACTGTTCGCGATCGACGCCGCCAGTGGCACGATCGACCCTCGGGTGAAGGACAACATCCCAGGACTCGACCAGCTTGAATCGGCGGATTTGCTGGTGGCCTTCATGCGGTGGCGCGAACTGCCGGACGAGCAGATGAAGCGGATCATCGACTATACCGAATCGGGCCGGCCGATCATCGGCATCCGCAACGCCACGCACCCGTTTCGCTACGCCACGCGGCCCGACAGCCCGTATGCCAGGTACGATTCGGCCAGCCAGGACCCGGCGGGCGGCTGGGGGCGGCAGGTGCTGGGCGAAACGTGGGTCTCGCACTACGGCAAGAACCTGGTGGAGAGCACGCGCTGCGACGTGATCAACTTCGCCGCCGGGCATCCGATCTTCCGCGGCACGCATCGCAGCTTCTGGATTCCCGACGACGTGTATGGCGTCAGCGACCAACTGGCCGGTGACAGCCAGCCGATGTTGCTCGGCCAGCCGCTGGCCGGCTGGACCGCCGACGCTCAGCCGGTCACCGACAAGCCGCCCGTGCCGATCGCCTGGACGAAGAGCTACACCGGATCGGCCGGCAAGACGGCCCGCGTGTTCACCACCACGATGGGACACGGCGACGCATTCCGGGTCGAGGATTTTCGCCGCATGATCGCCAACGCCTGCTACTGGTGCCTGGGCCTGGAAGACGCTGTCGATCCGCACTCGGACGTGTCGATCGTGGGCACCTACGAGCCGGGTCCGGCGGGCGGCAAGGGCTTTCAAGCGGGCCTGAAGCCGGCGGATCGGCTGTTGGCGATGCCCGAACCGCCGCCCGCGCCGGTTCGCCGGGCGTCGGTCACGCCAGTCGACGACACGCAGCCCGGCTGGCGAACGCTGGCCGCCGAGGACTTTGCCCAGGTCAACAGCGGCGACGACACGTGGAGCTGGCGCGACGGAGTGCTGCACTGCACGGGTCAGCCGGTCAGCGTGATCCGTTCGGCCAAACAGTTCCAGAACTTCGAGATCCTCGTCGAGTGGATGCATGAGAAGCCGGCCGGCAACAGCGGCGTGTTCGTGTGGGTCACGCCGGAGTCGATCGAGCGGTTGACGGCGGCGGGCAAGCCGGGGCTTCCCCAGGGGATCGAAGTGCAGGTACTCGACCATGGGTTCACCGACATGATGAAAGCCCGCGGCGCGAAGACCGACTGGTTCGGCACCAACGGCGACGTGTTTGCCGTGGGAGTCAAGATGAAGCCGTTCCCGCCCCTCTCGCCCGACGGCAGCCGCAGCTACCCGCGCCGCCACATGGCCCACGGCCACGGGCGGTGGAACCAGTATTACATCCGCGCGGTCGATGGCGAGGTGCGGCTGTGGGTCAATGGCGTCGAGGTCTCCGGCGGCAGCGACTGCGAACCGTCATCCGGCTACCTCTGCCTGGAAAGCGAAGGCTCGCCGATCCAGTTCCGCAAGCTGCGCATCCGCGAGCTGCCGTAAAGACGGGCGAAAGCAACTCCGCTGGAACCGCGATCCGCGTTACGGTTTGCGCGAGCGAGCGAAGCGGATCAGGCAGCCGATGGGAACCGTCTCGTGCGGCGCCGGCTTCTTGTTCTCCAGCGCGGCTGCCACCGCCGGCTCGACGTATTGCTGAGTCACCTTGGCCGGGTCGGCGCTGTTGTCCCAGGCTCCCATGTAAACCACTCGCCGCTGGCGGTCGAGCACAAAGAACTCCGGCGTGCGCAGGGCCCCGAACTGGCGGGCGATCTGCTGCGACTCGTCGAACAGGTAGGGAAACAGAAAACCTTTCTCCTCGGCCCGCTGCTTCATGTTGGCCAGGCTGTCCGCCTCGATCTGGTTGACATTGATCGCCACCACTCCCACGCGGCTGTCCGCGCCGGCGTGCTTCCTGGCGAAGGCATTCAGCCGGTCCTCGTAGTCGACCGCGTACGGGCAACTGTTGCAGGTGAAGGCCACGACCACCACCTCCTTGCCTTCGAAATCGGCCAGCGAGTGCTGCTTGCCGTCCACGCCCGGCAACTGCTTCCAGACCGGCGCGGGGTCGAGATAATTCAGCACCGGATTGAATTCTCCGGCCCGCGCCGCTTGGGACCCAGCCACGATGATCAGCGCCGCCAACAGGGCGACATACGGACGGCGAACCACCGTCGCTCGACGGTGTGCGGCTTCGAACTCGGAAGACAAACTGCCTGGCGGCATCATCTGGCAATCCTCTCTGGTCGGCGAGCAAACGCTGAAAATCCTGACGACGGGCCGATTATCGCCCGGCAGCCGCGGAAATTCCAGCCGGGCAGGGAATAGTTGCTGGCAAGTGCGGCCCGATTGTCCCCAAGCTGGTTCTTCGGGGGGTCACAAAAAGGCATTCAGTACCTTTGTGGCGTCGGAACACGAGCCGGAAATCACCCTCTACCACACCGTCGGCGCCCTTTCCAAGCCGGAATTCACCCACGGATTCTGGTGAGAAGGCCAAACTCAAGAGTCTTTGCTCTTCGCTGCCTCGACACCAACCAGACGCCGGATCCCCGCGACAAGGTTTCGAAAACTGGGCGAACGACCGTTCTCCGGGTCAAGACACGATCCGATCGCACGGGAGCCTTCGACCGGCTGGTATCTCTGGTTCGTCAGTTTCCTAAGTTCTTCTTTCGCCGAGTGGAGTCGCTCCGGAGCGCAAAACTTCCGCTTGCCTTGCTGGGCGGCGATTCCCTTCAGGCCAAGACCCTGCTCCACCGCCCGCAGGTCGGCCAGGTAGAACGACTCGAGTTCCCTGCACGCGATTCGTATCAGCACCCCACGACGCCCCGCCTGATTGCAGAGTTGCTCCAGCCTTTGTTTGATGACCGCACAATCGGGGTGGGCATCCTGGTCTCGCATCACAACAAACAGGGCGTTCGGGCTTCGATAACCCCGAAGGCGTCTTACCAGTTGGCCTTCGAGGTCCTGTTTGCCCTCAAAGGTGATAAAACGAGGCTTTACGTCGTCCGGGATCAGCTTCGGCAAGAGGCCCTCCAGCATCGCGGCGGCGGAACGCTCTTCCAGAAAGAATACCAGCTCTCTCATTGCGGATCGGCTCCCTCAAAGAAGCCTTGCTTCCAGAGAAAGCCCATCTGGTCCCCTTCGGCCATGTACGTCGCGATTTGCTCGTCGTCCCTCGCTCGACGCACTTGCGAATAGCCTTTGTGTTTTACAAGCCAGAACACTTCATGAAGTTCGCAGGCGTTGAGAAAGTCCGGTGAGTGCGTGGAGACAAACACTTGCCCGCCGCGGTTGGCGTAAAGTCGGAACTCCTCCGCCAACTCAACCATCAGCCTGGGATACAACTGGTTTTCTGGTTCCTCGACGCATAGCAACGGGTGCGGCCTGGGATCGTGAAGCAGCACGAGGTACGCAAACATCTTGATGGTCCCGTCGGAAACATACCGGTCCAGGAATGGAGTCCTGAATGACCCGTCTTGGAATCGCAGCGTCAAGTAGCCATCATCCATCAATCGCGGCTCAATTCCCTTGATACCCGGCACGCGCCGCACCATCGTACCGAGAATTCTGTCGAAAACGTCCCGGTGCTGTTCGTGCAGAAACTGGGCCACGCGCGGCAGATTGTCGCCCGTCTCCGAAAGATGCTCGGACTCGCCGGCGGCCTCCTTGCGGCCACGAGCCGCCTCGATGTGAAAGTCCGATACGTGCCATGACTCGATCAGCCGCCGGAAGGCATTCGCGGCCTTGAAGCGTTCAAATTGTCCAAGTCCCTTGATCGCCAGAATATCCGGAGCGTCAAGTGTCTGACTCTCCCGAGTGAGTTCTTCATCCGGCTGGTTGAAGTCCTCTTCGTTGGTAATCGCGTAGCCGCTTCCTCCCTCGAAATCGAGAAAGTGGTACGGCTTGCCGTGACGCCCACGTTTGTAGCGGAGGATCTCCCGCTTAACAAAAGGGGCCCCCTTTTTCTCGGCGATTTCCAGCGAGTAGGTCACGAGCCGGTCGACGCCCACGATCTCCATCCGGTATTGGAGTTCGATGAGGATGGAATCATCTTCCTTGGAATCTCGGCTGATGACCTCGTGAAAACGGCCCCGAGCGTCAAGTGCCTGCCGCACGTTTCCTTTCAGGCAATCGTGAAGAAAACCGAAGACATCGAAGAGTGTGGTCTTTCCCGAACCGTTCGCTCCCACCACGACACAAAAGCGAGGGAGATCTCGAAGGTGGGCATCTCGAAATGTCTTGAAGTTCCTAAGGCGTATCGACTCGATTTTCAAGGCCTAATCCTCATCCTGAACCAGCTTGATCTGGGATTTCCCCCACGGCGAGTTAATATAGTACCAACCCCTGGCGGAAACCAGCTCGCGCAAGACACGGCGACAGTACTTGGACACCGTGAAGGCCCATCCTTGAATTCCACGACCTGCATCCCCTGGACAACCACCGCGAGCGGAGAAGTTGCTCCCAAGTGCGGCCCGATCGTCCCCAAGCGGGTTCTTTGGTGGCGGACGGAGTCCAGCGAGCGACGGGAGACGTGTGAAGGTGACCCGCGTGGGCCTGTATAATGCAAGTCGCCCGTGGCCAGGATGCAATTCCCGCGGCGGTGGAACGATTCACGCAGGTCTCAGGAGCCCGCCATGGCCCACGTTCGTCCGGGCATCGTGATGTGCCGCCCCACGCACTTCGCGGTCCAGTACGTCATCAACCCCTGGATGCAGGGTCAGATCGGGCGGGCTCGCAACGACGTCGCCCTCGGACAATGGCAGCGGCTGCACGAGATCGTCGCCAGTTTGACTGACGTGGCCGTGATCGAAGGCGCGCCGGCCCTGCCCGACATGTGTTTCGTGGCCAATGCGGGCCTGGTGTTGGGCGATCGTTTCATCCCCAGCGTGTTTCGTTTCCCTCAGCGAGAAGGCGAATCGCCGCTGTTCCGCTCCTGGTTCGAGAGCTCAGGCTACGAGATCCTGCCGCTCGGCGGCGACGATGCATTTGAAGGCGAGGGCGACGCGCTGCTGGCGGATGACACGGCCGAGTGGATCTGGGCTGCCTACGGAACTCGCAGCGCGATCGAGTCGCATCGGTCGCTGTGCGAGACCTTGAATCTGGAGGTCGTCTCCCTGCGGCTGATCGACGAGCGATTCTATCACCTGGACACCTGCTTCCTGCCGCTGCCGGGCGGCCGAGCTGTGTACTATCCGCCGGCGTTCGACGAGCACTCGCTGGCCGAGATCCGCCGGCGCGTCCCGGCCGAGCGGCGGATCGAAATTGGCGAAACCGACGCGCTGCGTTTCGCCTGCAACGCCGTCCGCATCGCTGGCACGCTGGTCACCAATCATGTCTCCGGCGAGCTGCGCCGCGGCCTGGAAGCGTGGGGCTACGAATTGCGGACGACCCCGCTTGACGAATTCATCCTGGCGGGAGGCGCGGCGAAATGCCTGTGCTTGAACGGCCGGCAGGAGGCCGCGGTTTCAGCGCGGCGACCCATCGAATCCCCGATCCGCTCCGCCGACGTGCGCCTGGAAGGCCACCTGCTCGACAGCGGGTTGATGAACCGCCTGTTTGACGTCATCACCGACGGTGGCGGCGGCTTTCGCATCGAACAGTTTGACGTCGGGCAGCGACACGATCTGATCTCGACCGCCCGCGTGCGAGTGACTGCGCCGAACGAACAACGCCTGGAACTGATCCTGAACGACCTCCAGCCGCTGGGCGCGGTCGCCGTGGCCGGGCACGCCGACGCGCGGCTGGAGGAGGTGACTCAGAATGGCGTCGCGCCGCAGACATTCTACTCCACAACCATTTATCCCACGGAGATTCGCTTGCGGGGCCAGTGGGTTCGCGTGACGGGGCAGCGAATGGACGCGGTGATCGTGGCGGAGGACGGCCAGCCCCGCGGATCGGCCCGCTGCTCGCTGATTCGCGACCTGCGTCCGGGGGAACAGGTGGTGTGTGGCGTCGAGGGAGTGCGCGTCAAGTGCACGTCGCGCGTCGCCCGCGGGAATGAGTTTGCCTTCATGAGCGCCGGGGTTTCCAGCGAACGGCGAGTGGAAACGGCCGTGGAGGAATTGGCCTGGGAAATGCGCCGCATCCGGGCTCGCCAGGGACGGATCGTGTTCGTCGCCGGGCCCGTCGTGATTCACACGGGCGGCGGGCCGCACCTGGTCCGGATCATCAACCAGGGATACGTCAACGCACTGCTGACGGGGAACGCCCTGCCGACGCACGACATTGAAATGAATCTGTTCGGCACCTCGCTGGGTGTCGACCTGTCCCGCGGCGTCGGTGTGCATGGGGGCCACCAGCATCATATCAAGGCCATCAATCGCGTTCGCGCCGCGGGGAGTATCCGCGCGGCGGTGGAGCAGGGAATCATCACGGGCGGCGTGATGTACGCCTGCGTGAAACAAGGCGTCGAGTATGTCCTGGCGGGTTCCATCCGGGACGACGGTCCCTTGCCCGAAACGCTGATGGACCTCTACGCGGCTCAGGCCGCCTACGCCCGGGCGATTGCGGGAGCCGAGATGATCGTGATGCTCGCCTCCATGCTGCACGCCATCGGTGTCGGGAACATGACCAGCGCGGGCGTGCGACTGGTGTGCGTCGACATTCATCCTTCCGTGGTGACGAAACTGGCCGACCGCGGCAGCGTGGAATCCACCGGGATCGTCACCGACGTGGGGCTGTTCTTGAATCTGCTGGCCCGGCGACTGGGGGACGACGATGGTTGGGACGAGCGCGCTGGACGGGAAGCGTGAAGGGGCCGCGCGAACGGTTCGATCGGCAAAAAAGGTCACACGAGCTCACACGAGGTCACATGAGGTCAGACGCCCAGAAATCGGACGGCCGCCATTCCTCACCAGGCTGCCCGGCAACTTGCAGAGGCGTCCGGACTGCATGACAATCGAGTCGCCGCGAAGTCAGGTGAGTGGAGATGTGTATGAAGGAGTGCGGTTCCCAGCGGGCGGAGCCTTCGGGGGATAAATCGGACGAGGGCCCAGCGCCGCCCTTGGCGGGCGACTTGGAAGAGCTGCTGCGGGAGATTGGCCGGCCCGCTGATTTCACCGCTGAATGTCAATTCCAGGCGCTGGTCCGTCGGCTGACCAGCGTTGGGGATTGCGGGGAGGCGCGCCAGCTTCGAGCGGCGGAAGCATGCGACCCGGAGGCAGACGACCGGCGCGAGTCGGATTCAAATCAGCTCGGCAGCGGCGCTCGGTGGGACGATTACCAACTGCTGGAGGAGTTGGGACGGGGCGGAATGGGGATCGTTTACCGGGCCCGGCAGATCCACCTGGACCGCGTCGTGGCCCTGAAGACGATTCGAGCGGGAGCGCTGGCCGACCCCGAACAACTGGACCGCTTTCGCGCGGAAGCCGCGGTCGCCGCTCGACTGGACCATCCGGCGATTGTGCCCGTCTTCGCGGTGGGTGAAGTCGACGGGCGACCTTTCTATGCCATGCCACTGGTCAATGGCCGCAGCCTGGCTCAGCTACTGGCCGACGGACCGCTGGCTCCCCGGCAAGCCGCCGAATTGTTGTTGCAGGTGGCCGACGCCGTCAGCCATGCGCACCGCCAAGGGGTGATTCATCGCGACCTCAAGCCAGGGAATATCCTCCTGGTCGAGCAGCCGGCTGGGGCCGCCGGGCCGCGGTTCGTCGCGCGAGTTACGGACTTTGGACTGGCGAAGCTGGTGCAGGGCGACAACCAGTTGACGTGTACCGGCCAGTTACTCGGCACGCCCAGCTATATGGCGCCGGAGCAGGCCAGCGCCTCGAGGGATGTGGGCGAAGCGGCCGACATCTACGCGCTGGGCGCGACGCTCTACTCCGCGGTCGCCGGCCGGCCGCCGTTCCAGGCCGCGACGACTATGGAAACCTTGCGGCAGGTCGTCGAGCGCGAACCGGTGCCGGCCGGACAACTGAATCCGGCCGTCGATCGCGACCTGGAGACGATCTGCCACAAGTCCCTGCGGAAAGTTCCGGAGCAACGCTACGCATCGGTCGGCGATCTGGCCGCCGACCTGCGGCGTTATTTGCAGGGCCAGCCGATCAAGGCGCGGCCCATCGGCGGTCCGGAGCGGATTTGGCGCTGGTGTCGCCGTCGTCCCGCGGTGGCCGTGTCGCTGGCCGGCCTGACGTTGATCTTGACCAGCCTGCTGGTGCTGGCTCTCGTCTCGGCTCAATTGAACGTGGCCCGCGCACGGGCCGCCATACTGGAAAAGGAAGCCGAGCTGCGCGACCAACAGTTGCGGACCGCCAACCAGCGGGTCGAGTCGGAACGGCGGTTGGCCGCGACTCAGCAATACTACGCCCTGGTCAGCCGCGTGCGCGAGCATTCGTTCGAACGGCAGGCGGGCTGGGCCACGCTCAGCCTACGGGACGTGCAGCAAGCCGCGGCACTGGAGGTCGAGGTGGCCGATCGATTGCAACTGCGCAACCTGGCGGCCAACTGTCTGACCCAGGTCGACGTCCGGCAATTGGCATCGATCGCCGCTCCGTTGGGCTACGACACGCACTTGCTGGCATTCCACCCCGGCGGCCATCAAATGGCGGTCGCCATGCTCAAAGGCCGCCTGCAGCTCTGCGTGCTGGTCTGCGACGTGCCCACCGGCAAAGTGCTGCACGACTTGCGTGCACCGGTCGGCGGCTTCCTGCAATTGGATGGGATCCGCCACGTGGCCTGGTTGTCCGGCGGCGACGAGCTATGTATTACGACTCGTTCCGGACGGTTGCACCGCTGGGATTTGAACACCTCGCCTCCCACGTTGCGGTCGGTCCCCTTGCCGCGTCCCGAGATGAAACCGCTGGTGATCGATGCCCCGCGGAACCGGATTTTTTTCGGTTCCGGCGGGAAACTCTACGAATGGTCCGACTTGTCGAGTTCCGAGGTGCGGCAACTGGGCGAGGGCACCTTCGAGCGGCTGGCCATCAGTCCCGACGGGCGGAAGCTGGCAACCTGGCGGCCGAGCGTTTGCCAGATCATCGACGCGACGACGGGAGAGACGTTCGAAGTGGAATTAGGTTTCAGGCACGAGTTGGCCTTCAGCCCGGATGGACGCTGGCTGGCGGCGGCCGCCGACGAACTGAAGCTTTTGGACTTAAGCCTGCGACGCTGGCAGCGGTCCTTCGCGGACCCGCAATTGGGATGTTTGCACGAGGATTTCGTGTCGACCGTCGGCTTTTCGCCCCAGGGTGCGATTGTGTGGACCAGTGGTCACGATCAGCGGTTCAAGCTGTGGGATCCGCTGACGGGACGGTTGCTGCTGAGCGTGATGCTGCCGGGAGCTGGCGAAGTGCGGACGACGATCAGTCACGATGGCCGACACGTGGCCGCGACGGGCAGGGACCGGGCCACGTTGTTCGAGCTGCTGGGGACTGACGTGATGGAAGGCTTGGCAATCTCCGCACGACCGCCGCAGGCCTTCGACGTTTCGTCCAACCCCTTCCGCCTGGCCTGTGCTTCGGCGGGCCGCGGGACTCCCGAAATGCAGGTTTCGTTCTGGGACCCGCACACGTGCTTGCCGTTGCACTCCTGGGACGCCCGCGGAGCCCAAGTGATCTCGCATGCGGTCGCCGTATCGCCTGGTGCCGACTTCGTCGTCGTCGCGAACCATGCCTCGTCGAGAATTCTCGCCTGGCGAGTCCCCCAGCGGTTGGCGGCGTCTGCTGCCGCGGGTTTCACCGATTCGCCCGACTCCGCCCCGGTACTGTTGGGCGCGCTGCGTGGGCCGAGGCCGGGGCCAGTGGCGATCGCCCGGGACGGTTCGCGGTTCTGGGCGGTCCTGGACGGACTCGAACTGGTGTCCTGGTCGCTGCCCGACCTGGCCGAATCGCCCCAGCGGTGGAACAATCGCACCGTCGGCGAGCTGGTGGGAGTGGGTACCGTGACCGACCTGGCCGTGGCGGGCTCGTGGCTGTTGGCTGGCACGAAGAGTAGAACGGTGTACGTGCTGGACAATCGTACCAACCAGCTACTTCGGGCCGTCCCGGTCGGCGGTCCGGTCAGCAGCGTGGCCTTGGATGACGATGCGCGGCAATCGGTCTGCGGCACCGACAATGGGGAGTTGATCCAGTTCGATGCCGCCAGCGGGAACATCCTGGTTCGCCAGGCGGCCCATGGCGATAGCGTCACCGCGCTGGACTTCGCTCCCGATGGCCGACTGCTGGCGGCCGGTTCCCGCGACAAAACCGTCAGTCTGTGGCAACCGCGCGGTGGCGGACTGGCGCGGGTGCTGGCGTTGCGCATGAGTGGTTCGGTGCAGCAGGTCGGCTTCACGCCCGACGGCCAGGGACTGTTCGTGCTGGTGGCCGGCGAGCATGGAGTGCGCCGCGTGCGGCTGGACCGGTTACGACAAGCCTTGGCCGACCGCGGCCTGGGGTGGTAAACGCCACCTCCAGGCCGCTGGCGGGAATGCCACTTGTCCCGCCCTGCGCGAGTCGCTCCGCTTAGCTGCCGCCGGCCTCGTTCATCCATGAATACAGCTCGTTGGCCAATGTTCGCAGCCAGGCTTCGTCCGCGCTCATCAGGCCGTCTCCGTTGCTGTCGTAAACGTAGGAGAAGCCGGCGATGTTGTCGGGCCTGTCGGTCAGCTCGTTGGTGGCCAGCAGCAACTGCATGATGGTGCGATCAGCGTGGTCCTGGGTGTTGAAGGCGGCTCCCCGCTGGCCCACGTTGACCAGCCGAGTGCCGATGCCTGTGTCGCTGACTTGGAAACCGAATCCCGCGGCCACTTCGCCGGCCAGATGCCGATTGGTAAACCAGGTGGCCAGGGCGACCGCCATGAACTGGGCATCCACGTTGGCCGGTCCCGCGGGATTCTTGACTCTCTTTTTGAAGACCTGCTCGCGGTAGAACCTGGCCACCGCGGCGCCGTCGGCGCCTGCCAACTGGTTACCAAACACGTTGCCGAAGTTCGAGGTGAGCCAGCCGGCCAGGGCGGAGCCTCCCGCCGTGATCAGTTGCTGGCCATGTTTGTTCTGCCAGAATCCGATACCCGCCGTGTCGCCGCTGGTAAGCTCCTGTCCCAGTTCGGCGAAGATATAGTCGTGGGCGTCGGTGCGGGCCAGCGTCAGTTGGATCGTGTCGTTGCCGACGATGGTTCCACCCAGCGACCCAGGCTGCTCGTCCCCGTCCGCGACGCCGCTGGGCTGCACCTCGCGCAGCCGATAAGTACCCGGATCGACGTCTTCGATCAGGTAGAACCCTCCGTCGCCGGTCTGGCCGCTGGCCACGACCTTGCCGTCGGCGTCCAGCAGTTGAACGGTGACGAAGTCGATTCCCATTTCGTTGGCGGCGTACCAGCCGTCGCGGTCGGTGTCGATGAACACGGTGCCGGTGATCGAGGCCTGGTTGAGCAACTGGATGATGACGCTGGTCGAGTCGGACGCGCCGTCGTCGTCGGTGACGCTCAACTGCAGCGTGAAGCTGGAGGTCGTTTCGTAGTCCAACTGAGTTGGATCGGCCACACGGATCGCGCCGCTGGCGGCGTCGATGGCGAAGGCCGTGGCGCCGGAGCCGCCCGTGATGGCGTAGGACAGCGTGTCGTTGCCTGGGTCACCGGCCGAGACGTTTCCAGCTAACGTGCCCTGGATGGAGTTTTCGACCACGTCGAAGCTGGCGTCACGGGACGCGGAGTCAAAGCTGGGGGCGACGTTATAGACCCGCACCGCAATGAACTCGGTGGTCAAACCGCCGTCACCGTCGGTGACCGTCAGACGCACGGAGTAGTCGCCATTGTCAGAGTAGGTATGGGACACATCGGTCAACTCGACTCCCGACACTGGCTGGCTGCCGTCGCCGAAGTCCCAGGTGTAGGTGAGCGGGTCCGCATCGCCCGCCACGTCGGTGGCCGACGCGGCGAACGACAGCGTCCCCGATTCATCGCCTTCCGCCTGCTCGGTATTCGCAGTGATGATCGGCGAGACGTTGCGCACCGTCACGGAACGCTGGCCGGCCACGTGAGTTCCATCCTCGTCGACCAACGACACGGTGATGGTTGGAATGGCGGGCCCGTCGGGATACGAGTGAGTCACGGCGCCGCCGGTTGAATAGGTCTGGATGTGACCGTCGCCCCAGTCGACCAGCCACTGCGCCACGGTGTCGGCGCCGGGGTCGCCGATGGTGCCCAGCGTCAGTACATAAGGCGAGGTTTCGTCCACGCTGGGCAGACCGACCAGTTCAATCGTCGGGCCAACATTGGCCACAACCAGTTGGAACTCGCGGGCGTCCTGTCCGCCATCCTCGTCGGCGACGGTTACTCGAACCGTGTACGTCCCGTTATCCGCATAGACATGCCGCGTCGCGGACAGGCCCGCGGCGGACACGACCGCCGAACCATCGCCAAAGTCCCAACTGTAGGTCAACGTGTCAGCGTTGCCGGCCGGGTCGCTGGCCGCGACTGAGAAGCTCACGTCGTCACCTTCGACCGGATCAACCGGCGGACTGATCGCGGCGATGGTCGGCGGCACGTTGACCACGTTCACGGTCAGGGTATCCGCATCAGCGTACAATCCGTCCTCGTCCGCCAGAGTGACGCGAATCGTATGGCTGGCGGCACCGTCGGCGAACGTGTGAGTCACCACGCCATTGGCCGCGTATGTGTCGTTCGATCCGTCGCCCCAGTCCACGAAGTACTGGCTGACGGTGTCGGCTCCGGGATCCGTCACGGCCCCCAGCGTCAGCGCGTAACTGGCTCCTTCGTGGGTCTCGGCGGCTCCCGACAACGAAATCGTGGGAACCGCGTTCAGCACTTCGATCAGCAGCGACGCCGAGTCGGTGCCGCCGTCGCCGTCGTCCACGGTCACGGTCAGCAGATAGAAGCCGTCGTCGGCGTAGGCGTGCGACACGTCCTGCAACCCTAGCCCGCTTTGCACGGCAGTTCCATCGCCGAAGTCCCACGAGTAGGTCAGCATGTCGTTCGCCACATCCCGACCAGCCGCGTGGAAGTCAAACAGGCTGCCTTCGGTTCCCTGCGGGTCGCCGGACAGTTCGATCAATTCCGGCGGCAGGTTCAACACCGTAACGGGCAGCCGGGCCACGTCCACGTGCGTTCCATCCTCATCCACCACGGACAGACGGATCTGGTGCGACGCAAGCCCGTCAGCGTAAATGTGCTGCGTATCATCCGGGCTTTGCAGCACGTCCTGCCGCCCGTCGCCCCAGTCCACGATCCACTGGCTGACCGTATCCGGACCGGGGTCAAAGATCGGACCGAACGACAGGGTGTATGGCAGTCCCTCGAAGGCATTCGGCGCGCCGGAGAGTACGGTGACCGGCACGATATTGCCAATCGAGACAGCCAGCGTCGACGTGGCTCCGCCTCCATCCTCATCCGTGACGCTGAGAGTGACCGTGTAGTCACCGTTGTCGGCAAACGTATGCCTGACTTCGGACAAGTTGATGCCGCGAACGGCGGGCGTGCCGTCGCCAAAGTCCCACTCGTAAGTGAGCAGATCGTACGGCCCGGCCGGATCGCTTACCGACGAACTGAGAGTTACGACCTGGCCTTCGAACTTGGGCGTGTCGAAGGCCAGCGACGCGATCCGCGGATCGTCATTGGCCACCGCGACGGCGTGCTGAGCGACATGGCGATGGAGACCATCCTCGTCGACCAGCGTAACACGAATCGTGTGGCTGGAGGGGCCGTCCGCGTAGGCGTGCGTCACCGCGCCGCCCGCGCCGTAAGTGTCCGAGCGGCCGTCGCCCCAGTCCACGACCCACTGCGTGACCGTGTCGTTACCGGCGTCGGCAATCGCTCCCAGCGTCAATTCGAACGGTGCCCCCTCGGTTGCCCGCGACAGGCCCGAGATGGAGATCGTGGGAACGTCATTCGAAATCAGCACGGGATACCCCCGGACGTCCGTCGCGCCGTCCTCGTCGGAGACCGTCAAGGACACGAAGTAGCTGCCGTTATCGGCGAAAGCATGAGTGACGCTACGCAGGTCCACTCCGCTGCGCGTCGTGCCGTCGCCAAAGTCCCAGTGGTAGGTCAGTGTGTCGGCTCCTGAGTCGGTCGCGGCGGCGACATAATCCAGTGTTTCACCTTCCGTCCCGGTCGCATCGCCATCCAGGCTGGTGATGCGAGGAGCCGCATTCAGAGTGCTGACCGGCAGAGTTCCAATCGTGGTCGTGCCGCCCGCCAGTTTTTCGACATCCACCCGGACGGTTCGTTCGGCGGGGCCATCGAGATAAGTGTGCGTGAGCGGGCCGTCCGTTGGCGACGAGCTGGATGTGCCATCGCCCCAGTCCACGATCCAGTTGCTGATGGCGGCGGCCGCTTCCGGAGTAAAGGCCGAGAGCGTCAAGGTGTATGGCAAACCCTCGACGGCGGCAGCCCCGCCGCTGATGCTTGCCGCCGTGCTCAGGTCGGCCACCACCACGGTCAGACTCTGTGTAACCCTACCACCGTCGCCGTCGTCTACGAGCAGCGTGACCGCGTATGTTCCCTCGTCGGCGAAGACATGGTTGACCGTGGCCAGGTCCACTCCGGCCGCGGGGAGCGAGTTGTCCCCGAAATCCCAGGCGTAGGTTAGCACGTCGTCGCCCGGATCGGTCACGTTGGCCCGCAATGTCAGGCCGCTGCCTTCGATGGCCAGCCCCTCGCTCCATAGACGTTCGACCGTTGGCGCCACATTGACTACCGGGACCACGATCGTTTGCGCGGCAACCCCACCGTCGTCGTCCGTCAAGGCGACTTGCAACGTGTAGTTGCCTTCATCCCGGTAGACATGGTGTCCCTGCACGGATCCGCCGCCGAGCCCCTGGACGATACTGGCGATTGACGATTCGTTGTCGCCCCAATCGATCGTGGCCGAGTGGGTATCGAGCTGGCCGCGATCGGTAAACGAAGCGGGGGGCAACTGGAAGTCCGAGCCTTCGTTGACCGAGGAGGGCAAGGCCAGGGCCAGTTGCGGCAACTCGTTCAGCAGCGTGATCACGCGGCTCGTGCTGGTCGAACCACCGTCGTCGTCGTACACCGTGACGCTGACCGTGTAGGGATCGGCGGGCGACCCCGAAGGATTATCGTCCAGGTACTGGTGGCTGGCCGCGAAGCCGTACTGGCCGAACGGCACCGACAACTCGTCGCTGGAGTTGTCCCCCCAATCCACGACGACGCGATGCGTGTCGCTGGAGCCGAAATCGGTGAACGAGCCGCTGAGCGAAACCACCTCGTCTTCGTGCGCCGATTCAGGCAGCGAAACGGCCAGGTTGCCGGGCTCGGCATTGTGCACGCGGACCACCAGGCTGGCCACGTCGTACGTGAAGGTGGTGGTGGTCTGGAAGGGGACGGTACCCGCTGCGATGTCGTGGTCGTGGTCCAGCGCGTCGGAGGAACCCACGCCCGGCTGTGGCAGCAGGACCGATTCGGGTTGCAGGAAGAGCTGGCGCAGGTCCGCTTCCGCGATGAAGTCCTGTTCCACTTCCTGGAATTCGAGCGTGTGGCTGTGGGTCTCGGTGGCCCGCTCGCCGGAGGTGACCACCGTCTCGAACAGGAAGGGCGGGACTGCCAGGCTGAGCGAATGATCGTGCTCGACGCTGCTCACGTCGACAGCGGAGGTTCGAGCGGGCGCGGCATCCAAGGTCACGTCCGCACGGGTCAGCGTGCCCAGTGAAGCGTCAAACTTAGGCAGCGCATACGCATTGTAGTTGCTGCGGTAAACAGGGGATGTTGTCCAGGTTGTCGCGGGGCCCAGGTCTGTGATGCTGAGCGCTACGTTGTCAATGTACCCGTCGTTGCGGCTGCCGCTCGATACTCGCACGAATTCCAGATTGAATTCAACGGTCCGAGCGCCGCTGGGGATCGTGCCCGACGTGCTTCGAGGGAGCAGCTTAGTAGCATTGCCACGCTCCGACGCCGAGGGGCCTGTTAGCGTGGTGGAGCCGACGATTTGGTGCGACCCATTGAACCAGATCAGCACGATTCTCGAATAGTCGCTCTGGCTTCCCCAACCACCCATGTACGCCGAAAGATCGGCTTGAGCCCGGCCTTCATCGATGGGCGTCCACATCGAACTGGGGATGGGACGCTCCTGGTAGAGAACCGAGTGGCCCTCAAGGCCGCCGTAGAAGAAATAGCTGCCGCAAGAACAGCCTGATGGACTATCGGGAAAGTGAACGCCGCGGCTATCGTTGGAACCGTAGGCGGCCGTGTCCGGGTCGCCGCGGTGCGTGATCCAGGATCCGTTGGTACTGCCGGCGCCGGAACTGGGGAGGGATACACTCGTCGCCGGTACGGTGTTTCGCAAATAGCTGAACGTCGTCGTCGTCGAGAACAGGACCCGATTGTCGTTGGAGCCGTCGAAGGTACCGATTTCATGATCATGATCGTACTCGGACGGCAACACGGGGTCGTTGGCATAGGGCGTGATGGCCGAGTCGTCCACCGTGGTTCGCGGCGACATGTCAAATGAAACGTCGCCAGACTGCCGGAAATACGTCGTCAGTTCGTCGCCGGTGAAGGACATCGACTGCGGACTGATGTCAAACGTGTGGTAATGGCTGCTGCCCACCGATACGGCGGTTGTCCGGGCGAGCGGCGGATCGAAAGGACCGTTCTTGGGGTAATCGATCGAGTGCCGATGGTTGAGGAGCTGGGCCACCTCTTCGGTGGTGGTGACCGCTCCGGGATCGACCAGCACATGCGCCGCCTGCAGCCGGCCGCTGACGCCGGCGGGCAGGCTGGAGTAGAACTCGGGCAACTCGATCGCGCCGGTGCGGTCGGTAACCACGCTCAGCGTTCGAGAAGTGGGCGGGTTCACGGCGCCATCGTCGTCGGTCAGTTGCACGCTCAGCACATACTCATCGACTGGCGTTTCGCTGGGCCGGTCGTCGGCGTAAAAGTGCGTGGCGGTAAACGTGCGGGCCACCGGGTCGACAGCGGCAAGCGAACTGGTGCCGTCGCCCCAGGATACCAGCACCTGGTGCGTATCGACCGGGCTGGGATCGCTGTAACGGCCCGTAACCGTCAGCTCACTGTTCTCGCTGATATCGGGCTGGCTGTGAATCGACTCGATGTGCGGCGCGCCATTGCGCACGGTCACGTTGGCGCTGGCCGTAGCCGTGGCATGAAAGATGTCAGTTGCCTGGACCTGGACCGTGTACGTGCCATCGTCCGCGATGCCCGCGGCTACCCACTGATCCCAGCTCACGACAGGATTGGCGCCGGACGCGTCGTCGAACTGCCCGTCGCCGTCCAGGTCCCAGGCGTAGACCAGTTGTTCCGTGTCGCCGGGATCGACATCGCTGCCGACGCCGCGCAGTTGCAGCAGGCGGCCTTCTTCCATCAGGTAGGGCCCGCCGGCGAATACGGTCGGCGGATCGTTGGTCACGGTCAGGTAGGCATTCGACGTGTTGTCTAACTGGTCATCGACCCAGCCATCGGTGTCGCCGTCGATGGCGGTCAGCTCGACGCGAAAGGTCCCCAGCCCGTAGGTGTCCAGGTTCAAGCGATCCGTGGCGCTGACCTGCACGGTGTCGAGCAATTGCTCGCCGCGCCACAGGCGCGCCGTGGCCTGGTCGACGCCGGAGTAATCAGTCACGTTCCAGTGGACGTCGTTGGCCAGGCCGTGGCTCTCGCTGTACAGAGTGCCCAACAGAGGCTGTCCAGTGGTGGTGAGGAAATCGATCCGCGGGGGGTGCTCGTCGTCGTCCCTGATGGTCACACTGCGTTTGGCGACGAGTGGATCGTTGCGCAAGTCATCTCCCGGCCAGTCCTGGTCGGCGTCCCAGGCTTCGACTTCCAAGACGAATGTCCCGGTGCCACACGCCGCGAGATCCACGCTGCCGCTCAGAACCGGACTGTTCACCGGCAGCAGGTTGGACACGCGGCAGGGACCAGTTATCGTGACCTTGTTGCTGGATATCCCGGACGCGTCCGTCACGTTCCAACCGAACGAGCGGGGTTTGGAATCCAGGATGGTCCCCCACGGCCCGCTGATGCCCGGCGCGGGTCGAATATCATCGTCGTCCTTGACTTGAAACAGGTATGATTCGGTCAGGGTCTTGGGCCCGGTCGGATAGTCCGTGATGGCCTTGATTTCCAGTTCGTAGATTCCCTCTCCTGACGCGTCGAAGTTGTGCGCGCCAGTCGCCCGAACCAGCTCGCGGTGTCCGAGAAACCCGTCCGGGTCGTCGTGGTGGACTTGGACACCGTCCTTCGACAGGGTCACCTCCACCGCCTCCAGACGACCCTCCACGGCCCACGAAAACGCTTGCGACTCGTTGTCGTACTCTACGTCGCCATCCGACACTCCAGTCACGGTGATCGTCGGATTGGGCCACAGGTTCTTCCAGACGGCCGAGTGGTGATCGTCAGCGAAGGCCTCGGCCTCCTCCTCCAGGTCGTTTCCGTTGTATCTGAATCCCGCCAGACACCAGCCCTTGAAGTAGTGGTAGCCGAAGTTCGAAAGGGAACTGGAGTAGCGTTCGAACTGCAAGACGTGCATCAGTTCGTGGAGCAACAGTTCGGAGCGACCCGAGTCATAAACATGGGTGCCCGGTCCACCCTCAAGATAGACGTGGTAGCCGAACGTCTGCCCGGCGGCGCTGCCGAGGTCCTTCCCGCCAAGCACGTCCGTGTCGGTCAGCGTCGCGTTCCAATGCACGACCACCCGGTCCAGGGTGTCAGCGATGTTCGGGTAGTGCCCAATCAGTGCGTCGCGGACCGCGTCCTTGTAGACTTCCGGCAACGGGGCGCCTGATGGTGACAGGTCGCGCGTCCGAGTGGCGGCCGCCTGATACACCGACCGCCCCTGCTCGCCCACTACCTCGCACGAAAGCTGCCCCAGAAAGCCGCCGAACACCATCAGCCGCCGCTCCTCCAATGCCTCCAGACTCAGGTGGCGGCCGCGGTGCCTGGCATGTTGGACGGACGAACGGCGAGACACCTTCTTCATGTGTAGACTCCAGACGAGATGGGCATGGCGTGCGACAGACACTTCCTCCACACCTCAATCGCCGGCCTGTGACACCCGTACCGTTAAGCTGGGACGACCGTGGGACCGCATCGCGGGACCGTGACGGGAAAATTTTTCCCGAAAAACAGTTCAAACTGGTGGCGTAGCTCACGCGACGACCACAGAATTACCGAATCGCAATCGCCGCCGTGAAGTGACCGGCAGGCCAACAACCACGACCCAAGCCAGCTTCAGGAGGGTGCCGAGCGCTCGTATGCCACACTCGAACTCCCGGACGCTCGACCACCCCACCTCCAGCACGCTGCTGAGCAAGGTCAAACTGCGGCAGAATGACGCCTGGGGGCGGATGGTGCGGGAATATGGTCCGCTGATCTACAACCACGCCCGCCAGTTGGGATTAACGCCAGACGAAGCCGGAGACCTGACCCAGGAAGTGCTGGCCGCCGTGCTGACCTCGATCGGGCGGTTTGAACGCAAGCGGGACCAGGACAGCTTCCGCGGCTGGCTCAAGGGGGTGACCCGCAACAAGGTGCGGGACTTTTTTCGCCGACAAAGCAAACGGGTCGCCCGCGCCGTGGGCGGTAGCCACGCACTGCGGCAACTGGCTCTTGTGGGCGCCCCAGACCCGTCGACGCTCGACAGTCGTCCCTCGGATGCCACCCTGCGGGTGCGCCGAGCCCTGACGCTGATCGAAGACGACTTTCAACCTCGGTCCTGGCAGGCCTTCTGGAGGACCGCGATCGAAAACCAGGACGCGACTTGCGTGGCGGCCCAACTCGGCATGAGACCGGCCGCCGTGCGGAAAGCCAAGTCGCGGGTCATGGACCGGCTGCGGCAGGAATTGCAGTCCGGGGACTGACGTCCCCCGTTGGCCCTAGCGAGCGGCGGGCTTGAGGAACCGCTTCCAGTTCACCGCGACGTCGTTCTGCTGAGCGGGGCCTGGCGTGCTCCGCCCCTGATCGACCAGCCGCTGCATCAGCGCGGTCATTCGCGCAACAATCTCCGGCTCCGCGGCGTACCGATTCGTGGTCTCGCCCAGGTCGGCGGCCAGGTCGTACAACTGAGCCGGATGGCCGTCGGGCGCGGTTGCCGACAGCTCGCTCCAGGCGCCTCCGCCGCTGGGTCCCAGCAGCAGTTTCCACTGCCCCATCCGCAAGGCGGGCAACCCGTTGGAGCCGTGACTGACGGCATGCTCGCGAATCGGCCGATCGCCGCCCCGCAGCAACGGCAGCAGGCTGAAGCTGTCTTCGCCGGCATCGGCGGGCAACTGCGCGTCCCACAGATCGGCCAGCGTCGCCAGTAAATCGGCCTGGTGCACCAGTTGCCCGCACACCGCACCCGCCGGGATGATGCCGGGCCAACGAGCGACCAGCGGCACGCGATGTCCGCCTTCCCAGGCATCGCCCTTGTAGCCTCGCAGAGGCCCGCTGGGAAAGTGCCCGGCTTGCTCCAAGTGCTTCGCCCCCACGTACGGCGCGAAGCCGTTGTCGCTGGTAAACAGCACCAGCGTCTGCCGCTCGATCCCGCTTTCGCGCAGCGCCGCCAGCACGCGGCCCACGGCGTCGTCCGTTTCCATGACCAGGTCGGCCACGGCGCTATCCAGCCCGCTGCGGCCGCGCCACGGCTGGTTGACCGCCAGCGGCGTGTGAGGCGAGGTGAGCGGCAGATACAAGAGAAACGGCTGGCCCGCCGCCGCCCGCTGGCGGATGTAGTCGCTGGCCCGCTCCGCCAGCGCGGGCAGGATGCCTTCCAGCCGCCAGTCCGGCAAGGCCGGCCCTGGCAGACTGGCCAGGTGATTTCGGAACATCGCCCGTGGCAAGAACGTGCTGGGAATGCCCACCGTGCGATCCTGTTCGATGAAACAGTACGGCGGCCAGTTCGGCACGTCGGTCCCGAAATAGAGGTCGAAACCCCGCGTCGTGGGACCTCCGCCAATCGGCTGCGAATACACGTCGCGCCAGGCCGCGCGATGTTCGTCCGTCACTTCGGGAAACTCGCCCCGCGGCGGCGCAAATAACTTGCGGCGCTCCGGCGGCACCTGCCATTCCCAACCCAGGTGCCACTTGCCGATGCAGGCCGTATGGTATCCTTGCTGCCTGGCCAGCCCGCCAATCGTCAACCGCTCGGGCGCGATCAACGGCTGCCCCAGGTATCCCACGATGCCCGCCTGCAAGCGGGTCCGCCAGTGGTACCGCCCGGTCAGCAGCGTGTAGCGCGACGGCGAACAGACGCCCGAACTGGAATGGGCGTCGGTGAACCGCAGGCCCGCCGACGCGAGTTGATCGATCTGCGGAGTGGCGATCTTGCCTCGTTCGGGGTTGTAGCATTGGACGTCGCCGTAGCCCAGGTCGTCCGCGAGGATGACCACGACATTGGGCCGGGTACTGGGCGCGTCCGCGGCCGCATGCAGCGCGGGCATCAGCCAGACCAGTGCGATCAGCACGCGATGGAACCAGGCCATCCCCATCGGACCGTCGCTCCGGCAAAGACCGCAAGTGTCGGAAATCGCCATCGGAATTCTAACCGTCCTTCCGTTTGAGAATCAGCAGAAACGCACCCTTCTTCGTCTCAAACTCGGTCGGTCGGATTCGCCTGCCAACGCACCACTTGAGCGTATCGCCATCCTACGTCTGGTCAGTTTGGCAGAGCAAGCCTGCGACACTAACTTACCGACATCGGACTGGCAAATGGTCTGGGTCAAATTGATATGGCCTGGGTCAAATTGATGGCATCCGACCGGAGTGGTCTCGACGGAATCCCGCGTGGAACTGGCCGCCTGGGTCCCGCTGCCTTGAGCCCCGTGGCAAGGGGGTGGCGATGCAACGACGGACCTTATCGCCGTGCCTATCTGCAATGTAGCTCCCCGTCGCGCCCTGTGCGAAGTCTACCCGCCCATGCCGGGTGGTCGCAAGCGTAACAAGCGCATGGACGCATGACTGACTTCCTCACGGCGCAAGCCTGTGCGTCTCGCTTCCGTCTCTTGTCGCCATCGCCCGATAGACAGCCCAAGCGATTCGCTCATCAACAAACGTAACTGAGCCATCGGCCAGGGCGAAGTTCAGGCCACGCGGATGCACGCTGCGGAAGGACCATGTCTCGCGCCAGTCAGACACATCCAACGGTTGGTGATTTGGCGGAATGGCACACGTACCGTAGGCGTGATTCGCATAAGGCCACGAGCACCAACGGTTGTGCCGGGGAAGATCCTCCCCAACCAAGAACGTCACGCTAAGTCCGTCCGAGATGTTGGACGGCCGCAGTCTCGACAGGTAGTCCGACCTCCAGAGGACGCCGTCCCCCTTTCCCAGCCCGTCGTACGAGCCGTTGGTTCCTCGATTGCGGTACATCGTCCGGAAAGTCCCGCCGGTTGTGTCATCGTACCCCCAGTTCGCGCCGCTTACACCCTTGTAGTTCGTGAGTCCGACTTCCATTCCAACGAGGTCTTCCGTATTTGCCGTGGCACGTTCACCACCCGCGCTGGGGCACAGATAGTCTTGAACGGCGACTGCCATGATTCCGCTATCCATCAGCGTCTTGGTCGGAATCCCGCCTCGGTCATACAGGTCTTGGTGACCGATGTAAGGCAACAAACGTGCGAGCCAACTCCAGGTCCGGCGGCGAGGTCCGAAACCAATCGACCCTCCGGCCTGCCCAGGAGGATACCACCCCTGTTCGTCGTGAAACTGCTGAACCGCCAGGGCAATGTTTCGCAGTTTATTCTGGCAGGCGGCTTTACGGGCGGATTCCCTAGCCACTTGCACAGCAGGTATCAAAATAGCAAGCAACAGCAGAATCACGGACAGCATCACAAGAACTTCCACCAAGGTCATCCCTGGGCAATATGAGCGACGGAGGTGCCTTTGATGCATCGGATCCACTCGCGGCAAGCGACTACTTCTTCCTCGCTCGGACGACCAGGCAGCATCCATTACAACACGTGTCATCTACGAGATCAGAGAATCGATCCCTCAACCGCAGGCGCCTGCCAGGTTCACGGGAGATACACGCGCGAGTCAGACAAGGCGTCACACGGTATGGCCACGCGGTCGGCAGGTGGCGTTCCCAGCATTCGACGACACCGTGGGAGACCGTCAGCCTGCGGTCCTCGATTACGAACCCGGCTTCAGCAAACAGGCGTTCCCATTCGCAGCGAGGCAGGAGTGATTGGTGAACAAATGCACGATGCAGACCACGGACATACCAACGCGCCAAGATCGGCAAGCGCAGTCGGAGCAGTCGATTCGCCAAACTCAGGTGTTTCGTTATCTCATCCAGCAAAATGGTGGCGATCAGCGTCCCGTCCCTTCTCAATACTCGATGGATTTCCTTGAGCACCAATAGCGGGTCGGCGACGTGTTCAAACACTGATATGGAAAGTGCGCTTTGGAACGTCTCCCGCGCATAGGGAATCTCTCCGGCGCTTGCTTGATGCAAGTGACGGTATTTGCGCGTCCGCCGTGCCAGGTCGAGTCGTCGGCGCGAGGGATCGAGTCCAACGTCCACACACCCATCCATTGCGGCCTCGGCAAACTCACCAGCCCCACACCCAATGTCGATAATCGGACGCTCGATCGGCAAACCCGCTAAAGGTCCCAGTTCAGCGCTTCGAAACACCGCGTGTGCAACTGGCGCAAGCCGCAGATATCGCCCGAGCAGGTCGTTGTGAATGACAGCACTCTCGCCTGGCTCTAGTTGGCAGTTCTGTGGCACTGAACTTCCTCAGACTATGGGATACCAGGCCGCGAAGAGCGCGCTATAGATGGCCAGAAGAACGGCGGAAATGCCGATTAGAAGTGCAGCCAGCGGTCCGGGAACGTCCCTCAGCAGATGCCCAATGACAAGGAAGCATGGAAAGGCGACCAAGGCGAACCGGGAATGGCCGAGCATTGACATCCGATAGCTGTGCAGGAAATATGGTATGCCCAGGAGACCAATTGCCAGGAGCACTTCCGATAGGGATAGCCACCGCCGGAACGCTCCCAGGACCACCAGCGCAATCGACGCCAAGAAAACGAGGGGAGTCACGAATTCAAGATTAAAGACCGCGACGTCTGAACGTGCCCGCCGCGTCCAATGGACTTCCGATGTCGGGTCATAAATCGAGGTTAGTGGTCTCAAGGCGATGGCGTGGCCAATCTGCTCCACAACCGTCGCGTCCTGGCGGACGGCCCAATTATCTTGTGTCTTGGCGAAGGCCAGCGAGTCCGAGAATTCGTAGTGCAAGTACATCATGAACGCCACGATGCCGGATGTCGAAATGACGAGAAGTACAAGGCCGCGAAGCACATTGAACAACGATATCGGAACAAGGCAACGCATCGCATGCAAGGCGAATACCGGGACGGCGGCAACTCCCACCGGTCGCGCCGCAGTGCAGAGACCGCAAAGCAGGGCGATGAGGACCAGTGACCAATTGCGACGAATGCCGTACATCATCAGGACCACGAGAAGCAGGAAGAGCGACTCGCTGTATGCGGCTCGAAAAAACAAGGACAGGGGTGATACCGCAAGCGACACGATGACCCAGGATGGAAAGTCCCGCAGTTTGTCCTTGTCTTCGGCATATGCCGCCAAGACCGCAAGAACGCCCACGAAGGCAATGTTGGAGACCAACACCAGTGACCATTCCGCGGACAACCCGAATAGTTCATGAAGAGTTCGTGCCAACAGTGGGAAGAGTGGAAAAAACGCGACATTGGATCTCGCCTGCACATCGTAGGAGTAACCCTCGTTCACAATGTTCGCGTAGAAAACACCATCCCAGTTGGCGAGAACGCACGTTCGAGTCTTCTCCGAGTTTGGGTGATTCACCGGCGGAATGAACTCATTACCCAACATAATCCCCAGGGCTACTGCCACCGCGCTCAGCAGCCATACCGACAGCGCGAGCAGGCCCAAGGCAGCCAAGGGGTGCCGAGTTGGCTGGTGTCGATCGAAAGCAGTCATTGATGGCGACCAGTGAACTAGTAGCCAGCTCCTTGGCAGCCTCGTCGAATATGAAACCCAAGGGGCATGCATGACGCATGATCTTGGTTGGCCGATACTTCTCGAGGACCGGGGGCAGGGCCTGGACACAGATTCGTGCACGCCTCCGCGTCGCACTGAAAGTACAGAGTGTCCTTCATGAGGCCTGGTATGTCCTTGCACGTGGTACCGGCGACCGGATTTGTGACTAGAGGGTCGCCGTTGTGTTTGCACATCGGCACGTCGTACGCATAGCACGTCGTGGAAGTGGAAGTTGTCCAACCATCGATCTCGGCACATCCCGTGGTGCAGGCCGCCCACGCAATGTTGGCGACAACAACAAGGATCATCCCTACCAACGTCCATCGGCTAATAACTCTCAACATCGTTGTATCCCTCCAGGAATCCCGTGAATCAAACGAGCTGCAATCTAATTCGAAGGCATCGACATCGTTCGTGCAAATAGAAATGTCGCAATCGCGATCCCAATCAGCACTGCCACACCCGCAAACCAGAATCCGCTCTTGGACTGCCTGGCTTGAGCCATGACTTCGGCGCGAGACTTCAATGGAGCTCCTGGCTCCGGCACGACATAGATCAGGTCGTTGGCCTCATCCGAGACAACCATGCCGGGCTGTTCGCTGATGGTGAATAAACTGTGGTCCAATTTCGGGTTGAGTTCCACGCTCACCGTCTCGACAGACTCAATTCGAGTGGCTTGTCCAAGGTCGTCCCGGTAATAGAAAGTCCACGCTCCCGGCATCCACTCGCCCGCAATTTGTTCTGGCTTGACAGAGATTTCAATGCTCACGTGGTCCGCATGGCAATGTGCGACGCGCGTGATGCAATAGTCCCTGGACGGCCTTACCCAGATCTCCACGAAGCTCTCAATCGCGACTGACTCGGCGATGGTGCGAAGCACGATAACTTGTTCCCCGTCCTCGACGCCAAACCCGTGAAACCGGAACATGGCTGCGTCGACTGCTGGACGCAGATTCTTTAGTTCAAACCGTGTGCCAGGCGGGTAACCGCAGGCATACCAGGGCACCCGCTCGCCGGGTCCTGAAAAAAAGGGGAAGCGCGCGTCCGCCCGTTTGAATATCTGGATCTGATACTCATCCAGATCCGGGTTCCGGTTGCGCGGACGGTAATCCAGTAGTCGTGAGCTATCAAACATCAGCGAACGAAATCGCTCCAACGGTTGCCCACCGTCCAGGTGCCCTGAGAGCGAGTCGTTTCGTGCGCGTCCAGTGGCGAAATCAAAGTACAACTCGACTTCCTTAGTGTAATGAAAATCCCGGCTCGGCCCCATGCCCGCTTCGGTTTCCGTTGGGATGGAGTTCGCCGCCAGGAAGCCTTTCCCGCGAGCCAGCAGATGAATGGCGTCGATGCGCTCGCGCCGCCGCTGCCAGGCGTTCAAAGTATCGGTCAACTCATCGGCGGCCTGGCAAGAGACGAGAACCCCACAGCCGACTCCCATACTGACCATGACCATCGTCATGGTCATGAGCATTCTCATTCCCATCTGAGTTCTCTTTCATCGGCGAAGACCGGGATCGTGAGCACCTCGTCCGCATGGCGACTCCGCACTCCCACAACCAGGTCGCCACCGCGAAAGGCACTTGAATCGGAAACCACCATCGTGACTGTTTTCAGAGCTCCGTTGTCGGACAGTTGTACCCGTGTTCCTTGTGGATGTTCCAAGATGTTCGCGACAAACTCGTCGGCGGATCGAGATTGCAGCAAGACGAATTGTTCATCAGACGTAACTTGTCCCCTGGCCAGGCGGAGAACCTCTGGAATCGCAACGATGTCGGAAACGACCGTAGCGCGCACGGGAATGGTCGTGTGTACGATGTTACCATTCGGCAGTCGGCATCCGACGTGGATGACTTCGTTGATCGGTCCGCGCTCTGTGTGTGGCTTCAGCTGAAAGTACATCAGCCAACTTTGTCCGTCCCGGTGTACACCCACCGTTCCCAGGGTGGCGGCACAGTTTGCCTGCACATCAATCACGTCCCCATTGGACATCAAGCGAACCAGTCTCTCGGCAGTTTCTCCGGCGGTGATGCGGTCACCCCCGCGAAAACTTACCTCCACCGGATCGAAGATCAACGGCGTCAGCACGGTGCCTGTAACTCGGAATCGAACCGCGCCGCCACGGCGCGTCGAGCCGACGACGTTGGCGGCAAATGCTGCTTCACCACCATGCAATTCGGCTCTGGCGGTTGTCAGATCCAACACCAGGCGTAGTTCACGCGTCTCGCCGGGCCCAACAATCAATCTCCTTGGCTCAACGGTCAGACAATTACACGATGACGTGAACTCCGCGAATTCAACCTTGCTGCGTCCCTTGTTTCGAATAAGTAGCGTCCAATCAAACTTGGCGGTGCTCCATACCTTCCCAAAGTCATGCGAATTCCGGTCGAGGATCAGGGCCGATATGTCTTCGCGCCCGGGTCTTAGAAAGAACGCGCCCCACAGCAGAATTACAACCAGTAAGGCAAATAGAAGATGCGAGTTGCGTACTGGCATGGCGAGTTACTCCCGCGTAAGAAGCGACTGGCTATCCAGTTCGGGTGTGATCCACGAAGCTTCGCGGACGACCGCGTCTTCCAGGATTACGAACTGAGGCGTCCTGATATAGGGCTTTGCCGAGTCGTAGCGAGCGTGCTCCCAACTGGCGTAGGTATCCGCGCTTGCGGCGCCAAACGGCGGAATCTTTACCAGGGCTATGGCCAACGGCAACTGCCTTTGCCGCGTGGCATCCTTTAGTTGCTTGAGGGCATGGTCGCACTTGGCACAGTTGTCGCGCACAAAAACAAGCAACCAGCGGCCTTTCGTCAAGTCGGCGCTCGTGTCAATACGCTCCAGGAGTTTCAACCGTCGACCGGTCAAATCCCGGAAATCAAGGCCAAACCCCTCGGCCTCCTGGGGAGCTGAAACCAAAAAGACAATGACCACTGTGCCGAGTGCGACGACGCGAAGTGGGAAGTCGATCGCCTTGGGAATTACCTCCCACTGCCCAATCGCCCCCCCCCCCCCCGAAGGAACTCCTCGGCCGGCGAAAAATGCCAGAACGATAAAAACGCCCGCGTCCAAGGCACCCATCAAACCAGGATGCGGTTAAAGATAACCGAGAAAACCGCAGGAAAAAACACCCCGAGGCCCAAACGGCCCGGAAGTGCGGGCGGGAAACGGGTAAAAAGCGGAACCCAAAACGGAAGC
>JAGFJK010000032.1 GCA_024102795.1 Pirellulaceae bacterium
CGCGGGGCGTCGCGGGCGGAGCGTTTTCGCGCAAGGCCATCAAGACCATGATCGTGTCGTCCACGTCCGGGTAAAAGGCGTTGCGGTATTCGAAAAACCAGCCGGCCGGCTCGGCCCGCACGTTCACCGACCAGTCGCCCGGCCGGCGCACCTCGCGGTCCAGCAGCCAGGCAACGCCGCGGCGGACCGCTGGGCCGCTGTCGGCCACGGTGTTGTGCGCCGAGTTGATTGAATTGACTGCCGAGTCGGCCGCCGAGTTGGGGCGCGTCGCGGCGAGAGAATTCGACGCGGCGAGGGCCCGCAGGCTGAGCGCCGTGTCCCAGACCGGCGACTTGCAAGGTTGCAGGCGGACCGTGTCCCGCTCGCGGATCATCAAGCCGCTGAGTTGCTGGTGGCACTCGCGGACTTCCGGCGAGCTGTCGGCGTAGCCCAGGCAGCGCAGCGCCACGATGCTCCAGATGATCGGCGGAAAGATGGCGCCCAGCCCGTCGCTGTCGGCAAACCGCTCGACCATCCACGTCTCGGCCGACCGTAACGCTCGCCGACGCAGCGGTGTGATCCGCCAGCGCTGGCACCACTTCAGCGCCCGGTCGACGAACCGGAAGAAGCGGTCCCAGCCCCAGCCGCCGGGCGCGGCGTCCAGTCCCGGACAACGTAGCGGCGGCCACTGATCGGGCGGCCGGTGGAACAGTTCGCCAATCCCCCGCTCGGCCGACAGCTCCCGCCGCGGACGAAACGCCCAGACAATCGCCAGCGGAACGAAGATCGTCCGCGACCAGGCGCTGACGCGGTACATGTTCAACGGGCTCCACGCCGGCAGCAGCACGGCTTCGGGCGGCACCGCCGGGCAGTGGTCGAAGTGGATCTGGCCGAGCAGCGCCAGGTAGAACCGCGTAAAACTGTTCACGGCATCCGCGCCGCCGTGGTCCAGGATGGCGCTGCGCGCTCGCCGCATCGCCGAACTGCCCGCGTCATGCCCGGTTAGCTTCAAGGCGAAGTAGGCCTTGACGCTGGCACTGATGTCCACCGGACCGCCCGGATACTGGTTCCAGCCGCCGCCGGGCATCTGCTGCTGGAGCAGATAACGGGCCGCTCCCCGCACGTCCGGCTCGTCCAGCCGGTCGAGCCACGCCATGAGCAAAATATACTCGCTCTGCAGAATGGAATCGCCTTCCAGCTCGCCGCACCAGTGGCCGTCGGCCTGCTGCCGACCCAGCAGATGGCCGCGAGCCGTGGCCAGCGCTTGCTCCAGGCGGCTTCCACTCGAAGTGGCCAGGGTCGGGCACCCCTGGCCGTTGCCATTTGCCGCTGAGTCCTCGACCGGGGCCAGAAAGTGGGGAGCGGGAACCTGGGAACTGCTTGCCGCCGGCTGGGCGGGCGCGTGGGGCGTTGCGGGAGTGGCTTTCACGAGTGGTGATTCATATCCGTATGCAAGGGGGCAATCCGTTCGCTTCCGCTGGACCACAACGTATGGAAAACGAAGCCGGCGCACAAGAGCAGCCCGGTTGTGCGCGGCACCCATGCTCCGCTGATGTGCCCCCCGCGTTTGGCGCGATCGGTGCGACCTGCCTGCGGCGGCTTGGTGACGAACCGGTGGCTTGCCGCCACTGGGCAGCTAGTGGCCTGTCGTTGCGCCGCTTCCAAGAGCGATTGGGGACAATCGCTCCACCATTGCCAAGAGCGATTGGGGACAATCGCTCCACCATTGCCACGAGCGATTGGGGACAATCGCTCCACCATTGCCACGAGCGATTGGGGACAATCGCTCCACCATTGCCACGAGCGATTGGGGACAATCGCTCCACCATTGCCAAGAGCGATTGGGGACAATCGCTCCACCATTGCCAAGAGCGATTGGGGACAATCGCTCCACCATTGCCAAGAGCGATTGGGGACAATCGCTC
>JAGFJK010000053.1 GCA_024102795.1 Pirellulaceae bacterium
TCCAACCGGCGCCGGCGGTGGCAGGCGGTGCTGCGAGCGGTCTGCTGGCAGGTGGACAAGCGGCTGCGCGGCCGGCCGTGGGACGTGCCGTTGCCGGGCGGCATGCGCGTGCGCTGCTATCCCGACAGCCAGTCCGCGACGCTTTCGCTGTACTGCCACGGGTTGTACGACTACGACGAGATGCGGTTTGTGCTGGACTATCTGCGACCTGGCGACCGGTTCCTGGACATTGGGGCGAATGTGGGGATCTATTCGTTGCTGGCGGCGTCGGCCGTGGGTCCGGAGGGCGCGGTGGACGCCTTCGAGCCGGTGCCGGCGACGCTCGAGCGTCTGCGCGAGAACTTGCGTCTGAGCGGCGTGCAAAACATCCAAGTGCATCCGCTGGCCGTGGGCGCGACTGCGGGCGAAGTGTTCCTGGAGACTGGAAACGACGCCATGAACCACATGCTGGCCAGCTCGGAGTTGCCCGGCAGCGAGCGGCCTGGCTTGCCATCCGGCGAACAGACTGGCGCACAGACTGGCTTGCCGTCTGCCGAGCGGACGATGGCGGTGCGTTGCGTGGCATTGGACGAGTACCTGCCCGATCGCCAGTACGCGATGGGCAAGATCGACATCGAGGGGGCCGAGCTGCTGGCGCTGCGAGGCGCTCGGCGGATGCTGGCCGCGGCGAATCCGCCGGTCTGGCTGCTGGAGATGAACGGCCTTTGCGGGCGCTACGGCCATACTCCGGCGCAACTGTCCGAGTGGCTCGCGGAGCACGGCTACCGTCTGGCCCGTTACGACGCCGACCGCCGGCAACTGGTCTACGGCGACCAGCTCTGGACTCGCCACGACAACCTGCTGGCCGTGAGCGGCACCATATCTGGGTTTCATTGAATCAATGAACCCGGTTTCGGCAGTATAGGTTTCGCCCAGCTCCGGCTGCTCGGCGAAACCACTGATCTGTCGGCACCGAAGCGGGTTGTCACTCCACGATCTTGTCTTGGACGACCCAACCGGGTTATTCTATCTTGGACAGGAGTTTCAGGATGATTGCAAGCAGAACGTACACGGTCAGCAACGGCGAAATGGTCCTCACACTTGAGCCAGCAGAGGAGGGGGGGTACGTCGTGACCTCACCCTTCGACCCGGAATTAGTCACTGAAGCAGACTCTCTGGATGAAGCATTCGAGAATGCAAGGGACGCCGCGGAAGCCTTGAATGAGTCACGCAAGAAACTGGCGAAACAGCTCAAGGATGCGGACGAGTTGTCGTAGGAGTTCGCCTTGAGTCGGGCAGACTTGGAACACTACCTGCGCGATCATTCGTGCATTCTGCACCATCACGGAGGAAAGCACGACGTCTGGCTCAATACGACGAACATGCAACGTGCGTCGGTACCCAGGCATCGCGAAATCAAGAGGGGCAAGGGTTCGCGGTATCTGCCGTAGTCTCGGAATCCCGGTCCCACCTCGAAACTGAAGCGGCCGTTTGCGGATCACGCTGAGCTGCCAGCACATAGGCGAAGTGCAGTGAACGGAGTGTCCCGCGCCGCACGGCGGCAGCTCAACTGCCCGGCTGGCGCAGCTCCCAGAAATCGTACCCCCAGACGTCATAGACCCAGACGTCGGCGTTGCGGTCCCGCGGGTTGGTGGAAACATACTGGTTGGCGACATCGCTGCAGATCGTGACCACCGCGGCCACAACACTGGCCGGTTTCTGCCCGGCGGTGAAATCGACCTGGATCTGTTCGTGCCGTTCGCCGTCGCTTTCCAGACAGGCCAGGATCCTGTCGAAGGCCTTGGTCAGTCCGTCAAAATCCTCAAAGTCCACGCCGTTTTGCCGGTGGTGTTCGTAACCCGGCGAATCCAGGACATGCAGCTTGCCGTCGTAATGATAGTAGGCCTCAAACGAAACCTGCTTCAGTTCGTCGTAGCGGCGGATCACCTGGTCGACGAACAAGTGCAACTGCACGGCGCTTTCGGGCGACGCCAGCAGGATCACGCGGCGCAAAGGTCCGCCGCCGGCCAGATGATGCTGGATGCCGCGCAGGGCCTGCTCCCAACTCCAAAACTGCGCTCGCTGACCCTGCAGGCTGGCTTGCCGCTTCGCCTCGGCCAGCGTCGCCAGGTCATCGTTCAGTCGGCCACTTAGCTCCACATTGCGAGGCAGCACGTCGGGCGATTGCGACAGCGGCAGGACGAGCACTTCACGGCGGTCGGCGGGGCGCTTGCCCAATCGGTTGAGAAAGCGGCGGCGAAGCGCGACGGGTTGCAGGTGGAAGTACCCGCCCAGCACCAGCGACAGCACGGTGATCCCGCTGACCATCAGACCACGCTTTTCGGCGTCGAACATCATGCTGAGACCGCTGCCGAACAGAGCAAAACAGATCATGACCAGCAGCAGTTTCCAGGACTCCTGGCGGAAACTCAAACGTCTCATTCATGTTCTCCCGATTTCTTTCAAACCTCCGACCGTTCCGCGATCACTGTCCAGCGACCCGCGCCGCAGAGTCGTTCCTGTCCCACGCCCAGGGCGCCGCCGAAGATCAGCCAGGGCAAAAGCACTCGAGGCACGTCCTGAAACTCGGCCCAGCCGGTCACGCCTTCGTAGTTCCAACGATGCTGGCTGCGCTGGCTGTGATGCGGCTGAGTGAACGGTTGCCAGCGCGCCTGCCGGCAGACCACGTTCTCCGCCGTCTGCTTCAGGGCGGCGAAGTCCACATCGCACAAGTCTCCCGATCCAAACGCTTCGAAGGCCCGCCCCACTGTCCGCAAAGACCCCCGCAACAGATCCGCGAATTCAGGGTGCCGGAGCGGCGTCTTCTTGTGACCGTCCCCTTCGGTCCGCAACAGCAGCGGGCTGTCCAGGCGGATCACCAACCGCGATACTGGGGCACCGGTATCCTCGACCCGCAGTTGCCCAGGCGCGATTCGCTGCTCGCCGGAGTGTGACTCGCCTGCCGGCGCCAACCTGAAGCCGATTCGGTCGCGGCCCAGCGAGGCGGCGGGTCCGAGTCGCTGGAGTGCCTGAAGCAATTCCGCCTCTCGATCCGCGGCCGCCTCGCCGAGCAGCAGGACTTGCAGGTCGAGTGTATCGCCCCGCTCAATCCGTTCCGGAGCCGGGAATTGAGCCGCCAGCGTGATCGCCCGCTGACCGTCCCGCGCGGTCGGCATCACGGTTGCGGCCACTGGCGGGTCGGGTTCGAACAACAGTCCGTATCCACAACCGCCAAGATGCTGGCAGCCGCGGCAATACCGCCACTGGCTGTCGCGCACTTCAGCCGGCCAGTGACACGACTGGGTTTTGAAATGCCGAGCGATAATGCCCTTCAGCGCGGGCCCCAGCCAAGGCAACAATCGGCCGCCGTTGAGAAACAGCAGGCGGTAGCTCGCCAACTTGACCACCAGACCGGGTTGTTCATCGTCGTTGACGCGCGTCATCTCGGATCGCCTGCAAGTTCACGATTTCGGCTACTTCATACTGGGGCGGCACGACGCCAGCCACGGGGCGCAGGCGGAGGACGGTCGGAAAAAAACCCATCCGCCCGTGGAGTTCGGCCAGCACGGCCGCCGCCAGAAAATTCAATGACGGCAAGACTACCAGCAACCGCTCGCCCTGCCAGGCTTGCGGCGACAGGCCGGACTGTTCGACCAGCGCCGCGGACTGAGGGCCCAGTTCGCGTTGCGGGTCCAGCACCGCGCGCAGATCCACGATCCTCGCCGGCCGCTCACCCAGAAGTTCCACGAGCTGCGCTTGCTGCGGCTCAGTCAAGGGATGTGAGAAGTTAACCACGATCATCGGCTGAGCTCCCGGTTACCGAAACGCTGTTTCCGGCTCTTCGTCACCACGCGGTCCCGCGGAGTCCGCGTGTGGCTATACGTTGTACGCCGCGGAACTGCCAGTGTAACAGCCGGCACACGGATGGGTCCAAAGTTTTGCCGGATCTGTCACGGCAGCTTGCGCCGGACGTTTTTCAGAGTGTGACCGCTACTCAGCCTGTAACCGAAAGACAGGAACCAACGGATGACGCACGTCACTTCAGCCTTACATCCGGGCCCGCACTGGCGTCGGAGCACTCACCGCCCCATTGGAAACTTGCTGGCATTGCTGGCAGCGATCGCTGTTACCGGTTGCAACCACCAGGAGGACTTCACCTGGCCCAGCAGCCTCGACACTGCGCTAACCACCGAGGAGCGGGTGGAAGTCCACCGCATCGACCCGGAGTTGCCCCCCGAGGACGATTGGTTCGCCGACCAGGAGGCGTGGAAGGAAGACCTGCTCGCATGCATTGTCGATTTAATCAAGACTCTGCCGGACCAGCAGGCTCAGCAGGTCAAGCTCGCGCTCCGCTTGCACAGCGGTGGAGCGTTTCTCGAATGGCTGCTCGGCGAGACCGACCCGCCGGCCGGCATACCGTTGGACGCGAGACTGACTGCCCGCCTGCGGAAACTGCAGGAGCGCTGGCGGGAGCTCGAGGGCCGTTTGACGACGCTGCCCGACAACTCAACACCTGTCACACAGCCCGACGGCGAACGTATAGCAGAACAGTGACGGGCGGCCAGCTCGTCAGTCCCTGGTGGGGACGGGCTATCAGCCTGTCAGTTTATCGGGATGGATCCCGGACTCCTCCGACCAAGACCCTCATTTCAACCGATCTGGAACCAGCCATGAACCGAACTCGCATCGCTACTCACCTGCTTGCCATCGCCGCCTGCCCGTTTTCCGGCCCCGCCTCCATGCCTCACTCGCTACTGGCCCAGGTCGCCGTAACATCCGATTGCGAACCGGCGACCAGCGGACGAGTGGCCACGCTGCGCGAGATGACCCCTCCCTCGCAGGACCGCGTGCTCCTGGGTCGGATCCAACTGCTCGCCCAGACCATCGAACAGGCGCTGGACGCCATCGAACACAACCAGTTGCAGGCCTTCGCCCGCAAGTGGGCTCACGCCGTCGATCTGTACCAGCAACTGGGCGATCAAATCAGCCAGTCCTCGGAGGCGGCGGGGCGGGCGGAGGTGGCGCTGGAGCAGGCGGAGCAGGAACTGGCCGCGGCCAGAGGCAGAGAGCAAGTCACTCCAGAAGTGCAGCAGCAAGCGGTCAGCGAAGTGAACGGCTTGCGAGCTCAGGTTGTGGCCCGGCTGAGGGCGATGCGCGCCGCCCATCAGCAAGCGGACGAACAACAGCAGCAGGCGATGTACCCCCGACTGAATGCCCTGGTCCAGCAACTGCGGCAACTGGATCAGTTGCAGAATGGCTTGCAGTCGACGACGTCCCAGAGCACGTTTCTATCGGCCACCTCCCAGATCGACGGTCAAATTGCCCAGGCCAAGCAGATGTTACAGTCCGAACGCGAAGTCCTGCAGGTCATGTCCCAGGCAGTACGCGTGGCGATGCAGGGTGCCCAGTCACAGATCGGCCAGGCGATCGCCCTGGCCAATGTGCAAGCCCAGATTCCACGCACAGAGCTTCAGCAGCTCGGCAGGACTCGCGTCCAGGTGCAGTCGGCTCTGGATCAGGTCTTACAAGCTCGCCGCCAGGCGGAACAGTTGGTCGACCGGCTGCTCAACACGACCAGCGCCGAGGAAATCGACCAGCCGGCCCTGATGGCCGAGATCGACAGGTTGCTTCAAAGCCAACCGTAGCACGAAGAACCGTACAGCTCGTCCTGCGGGACAGTCCCGTGGCCAGGCGCCACCACACAGGACTCGCACGCCACAACTTTCAATCGAACAATCCAAGAGGAACCCATGACACACGCACGCACTTACAACCACCCCGTGTCCGAGTGCATCCTGCGTTTGGCCAGCGGCTTTCTGATGCTGCTTACCCTGAGCCTGGCCTGCTCGCCCCTGCTGGCCCAACCGCCCGAACAACCGGTTGATACAGCCGTCGCCGAGTCGACGAGCGCGAGCGACGCCGACCAGGCGCCCGATTTGCCATCGTCGGACGATCTGCGGCTGATCAGCTCGGTGCTCAAGCAACTGGACGAACAGCTCGTCATCGCGGACGCCAAACTCCAGTCACCGTCAATCGAACGCAAACGTCAGATCGGTCGCCGTCAGGCTCAACTGGCTGTGCTGGACCGCGATCTGGAGCAGCTAGCCGGCCGACTGACGCGGCTGCAACAGCGGCGCGAGGACTTCGCGCGGCACGCCGAGCTGCTCGACGCCGCGGAGTCCCGGAACCTCATGCAGCAGATGGAAGCCCCCATCGCCGGCATGGAGCGGCAGATGCAGAAGCTGGCCATACGGCGCGGCGAACTGCAACAGGAGCTGACCCGTGAGCAGAAACTGCACACGCTGTCCCTGCTGCAGGCGGCCATTCAGTCCGAGGCCAACGAAGCACTGGAGTTGTTGAACCCACCAGCGGAGCGAAGTACCAAATGACAGCAATCCGCCTCACGAGCCGACACTGCTTTCTGTTGTCCCTGCCGCTGGCCGTCGTGGCGTGCTGGTTGTGGACCAGCGCCATCCTGAGCGTCCCGGCGCGCGTGAGCCGCGTGGTGGTCGACGCCAGCTCGCTGGCCAATGTTGATGATCCGGTCGATCGTGCGGAAGGTGATGCGGCGCCCGACACGGAAGCGGTCCCTGCCGTGGAAACGCCCGCTCAGCCCGATGCGGTTACTCAGGCCGAAGCGGCCGCCCAGGCCGAAGCGCAAGCCACTGGCCAGCCAGAGTCGCCAACAGCCGATCCCGGCTCGCTGGGCGGCCGGGATGAAGTGCCTGCTCCGGCCACGGGACCGGTAACAACACAGACAAACCAGAAGCCGGAACCGTCGGGTAACGAGGTTCCGCCCAGCGAGATACAGCCAGTCGCATCGCCGGATCTGGCGACGGTGAGCGGTTTGACGAGCCTGCTGCCCACAAGTCCCACGGGCACGTTGCCAACCAACGCGGACGCCGCGGCCAACCGGAAACCACTGCTCAACGTGCAAGTGCCCAGCCGCCTTTCATTCAACCAGCCACCCCGCTGGCCCGGTTATTACCTGGTGGCGGTGCGCGCCCGGCGTGTCCCCGCGGTCCTGGAGGTGATCAGTCTGAACGGCGACCAGTTGGTTGGCCCGCTGACGTTGGACGAATTCTCGCGGCTCGTTGGTCGAGCGTCCTTGAACCGAGGCGTGCTGCTGGACAACGACCTGCTGGTCCCGGTCCAGGACCGCTTGCTGCCGTTGGGCGGAGGCTGGCAGGCGTGGATGCTGTTGGACGAAACGGTCTGGAACCAGTGGCGAACGACGGTGGAGAGCTCGCTGCGTCAGCGAGCGCTGACGTGGTCGCAAGTCCGTTCGTTGACGATCCGACTTGAACAGACCAAGGAAGACGCGCAGCGCGGGCCGCGGCTGGCGGTCGCGGACATCACACAGCATGATGCTCAACCGGCGGCAAGCGACAACGCGGGTTCGCTGGCGCGCGGCCAGTTGCCGGCGGAAGTGCCACGGCACCCGACTCTGCCAGACGACTCAGTTCCTCCGCGCAACTCGGTTCCGCCAGCAAGCTCGAGCCAACCAGCCAACTCCGGCCAGCCCGGCACCATTGGCCAACCCGGCACCTCGGACCGGCCAGGCCGTGCCGAGCCGACCAAGGGACCACCCGCGGCGGTTCCCCTACGCACTGGAGCACGTACATGAACGAGTGGCTATCGTCGGTTGAACACTACCTGTGGCAGACGGAACTGGTTCGTTATCTGATCGGCGGCGGCCCCCTGGCCTGGTTGCAACTGGGGCTGCTGGGGCTGATATTCCAGCGTCTGATGGTTCACGGACTGCGGCGGTCGCTGGGCGAGGAGCCTGTTTCTGGCGGCTGGCACGACGGGCATCTCGAAGCGCTGGTACAGGTCTGCTTCGCGTTAGGACTGTTGCTGACGTTCTCGGGGCTGTACGGCTACCTGGCCGAGGGCGACACGGGCTCGCAAGTCAATCTGCTCAAAGCGCTTGGTTCGAGTGCCATCGGGTACAGCGCCGCCGTGTTGGGCGCCCTGGCCGGATTGCTCGATATGCTTACGCCCGGCGCACGGCGCGAACTTCCGCGCGTCGCATCGGCGGGTCCGGTTACCGGTTCTACCCATGCACCGCTGGCCGGCGAACGGCGCCGGCCGGGCGGTCCAGCGCAGGAGTTGTCGCACGATGTTTTCCCGATCATTGCTGATGCTGCTGGTGGCGGGCGTCGACCTGTGGGCCGCGTTATGGATGATCCAGGCCAGCCGGAGTGCGACGCCGCCGACGGTTACGGTGGCGGCGAGCCGCTCGACGACTGGAGCGAGCCTGCCGGTGGTGTACGAGCCTATGGAGCTGTGGATCACGGCGACGTCGCATGGGATTGGCAGGCGGCCGGGGACGAGCAGTTCGCAGGAGGAGATCCTGAGGAGTTTGAGTGAGCGGGCGGCGGCCGACCGGCGGCGGCGAGTGGAAGTGGTTCTGTGGTGTGCTCCCGACGTGCCGATGCGCCGCTGGGGACCCTTGGTCGCCCGGCTCAGCGAAGTGGCCGAGGAGATCCGCATCGCGCCCTTGGTGGAGTAGTCTTGGGGAGGAGATGCACCGCCGGCGCGGCGGACTTACCAGTTCGCCTGGGCCCGTCAGAGCTCGATCAACTGGAATACACGCGCGAGTACATGCTTTCGGGAGCCGACGACTGGGGGTTCCAGTGGAATACCTCGAATTTGCTCCGAACCAGCAGTCGGGCGGCAAGCGGAAAGACCAGGGCCTGCGGCGCGTGCAGGAAGAAGCTCAACGGGCGTTCGCCGCAGCAGCGCTCCAGCATCCGATGGCTCAACTCCACGCAATCGCGCCAGATATGCTCCGCATCATTCGGCAGGTCATAGGCCGTCCCGCGTCTCGGACCTTCGATCAGCAGCAAATGGGGCTCGACCTTGTTGCGAACCAGAAACTCCAGCACCTGGTCGACTGTCCGACGTTCCAGGTTCCCCGTGAAATTCAGCAGCACCTGCATTCGGCCGGGCGTGGCCAGCGTGCCGTCGGCGGGCGTCACCAGCCAACTCATCGCGTAGGCGCTTGGAGAAAGCGGCAGCGGGGCGAATGCCTGGGAAGGCAAGTCCGGGCCGCCGTGTACCGTCCAATCGCGATTGTCCGCGGAGCGGAATTCCCGACGGGCGTCCGCGGCGAGCCGACTTGAACCGACCCATTCCCAGGGGCTGAATCGGGGCGGCCTTGGCAACCCCAGCTTCTTGACCAGTTCTTCCATTCTCTGCCAGTAGCCCGCGGTGAAATCGATATAGTGCAGGTCCCGATACTCCGGCCGCATCTCGCCAGTGCTCGCGGATAAACGCAGGATCCACAGGCGCTTGGCGGGAGTTTGTTTCCGGGCGTACTCGAACTCCTTGAGCACTTCGACGGATTGGTCCGCTTCGGGTGACCAGAGCAGGAACAAGTATTCGCTGTGGTCGATCGCCTGCCGCAGTTCGTCACGCCAGCGGTTTCCGGGAGGGATGTCGCTGACATCCATCCAAGGCCGGCAACCGCACCGCTGCAGGTCGAGCGCCAATCGGCGGGCCAGATACTGGTTGCGGCGCGAGTAGCTGATGAAAATGGAAGGCGACATGCTGGGCGGACTTTCGTGGGCAACCGTTACGGTGGATCAGGAGCATGCCGCGTGGGATCGAAGCCTTCCAATCGGCGGACGAATTTCTTGCGGTCCCGTTCCTGGCTTTCCACGTTATAACCGTCGAAGCCATACAGCGGGTCGGCCAGCGGCTGGTCTTGGTTGAACGGCGGCAGCAACTGTCCGCTGATCATCGGCAGGCGGGGATCCACCTCCTGACCGTCTTTCCGAACGGCTTCGAGCAGCGGTCCTTCGATGTACATCGGTTCGAGACCAGGCTGTCGCGCGGTGTCGCCGCGCTGAGCGGTCTTGCGAGGCAGCGCGTGACGCTGGAACCAGCTATGCCCGCCGCGGGTGATCCCTTGATTCGTCCGTTCCACGGCTCGCGGATACCTGAGCAGTGGCACCGGCATCTGGCTAGCCTCCCACATCACGACGCGCCGCTGGTACTGATCGACTTCGCTTTGCCAGCCGTCCACGCGCAGTTGGTCGCCAGTGTCCGTAACCTCCCAACCGGGAACCTGCAAACGTTCTCCATCCTCTCCCAACAGATTCAGCACGTCCACTCGGCACAGGCCCAGTCCCAGCGGCTTGCCACCGCCCAGCCGCCAGGGGACGGAACAGGCCATCAGCAAAAGAGCCAGTTCGCGTCGCGTCAGCGCTCGAAAAGAAATTCGCAGAGTCCCCTGCGTACCGGCGGGCACCAGGTCCACCGTCTTGTTGACTTTCTGCCGCGGATCGCGATGCAGACGTCCCTGCTTGTCATAAACTCCCTGCGACAAAAACAGCCAGGGCGGTTCCTGCCCCGGTTGCTGCACGCGATAGACCTTGTATCCTCGCAGGGGGTCGCTTTCAGAAATATCGTCCGCGTTGGCATTCTGACGATAGAAGGCCATGCAGCCAGGGTGTGGCGGGGCCAGCGGAGCCAGGGTCACATTGCGCTGGACTTTGGCGGCCGCATCCCGCAGGACCAGGTTTTCGGTGCGCACTCGAGCGGCGAAAGCCTGGGTGTCCACTCCTCGCTCCGGCACCTGGCCAAAAAGGTTCGTGACGGCGTCGACCTGCCCGCCAGCGCGCATCGAATCGGGCAGGACATCGGGTGGTACCAGGCTCCGCAAAGGTTGGCCGTGACGTCCCCAGCGCGCCCACTGGAGACTCTTCACTTGATCGGCGCTGGTGATGGCCACGCAGTCGGGGTCAACAGGTTCCAGCCAGACCAGGTCGCCCTTTTTGAGTTCGCGCCGCGCGCCGTGGACATTGCGTTCGCTGTACGACGCCCATAGCTCGGCCGGCAACGCGATCTCCGGGCCGCTCGCCCGAAACAGACCTTCGCGTTTGTTGTAAGGGTTCACCGGGCGTCCCGAGAGCTTCAGCTTCCACTGCCCTTTCTGCTCGTCTTTCACCGTGGAAATGCTGCAAGGCTGGTCCTGCTCGTCGAGTTCAACCCAGAGCGCAGGCGCACCTGGATCGCGCTCCTGACTGAATCGTCTGCCGCCGTTGCAGCGCTCCAGCGCCTCCAGTCGCACGAGGCGCGTGGTACCCAGACGCACCGAACCGTCACGATACACGTGGCCGGGCTGAACCACTTCCGCCAGGAACACATTGGCGGGGGTACTCGGAGGGCTACTCAGACCCCGAGGCCCCAGGTTGGCGCTTGGATCGCGCCCCTGACAGGCGTAAGCGTGCTGGTTGATGTATCCCAACGTGCCACCGGTCAAGACGGTCAATAGTGTCCGCAACGAGCCTCGCACACCCGTGGCTGGAACAATCACATCGCGTCCGATGGCCAGCGCCGCGTAGCGCTTGTGCGAGGCCTCGCGCCGTCGTCCGCCTCGCTCTCGCCCCTGACCGGATTGCGAGCCCGCGGCCGATTGCCTGTCGTCGAGCGGTTCTGGATGGCACGTCAGCAGAGGCGTTTCGGTTGTAATCCGCAATTCCAAGATGCCCGTCAGCCGCTGCTCGTCGCTCTCGCCCGCAGGCAGTTCGTCGGCCGTGAGCCAGGTGACCGGATGACGCTCGATGGCCTGCTCGGGAAACGGCAGGAAAGCATACGGATTGTGAAAGGGCAAGCCGAGCACGCGCGCCGAAGCCTTCGGAAGCTCACGGACGTTAAGGCCCGATGTCGAGTTGCCACCACCTTGACCCTGGGGAGGGCGACCAACTTGAGAACGCGATCCTTGGCCGCGCTGCCCACTCTTGGGCCTGTGACTTTCCTCAGGCGCCGGCGGCGAAGCTTCGGGCTGGCCGGGAATCGTGACCTTGACGATGCGGTTCTTCTCGTCCCGTTGCACATCGACTTCCATACCGTCCTGGGCATCCTCCGCGCGAAATCGCTGCGCCGCCTGGGGGATAGGGAAATTGGTCGTCCCATTCCTCGTCGGCAGTGCCACCTGGAAACTGTTCTTGACCTTCTTTAACACGCCCCGGTCGATCGTCATGGTCGTTCCCCGATCATTCACCGAACATTGCGGAAGTGTACATCGGCCTGAGATTCACGAACGGCCGAGCCGTATCAGGACTGCCGCCGCGAACCACCGGCGCCTCGACCAGCGACAGGCGACCGCTGCTTTTGCTGGAACCAACGCGCAGCAGCCCCAAGTCCAGGGCCCGCAAAGCGGCGGCCAGCCACTGAGTCTCGCGGACTTCTGGATGGCCGATGCGAAGCGTGAAACAAAACCGCGGCGAGCGGCCGTTGCCATCGGCGGTGAGCACCGTGTTGTCGAACAACATGCTCTCGGCGGCTCCGCCCGTAATCCGATCCACGGCGACGTGCCTGCGCAACTGCTGATCGTCACCTCCTTCGCCGCTCTCCGCATCGCGACAGGCAACCAGCGCGTCGGAAATTTTCAATCGACCGGCGCGAAGCGTGCTGCCAAACAAGCAAGCCACGGGACAGTTCTCCTGGCGATTGTCGGCCGGATCGAGTTCCTGACCAGCTTCGGCGACGGGATCCGATACGCGCTGTCCGGCTGGCAACAGCCCCGCGGCCTCGTCACGCGCGGCGAGTCGGTGGACCCAGCCCCGCAACACGCCCCGCAGGGAAGCGCCGGGGATTCTCCAATACCAGCGACCGTCGGCCGCCTGGACTCGCTGCGGTTCCATTTCATGCTGTAGGCCCTGACCGTCGCCAACCAGCAGATCCTGGCCCCGAGGGATGCCCAGCACCAGGTCGACTTCCAACGGGTGATCGGCGGTCACAGCCAGCGGTTCCAGCGGCACGCCAGCCGGAAAGTGCCCGGCCTGCCGCCAGCGACGATCGTCGTCCAACCACCTGCCGTAATCCCCAACGTTGCTCAAGTCGTACACACAATATGTTGTAGCGCCATCCAGTTTTGCTTGTCCCAGCCCGCGAGCCGACTTGCCGCCCAGCGTCAGTCCGTCGGTAAACCAATGAACCACGGTTTGCAGGAACTGCTTCGCCATGTCAGCGGCTGGCTCCACGTCGCGGAGCCACAAGACGGCGGTGGTCTTCGTGCCGGGTGGGCAGGCCTCCAAGGTAAACAGCCCGCCATGGGCCACGACGCCAGTGTGCCGGTCGCGGCGATGATGAGTACGGGTCAGCACCTGCGCCTGGCCCAGATCCAACACACAATCGGCCACGCGCAGCGGACTGTCGGGAAATGTCAGCAGTTCCGACTTGTCGGTTGCCGCGTTCTGCCTCTTGCTTTCGTTCGATGAAGTGCCGCCTTGCGAGACCATTCCGTCCATGAGGTCATCGCCCAGGGCCTGGCCAAAGAAGCGGGTCACCGCGGCAAGAAGTTCGTCACCCTCCAGCCCGGCCTCGCTATGGAGTTGCCACCAGGCGTGCCGCAGCGCCCCGGCCAACGACGTGCCCCGCAAGACAGGTCGCCCTTGCCCGTCGCGGGCAATCCGCAGAGTGTTGTAGTCGCTGCCCTCGCCCTGAGCCAACCCGGATGGGAAGACCAGCGGCAACCGCAAACCGTGAATGCGCCGCGTCATCGCCGCTGCTCCTTCGAATCATAGATGGCCAGGTCCGCCAACAGCTCCAGTGCGTCGTGCGCGACCTGCTGGCTGTGGTCGCGCAACAGGCCTTCCAGGTCGTCATAGATCGACTCCCAGGCGAACCAAATGCGAGTGGCGTGGTCCTTGCGCTCACTCAAGTATTGGAGCGCGGCGGCGGAGCCACTGTCCAGCAGTCGCTGTTGCACCGCTCGGATCTGGCTCGGACTAGGTAGTCGCTGACCCGAATGACGAATTTTCAGCACGCACTCGCACGCTTGCTTGGCTCCGGATCGAATACCGCTGCGCGGCACTCGCACGTTTGGCTTGGCCAGCGAGGTGGCCTTTCCCGGATGAACGCTCACCGCCCCGTACCCGCGCTCGCGCCCGGGCCCCATGCCCGCCCGCAAGGCGGCGGCCAACGTCTTCGGTTCCACGTCGGTGTCGAATGCGACGACCGACCCCGGCAAGATCACTCGGCCGGCCTGCTGGTGCCCGCGATCATGCCGATTCCAGCCAAACCGCAGTCCCGGATTAGGCCACGCCCTGCCTGGCTCAGGTAACCCGTGCTCGCGAGACCACGCACGCACCAAGGACAAGAACTCGTCCTCTGCGCTGGCCCCCGGCCTCATCGAGTCTGGCAATTGCACGGGCGACTGCACCACCAGTACCGGATGCCTTGAGCGCGAGTTCACCCGCCAGGCAGTCGGCGTTTCTTCCAGCTTGGACGCGTACAGCACTCCCATGCCACGCACACTGCGGCTCTTGCCGAGCGCGATGCGGGGGTTATCTTGCAGACTGTCCAGCAACTGCTCGGCCGCCACGCGCGGCATGACGGCGAGCCCCTCCCAAATCAGCGGCGCGATCGCATCCATCGTGAACAGGTTGCGTTCACCGGGGCTGGCACCGTGCACGCCATGCGAAGTCAGCACGTGCGGCATCGATGAGGCTCGCCACAGTTCCACCTGGTCGGCCCTGACCAGCAGAACGCCATCGGAGGCTTTCAGTGGCGCGCCGTCGGCAATCTCTGTCCAATCTTCAGGCTCTTCGTCAATCGCCTCGTCGAAGAAATGCCGCGCCAACAACTCGTCCCCCGGAACCCCGACCGAAAACTTGGCCACTCGATGCGTCAGACTCACTCGAATCGACGCCGGCAGGCCCTCGGACAATTCAGCCAGTCTGTCCCGCAGCCCGCGGATATCCTGGTTGTCATGCGACGGGCCGTCGTCGGAGGCCGGTTCCAACAAGCGGCACGGATGCAGCGGCCAGGCGCGAAACGCCAGGTCATTGAAGGTGTCCGTGGCCAGCGTCGGTGCCAGTTCATTCAGCCGGCACAGAATCGCACCCTGCACCGCGCTGGCCGGGATGCTGAATCCGGTTGATATCACATTCGCCTTGCTGGGATGTTCCGGACAGCAAATCGGCGTCGAGGCCTGAAAGACCAGTCGCAGAACGACCGCGTCTGGAGTGGAATCCCGGTCGGTCCGAAACAGTGGGCCACGTCGCAACGGTTCGGCGAGCGGATGTTTCCAGTCGGCTTTCTGCAGGGCCCCGTGTAAAGCAGCCAGCAATTCGCCGGGGGAGCGTGCTTCATCATCGAGCGTCACGATGCAGTCGCCGCAACCGCGGTTCCGACTGCCACCTACCGCGGGAATCGACAGCAACGCCAGTCGCCAGGCGAGGTCCGCGACCGAGTCCACCGGCTGGTCCGAGTGAACGGCGCCTCGAAACACCGTACCGCTCGCCACCCGCTCGGTCGTCCGCAGCGTCGCGTCGCTGGCCACGCCGGTCTTGTCGTCCACTTGAGTCCTCGTCACCAGGCCTGTTGCCGAGTGACCCTGCGCGCCAGGCTCGGCAACTGCGTCCGCCACTTGAAACGTGGCCGCTGCTCCCACGCCAGCCGCGTCTTCGTTCAGTTTCTCGCCGCCGAAGACCCACTTATCCAGCGTTGCGTCCCAGCCGAGGTCCCGGATCAGTTCCCGCAACTGCTGCCTCATCAAACCCTTAACATGACTGGCGCGAATCACGGGCCGGCCCCAGTGGTCGCGGGGAACAAGCTGATTGATGACTTCGCCGCCCAGGCCCGTGCCCGGTTCGGCGTCGCTGGTCAGTCGGATGGTGAAGGTGCAGATCTTCATGAGCCGCTCTCAGGTGGTAAGTTCGTGGGTGACCGTGGGTCGCGCGATCCGGTGCTCCTCTTCCAATAGCAGCAAGGCATCCGGCAGTCCAGTTTCCTGGCCGGTATCGAATGGGACCCATTGCGAGCCGCGCGGATCGCCGCCTTCCCACAGCAATTCCATCAGCAGCTTGTGACGCTTGGCCAGCGACGCGACAAAGGCCACGCGGTCGCTCCAGTTCCCCTGCAAGGCCGGCAGAATCCGCGAGCGGACGCTGGGAGGGAGCTGTTGCAGTTTCTTGGCCAGTTCCCGCAGTGCGGGAAGGTCGGGATTCTGGCCATCGGCCCGCAGTACGTATGGACGTCGGGTCAACCGCACCTCGCAAGCCAGCTCCTCGTCCCGGAACCGCAGTTCGCGGTTCCGCCGAGCGGCCGGTGTGTCGAGCAGCGAGTCGGTGACCACGTCCCAATCCACCGCCGCCGGAGTCGGTTGTCCGGCATCAGGACCGGCACGGTACCTGGCCTTGGCATTGCCCAGCAAGCTTTCCGCGTACGGGATTGCCATGTGCAACGGGAAAGTCACCTTGCTGAACAGCACACCCGCGCTGATCGTCAGGCGGCCCGCGGTGGCCGGCCAGAGCGACGTCTTGGAATTTTGCGCCGCGTCGCGACTGAGCTGCTCGAAACGGCTGGCCATTGTTTCGACGAACCTCATGGCGTAGCTGCAATGGCACAGCAGCACCACATCGTCGCCGCCCAGAATCAGCGGGCGGAACGGCAGCACGACGTCGTTCGTGCCTGGGATTGCGCAGGCGGCGAACGGCGTTCGATTGGCATCCCGATCTTCCTTACATGTGTCCTCGGCCCAGGCCGCGATGACGTCGGCCAGCGCCGCGAGAAACGCCTCGCGCGTGCAGCGCGCCAACTGGCGGCTCATCTCCGGCAACCAGCCCTGCAACGAAGCGTCGGACAGGGCCACCCCCGGCTGCGAGTTCTTTAACGCCTCTGTTTCAAAAGCCCGAAACTGCCGGCCCATGTCGTTTCCGTCCATCGCGATCACCGCCCAGCGATTGCGGTTGCCCAACGCCGCGCGGGCGGCCATCGCTTCGTCGTAGTCTTCCGGTTCGTCATCCTTGTCGGGACTGACGTTCTTGAAAAACTGCAACTGAAAGTTCTCCAGTTCCTGGGGAATCCCACCAAGACTGCGAAGTGACTTCAAGATGTCAACACCCAGGTCATCCCGCCTGGCGCGTTCGATGCGACTCCCGATCAGCGAATGAATGTCACGGCCGCGCCCCTTACCTTCCCCCTTGGCTACCGGCCACAGCCCCGAAAGCGCGCAGGGGTGGCCAGCAATGTTGGGCGGCCGGAAAGGATACAGGCGGTCGGCATGCTGAGCGGCGCGTGTCAGCGACCTGTCAACACCGATGCGGATATCCAGCCCCCGTTGGTGTGCTTGCTTGACCAGCGCTTTATCAAGCTCGCCAACCGCTGCCGCATCAGAACACTCGAACGCCCCGCGCCCACCGCCCGAAAAAATCCAAGCCTCCGGCGCCAATTCCTCGGCCAGCTTATCAAACTCGGCGATCAACCCGCTGCCACCGATCACGCACTTCAGCTTCGGAACCGCGAAGATGAACTTCTGGATACCTTTGATGTCGTAGCACAGATACACGATCAGATTCTCCGGGCCGGTGATGGCATGTCCCCTCCAGGGAATTACCAAGGACAGTCGACAGTAGCCTATGTCCCCCTTCTCAGGTACGTCGGACGCCGGCACCGAGTGACAGATTCCGACATCCGTTTAGATTGCCCCCCCACTCCTTGCGATCGGGTGGCACTCAGCTTAGCGAGTCGAAAGCCAGAGTCAAGAATTTCCTGGTTTGGCTCGCAAGATGCCTGGTGCGCCAGTCCGGTTGATCCGGGCACCATCGGATGCTGATGAAATGTCGGGACCCTGCGGCCCTACTGCCAGCCGTCGCCAGCTTGCCAGACGATGTAGCCCTCGGAGCCGTGCAGGACGACGGCCTTGCCGTTCGACAGTTTGCGTTTCTCGTGGTGCAGGCAAATCAACCAGTCCTCCGGCTCGACCACCGCCTGGACCAGGGCCAGCTTCATCATGGTGGTGCCCGGCGTCACTTCAACCGCTAGTGAGCCCCCGTCCAACTGTTGACGGAACTGGCGGACGCGCGAGGTCAGATCCGCGGCCAGCCGCTGGCGAAAACCGGGACGTGATTCGTCGTAGTCCAGTCCGACTGGCGTGGGATGACAATCCAATTCGCGACACCAGTTGGCGGCCCGCTCGGCGAACGATTCCATGGATTGCTGCGGCCGCTGATCCTCGCGGGCCTCCTGGGTGTACAAGATCAGGCAGCGTGTCGGCCGAAACACGGCCACCGCCGTGCGAATTGTTTCCGGCTGGTGCGACGCAATCGCCACCAGGCCCGGGGGTTGAGGCGGCGGAGTCCCTTGAGCCAACAGCCGATCCCGGCAGCGCTCGGCGATCAACGGCAGCAGACGCCGCTCGTATACCTCTTCGGCCCGCTCCAGATCGTTCCAGACGTGCAACTGCCGATGATATTCGGCCAGCTCTTCAAACAATTTGGCCGATTCCTGATGCCCGTGCAGTTCCTCCACCGACATGCCTTGCAAGGGCTCCGCATGCCAGGCGGCGATCAGCGGTGCCAGGGCAACGTCAAATCTCCTGTCGGTTGGTAGTGGTTTTACGACCAGCCGCCCCGCGGCCTCTTGGCGGGCTTGCCGCAGGTTGTCCGCGGGCACAAACAGCTCGCGGACCGGCCACCGCAGCACCTCGGCGACTTTCTGCTGGATGCCGTCCACCGCGCACACACCGGCGTCGTCGCTCCACTGGCCGGTCGCCCAGACCGACGACTCCGATGGCCGATCGTGGACCGCGGCCACCAGGCCGGCTGCCAGCGCCGGAAACGCCGAGTCGGCCCGCAGCACCTCGTCCGTCCAGCTCGACAGGTCCGGCCAGTCCTTCTCACCGGGCCATCCCAGGTGGAAATCCGCGGCCCGCCCGTCGATCCCTCGGACTGCTGACCGCGCCAGGTTCGCGACGCGGAGCAGGTCGGCCGGCAACCGCCCGTCGACTTCCAGACGGCGGGTCCAGCGGAGTGGCAGAACCACACCCGGCCGCATCACGTCCGCTGTCCGACCGTCCTGAGTGACGCACAGCGCCCAGCAACTGCCGGAGTCGCGATCCAGCGGCGGAGTTTCGGCGAGTTCCGGAGCTTGCTCCAGGCTGGCCACGGCCCGTAAGACTCGATCGCTCAAGCAGTAGGGCGCCAGGCGCCCCAAGTCGGCCATCAGCTCGCGCCAGGCGACCGGTCCCGACGCGTCAAGAAAGGCGTTCCAGCTTACGTTGCGACCCAAGGTGTCACCTTCACCTGCTAGGGGGCGGCGGGCCACAACTGCCCGGCGACCCGCAGCACGAGAAACTCGTCCGAGCAGGCCAGCATCCGCTCCAGAATAATCGATGCGCAGATCGTTTCCTGCCCTTCAACGTCGCGTCGAGCAATCCGAGACTCGGCGCCTCCCAAGGCGAGCGTCTGATCAACGATCTCCACGCTCGGCGAGGGATGACCGGCAACTGATTCAAACGTCAGCGTCACAACTGTCGCACCGCTGGCATCCAGCGACTGACGCATCCGCAGCGAAGCCTGCCAGGCGCCGTCGGGAGATTTCCAGCGCAAACGTGGACCGAAAAGTGGTTTCAACGGAGTCTGGGCCGCCAGGGAGCTTGCTTTGGGCAGGTCCCGCCAGTGATCCAAACGGTACACAACATCCTCCGTGTCGCTCGCCGCCCGGCGGCTTGGCGCCGGCCATAATTCCGCCGCTTCACCCGCCGTGCTATCCTCCGCCCGGACCAACCCCGCAGCCACAGTCTCGTGCAGGGCTGGCAATTCGGACATCAACAGTTCTTCCTGGGTTTCCTCGATTTCATCCAGCAGCACCGCGAACTTCTCGGCCGTAAGGGCCAGTTCCGGGTCGCTCGCCGCCAGGTCGGAGCGCAACGTGAAAGCGACCGATTGAATCCAAATGCTGGCCGCCAGAAAGGTCTCCGGACGCTCAACCAGCCAGCGCATGGCATGGTCCAACTCGCCCGCGAGTGAATTGTCGGCGACGCCGCACTGTCGACCGGCCAGTTCGACAAGCTGCGCGTCGTCCAGGTCGGTGAGCAGGGTTTGCGCCAAGTCAGCTCGCAGAACAAAATCAGTCCCCGTCTCACAGGCCTCGGATAATTCCTCGGCCTGCTCCAGCCAGCCGCCAATGTCCGGCACTCGGAGGGCCAATTCGACAATCGCCCCGGCCGATTCGCTCGCCAGCAGGTTCCTCAGCCACTGCAGCAATTCGACCCCTCCCAGAATACTCAGCAGTTCGGCATCCACCCGTGCCAGCCGGCCTTGTGTTGCCACGGCGTCAAAGGCATCCTGGCAGTCGTAGTCCCGGCCGCCGTCCCCCAGCAGCATCCATAAGTCCTGAGCGTCCGACAGCCACCGCTCGACGACCAGCCGCGGGTCCACCAGCCCTGATTCGAACGCGCGCAGATGCGTCCGCCGAAACCGCTCGTCGCGAGTCATGATCCCCTCCCGCATCGCTTCCGCGCCTCAAGCCAATCGTCGATCTTGAGGCTGGGGGACGGTAGTACCGTCTTCAGCAAGGCATAATGGCACGTTTCTTCGTTGCCGCTCCATTCGGAACAATGGAAGTGGCGAGCGCGAACTGCCTGGACTCCGACGCGGAACACAAGATAAAAGTGGCGCTGTTCCGCGTTCCACTCTTTGGCGCGGCGCGCCTCCAGCCGCTCATGGAGCGGTTGATAGGGCGTTACTCGTTCGTCTCTGCCCCGTCGTAAGCGGTGCTGTGCCGCCGGTTCGCCGTGACCGGGCAGGAACGCTGTCCTCAGACACCATTCCCGGCCGTCGCGTTCGGCCAACGCCAGCACGGCCGAACTGCCAAAGCCCACGATCACATCGGATTTGGTGACGATCCAACCTAATCGCTCCGCATCCTCCCACGCCTCGCATACGGCGGCCCGATAGATTTCGACCACGCGCGGCAGCGGGTCCAGCCCTTGTTCAATCGTCCGCCGCAGGTTCCACAGCCCGTTCTCGTCGTCCGCCACGTACAACTCTTGCAATGCCCCGTATGCCAGGTGCCAGGCCAGACTTTCCGGGAAAGTCAGCAGATGCTTGGCAACGTGTCGGCACAGCGATTGCGCATCGGGAAAAAACCGCATCGGCGGCCCCGCCCACCGCGGTTCCACTCGCTGAGCACCGAATGCCACGGACCAATTCATGCTGGCCATACCTCCCAAGAAATCCGACTGGCAACCACCCTGTGATGAAGCTACCGGAAGTAACAGCTCCACAGCACATCGTCCTGGATCGACTCGCGTGCCCGCCTTGTCGCCCGGCTGGTCAAAGCTCGCCACTGATCGTGTGAGAAGCTCGCCGTACTATCGCCACTGGCTTTCAACAGCTCCACCAGGTCCTTCCCCGATAACCTGTGTGGCACGCGATCGATTCTCGGCTGCGCCAGCGACCATACATCCAGAATCGGTGGTACAGCAGGGTGAAACCTCAGGCCGCCTTCGTGCATGTGCCACGGTTCCAGCCAGGCCAGCAGATCGGACCGCCGCTGACACACTTCAGGAAACCACAATGCGTTATCCTCAGCCGCCACGTCCGCCAACTGAATGGCCCGCCGGAGCCGCTGGTCCACGAGAAACACTGCCTGGTACGCTGGGCGTCGCCAATCGATCGAGTCCAGCAGTTCCCGGCGTTCGGCAATCCAAGGTCCGAGCCTATGTTGAGGACACTCCGGCTCGGCATGTTCTTCGTCATCCGCGGGGAGGGAATTTACCTCCAAGCTCGCCAAGGGTTCCCGTCGCAATCTTCTTAGTATGTCAATCGCCCGATTTGCGATCACCACTTGGCAAAAGGCCCTGAATGGCCTTCGCGGGATGTACAAGAGCGTTTTTTCGGCCATCAGACTGATGGCGTCGTCGTCGTCAAAGAGCCCCTTCAATCGTGCCGGGTCGCGAAACGAGCGCAACACTTTGGCATGCACGCGGGCAATCAACGGCATCAGCAGTCGAAACGCCTCACCCCGCTCGGCCGATGGTTGCGTTTGGTCCGCGTAGAACGACGCGAGCTGGTCGCAATCCCAGTCCGAGAACGGTCCCATGCGCCGCGCGCCCTATGCCCAGGTATCTATCAGGCGACAAGCTCTCCCAGGGCGAAATATAGCAGAACTCCACGGCCAAAGCACGTCCCACCGCGCACCACATGATGCCGGAACCAAACGCGTTCAAAACTTCACTTGTTCGCATCAGGGACCTGTGCGCCTAACGCAAGGTACCGTCCCAGCGTGACAGTCAGTGCGGCATTCGTCGCGACAACTGCTTTGCGCTCAGCACCAAGGGAGAATCCCTCGCCGCGGTCCCCCGCAAGACGGCTGTTGCCGGCCGTGACGCTGCTTTCACGGAGAAAAAAGACGGCAATGTGCGAGCTACCTGGGAATGCGCGTAGAAGTCGGCATGGCCGCTCTTCACCATGCGGGCTGTCACACGGACGTCGCATGGACGTACTGATATGGCGGAGCCTGGCGGTAAGGAGGCTCTTGCCGCGCGGCGCGGCCGCGGCGGAGAACGGTTGCCAGGAGGGCTCGCCCCACAAGCGCCGCACGACCACCCAGGGGAACATTGCATGTACTGGATTGTGGCCTACGACGTCAGCAGCGACCGCCGCCGCAACCGGGTCGCCAAACAACTGGAACGAGCGGGCATCCGCATCCAGAAGTCCGTGTTCCTCGTGCACCTGCCCCGGCCCGCCGTCCAGAAACTGCTCGGACAACTCGGCCAACTGATCGAACCCCGCGCCGACCAGGTGGCCGCCTGGCCTCTGCAGGCCGACTGGCTCAACACCCAGATCGTCCGCCCCGAAGGCGCCCGGCCCTGGGCCCACGGCAGCCTGGTCGTCTGAATAGGCATTTGCAAACCCCGACCTTCTAACCCTTGATCCCAGGCAACTTACAACGTCCCTCGCTGACGCGTCGGGCGACATGTGTTTGGTCCCTCGCTCAAGCGTTTTGAACTTGCGCACTAAATGTTTCCGAACCGCAGATGTGTTGTGTTTTCACGCAACAACAAGCATTCGGGCGTTCAAACAGGCAACTAAATAGAAATTGAAGTCCCTCTGGCCCCCTCCCCGCTTCGGGGAGGGCTGGGGAGGGGCCTGCGGGGTTAGAGCGGTCAACCAGTTGTTCAACGCGCAGCATGGACTGGAAGGCACGCGGATTCTTTGTAATTCGGGTTTGGAATCCGGGACCGGATGTATGCGTT
>JAGFJK010000386.1 GCA_024102795.1 Pirellulaceae bacterium
ACCAGGTCGTAGGCGATCGCCTTCTGCTCGTAGGTCATCGCCGATTTGACCCGATCCCCCATCTGGCGCGCCTCGCGCTTGACCTCCTCCGCCTGCTCGGCCGAGATCACTCCCTGACGCGCCAGAACGTCCGCCACGAACCCCGGTGAGAGCGACATCGCGCGGGAGTGTAGCCGAACCCGGGCGCCGGCGCTGTGGGCGTCATCAGACGCCCGGATGTGGGGCTCGTGTCCGTGAGTCGTTATGGAACCAATCCGCCGCCAGCAAGCATGTCCGCACCCGCGGCGCATGGGTGCCACGATTCGGCGTAGAATGGGCCGGTTCCACGTGGGCGGCTGTTTTGGCCGCGTGAGAAGCGCTTCGGGGAAGGAGTTCGGATGAGGTTTCGCGGTTTCGTGGCCGCATGCGTCGTGATCGCCGCCCTGGGCATCGCTGGCCACTCTGGCGCGGCGACAGTTGGCCAGGCCGACGATTTCGGTTTGCGCTGGTCGTGGGGTGCGATCCAGGGATGGGGAGGGATTCGAGGCGCTGGAGACGTCAACGGGGACGGGACTGCTGAGTTTCTCGTCAATGGGTGCGGGAGCAGGTGCTGGATTCTGTTGGCCAAGGCCGCTGACGGCTACGGCCAGCTGGCGACCTCACTGCCGAACGCCTGGATCACGCTGCTCAAGCTGGTCGAGCTCCCAGGAACCTCTCGCTCAGTGGTGCTATCCGCCCGCGACGAGCAGGTCACGGTCACGGAGTGGATTGACGGCGTGCGAACATCCCGAAACCTCATCCTGCCGACAGCCACCGCGACTGACATCCTCTTGGCCGATCTGGACGGAGACGGCAGTATCGAGTTGATCAGCGTGGATCATTTCGATCTCTACGTTCAGGACTGGCTGACCGGAGCGGCGGTCACTACGCGGTTTGGCTTTGGCGGCGTCTCTCTCGGGGCGGGGAATAGCGACGCCGATCCGCGGCCCGAGATCGCCATCGCGACCGGGCACGGCTCCTGCTGGGTGCTGGATGGATGGACGCTTGCGGTCGACTGGGGAGCCCCGTGGGGATGTGGTGATGCGCTGCGGTTCGCTGACCTGGACGCGGACGGCGTGGACGAAGTCGTGTCGGCGGTACCAGTCGGCACCGGCGAAACCAACGTTCGCGCTTGGCGTCCCGCTGATGGAGTGGAGCTCTACGACGTAGGACCGTTCCTGGTGAGTGATCCACGGATTACCGCGGCGAACCTCGATGGAGTCCCCGGTGCGGAGCTGATCCTGAGCGGCCCCGTTTCGCCCATCCTGCGAGTGTTGCGAGGAGCAGACGGCGGTCTCATGGACTCTGTCGAAGCGGGCGGGTCGTGGTCTGTCGATGTCGCCGACACCGATGGCGACGGCGAGGCGGAGGTCGTCCGGTCCGGGGAGCTGAACAGTCAGGTTTTCGCCAACCTGACTGTTCACAGCGGGTCGGATCTGACTGTCGAGTACAAGCTTCCGTCGCGATGGCTGCAGGCGGCAGGCGGCGGCGCTGGCGATCTGGACGGAGACGGAGATTTCGAACTCGTGGCAGGGGGATGGTCCGACTACGTGCCGGGATCTGACGGACCGTTCGCGGGGGCGTGGGTGTTTCCGGCTGCCACGGGCGGTGAGCCGGTCGCCCATTTTCTGACTGGAGAGCGCTGGTGGAACGGGCTCATCGTGGACTTTCGCGCGGCGGACATCGATCATGACGGCGTTGCCGAGGTTTGCGCGACGTTCTCGTCGGGAGCGACGACGCTTGGGTGTTACGACGGTCCGAACCTTGAGCCGATGTGGACGTCGATGCTTCCGGATTCATCCGCGATGAGCCTTCTGGCCGATGTGGTCGGCGACTCAGCACCAGAGTTTCTTGTCCAGCGGGACGCCGGAGATGGATACACCGCCATCAGCGCACTGCAGGCCGTTGACGGATGGCCTGTCTGGACCACTCCGGCGCTTCCTGAGCTGTACACCGTGGACGAAATTTGCTTCGGAGACTTCGTGGCGGCTCCCGGGTCGGAACTGCTGGCCATGTCGCAGTCGGGTGTGGTCGCGCGGGTCGAGCCTGCCACGGGCGACCTGGTCGCCGCTTTCTCGCTACAGGAGGTCGCAGCGATGGCGTGTGGAGATATCGACGGCGACCTTCAGACGGAGCTGATTGCAGGACGATGGGATGGAACGATCTGGCAGGTCGATGTCGAGGCTGGTGCATTCGACGAGGTGCTGCTGGATGTCGGCGAGCCGGCCTCTGCCATCTTGATCGGTGAATTAGTGGCTGGGGGTGGGGCAGAGTTGGTCGTGGCTCGCGGCGGTTCGGTGCAGGTTCTCGATCTCGCGACTGGAGCCATCCGTTGGTCTGCTGATGCCACCCTGGGGGGCCTGCGAGTACTCGACGTCGATGGGGATGGTTTGGACGAACTGGCGTCCGTCTCGTGGGAGGCCGTAGTCGTCCTCGGACGCGGCTATACAGGCGCGGTCCTGTTTGTCGACGGGTTCGAAGGCGGCACGCTGGGTGAGTGGTCGCGGTCAACCACCTGAGGAGCCTTGACCGATGCGTACATGCAGAACGCGCGTGACCAGCGCTGGGACCGTTGCCCTTGCCCTGGCGCTGTGTGCCGGCCCGGCTGCTGCGTTTCCAGGGGTCGCGGAGGAGTTCGACCTGCGTTGGTCCTGGGTCGAGATCCACAAGCCACAGGGCGTTCTCGGTGTCGGAGACGTCGACGGCGACGGTGCGGCGGAGGTTCTCTTCGCAGGGTGCGGCGGGTACTGCTGGGTCGTCCTGGCCAAGGGCGCCCAGGGGTACCACCAGCTGCGTTCGTCGGTTCCGACTCAGCACCAGGGAGTAACCCGCATGGTGCAGATACCGGGGACGGGCCGCTCCGCCATTGTCGATGCGAGGAACGGACAGCTGACGGTCACCGAATGGAAAGATGGGGCGCCGAGTTCCCGCCTGTTGCCGCTGTTGGACGCGGAGCTGCAGGACTTCGCGCTCGCAAACCTGGATGGGGATGCCGATCTGGAGCTGCTTTCGATCAACGAGTTTGACCTGTTCGTGCAGGACTGGCTGACGGGGGCGCACATCGTTACGCGTTTTGGTTTCGGAGGGACAAGCCTCCAGCTTGGTTCGATCGATCCGGATGCGGCGCCAGAGATTGGAGTCGCGAGCGGTTCGGGTTCGTGCTGGGTACTGGACGGGGCGACGCTTGCAGTGGACTGGGCGATACCCTCAGGGTGCGGCGACAGCCTGCGCTTCGGGCGCCTTCTCGGCGCACAGACCGACCAAGTGATTTCGGTGCAGGCGGTGTCGGATTGGGAGTTCGTGCTCCGTGCCTGGAACCCGCCGGTTACGGTTCCGCTGCATGAGTCCGAGTTCCTCCCTGGGCGATGGCCCGTCATCGCAGTCGGTGATCTCGACGGAACGGGTGGGGACGAGATTGCGCTCGCCGACCTCGACTACCAGACGATCCGGATACTCGACGGACAGAGCGGTAGCTTGATCGAGGCGGTGGAGGCCGGCGAGTGCGCAAGTATCGATGTCGCGGACACGGACGGTGACGGGGAGATGGAGATCGTCCGGTCGGGCGCTCCCTACGGGACGCTGCCAGTCGATTTCTCCGTGCTTGCCGGATCGACGCGCGAACTCGAGTACCAGGCCCCCTACCTGCAGGTGAGATCACTGGGGGCCGACGCCGCGGATCTGGACGGGGATGGGGATGCTGAACTCGTCGTCGGCGGCGCATCCATCGACCCCAGCACCTCGGACTGGATGCCGGAGGCGATGATATGGCCGGCTGCATTTGGCAGCGCAGTTGTGCGCCGGCCACTCGGCGAGGCGGTGCATGGGGGGGGTGGTCACGTCGGAGACCTGCGTGCGGCAGACATCGACGTGGATGGCGACATCGAGGTGTGCGCCACGGCGATCAGCGGCTCGACGACAGCCTGCTATGACGGGCGGAGTTTCGCGCAGATCTGGCGCACGGTAGTCCCCGGTTCGGGGGGCATGACTATTCTCGCGGACATCCAGGCCGACGCCGCATTGGAGCTGGTGATGCAGAAGGCAGGTCCGGACGAGAGCGCTACGCTGAGCGCGATGCAGGCGGTGAACGGATGGCCGCTGTGGACGACTCCTCCGCTGGATCTCGACTATGGGTACCTGCCTTTGCTCTGCCTGGGAGACTTTGCCGAGGAACTGGGCGACGAGATTCTAGTAGCGGACATCGACGGCCGCGGGGTTGCCCGTGTCGATCCAGCTAGCGGCGCAGTGCTTGGCAGCTTCGAGGTCGAAGAGGTGGGCGCCATGGGCTGCGGAGACGTCGACGGTGACGGGCGCCAGGACCTGGTCGTCGGCCTGTGGAACGGCACGATTGCTCTCGTCGACGTCGCCACCGGCACTGTGGGGGAGCCGCTGTTCATTGCGGATGACAGCCCCTACCAGATTCTCGTCGGAGATCTGCTCGGAGACACCCAGCCGGAGATTGTATTGAGCCTGTACGGCGCGCTTCAAATTCGCTCTGTGGCTGGGGGCGCGGTGCTCTGGTTCATCGATGAGTTTGCCGCGTACGATAGCGGCCTGCGCATTCTGGATATCGATGCAGACGGCCGCAATGAGCTGGTCTCCGTCATGTCTGGGCAGCTGCTGGTATTCGGGTTGCCGTACGTCGGCAGTCCGCTCCTGGTTGACGGTTTCGAAATCGGAGATGTCGG
>JAGFJK010000156.1 GCA_024102795.1 Pirellulaceae bacterium
AGCCAGTTCAGCGGTCGCGCCGCGCAGCACCCCGCCGCCGCCCGCGGCCGGGGCGCGTCGTTCGTCCTCAAAGTTCTCATGGTCATTGGTTTCCCCGACGTTACTCGTTCACGATTTCCAGCAGCTCGATGTCAAAGATCAACGTTTCGTGAGGTCCAATCACGTCGCCCGCGCCGCGAGCTCCATAGGCCAGCTCCGACGGGATGAACAACTGCCAGCGATCGCCCACCTTCATCTTCTGCAGCGCCTCGGTCCAGCCGGGAATCACCCGGTTGACCGGAAACGACGTGGGCATGTTCCGCTTGTAGGAACTGTCAAACTCGGTGCCGTCGATCAACGTTCCCCGGTAATGCGTGCTGACCGTGTCGGTGGCCTTCGGGCTGGGGCCGTTGCCCGCCTTGAGCACCTTGTACTGCAGGCCGCTCTCCAGCGTCACCACGCCCGGCTTTTTGGCGTTCGCGGCCAGGAAGTCCACTCCCTTCTGGCGGGACGAGTTGGCCATCATCTCGAACAGCGCCCGCTTGGCTGCCGCCATCTGCTCGTCGGTCAACCGCGGCTTGGTGCCGTTCAGCCCCGCCGTCAAACCTTCCACCAGTTGCTGGAGATTCACCTGCAACCCGTTGCTCTTCATGCTCTGCCCAATCTCCACGCCAATACTGTAGCTGGCGTCATCCCGGATTTTGGCCGGATCGGGTTTCTGGGCCGGCAAATCATCGGCCAGGACGTTACCGGCAAACAGGGCCCACAACGCGGCGACAGTGACAACTCGGTTCATCGAGAAACTTCCTTCAAAAGGGAAAAGGGGGAAAGCGGTGGGATATCGCACGGCGGGAGGCAACCCATGTGCCACGTTCGGCGGGACGGGTGCGAAGTCTTACTATAACACAGACTGGCAGATTTGCGTGAGCGGTAAGGGCCGGGCGTCAGCGATCGGGCTGCCCGCCGCCCGCGGGCACCTGCGATTCGAGCCCTGCCAGGTGCGGCCGCAACACGCCGGCCCACAGTTCGTACCCCGCGCGACTCAAATGCAACCCGTCGTCCACCAGCAACTCCTTCCGTGGCTGCCCGTCTTCCCCCAGCATGGGTGTGAATACGTCGACGTACTCCTGCCGCTGGTCCTGCCGAGTGTCTGACTGAATCAGCCGGTTCGCCTCGCGGATGCTGTCGACCAGTTTCCAGCGGGCCAGGCTGGGCTTGATCGCCAGAAACAAGATCCGACACTCCGGCAGTTGTTCCCGCACCCGCTGCACGAACCGCCGGTAGTCCTGGTGGACTTGTTGGGGACTTTTGCCCGACGCCAGGTCGTTGTCGCCCGAATACAAGACGACAACTCGCGGCTCAAGCGGCCAGACCAACCGTTCGACATACTGCGCGGCGTCCGCAATCTGCGATCCGCCGAAGCCATGATTCACCACCGGCAACCCGTCGAAGTCTTGTTTCAGGTCCCAGCGCTTGATGCTCGAACTGCCGATAAACACCACGCCGCCCCGGGCCGGACGCTCCCGCTGGTCGCGCTGTTCCAGCTTGGCGATCTCCGCCTCCCAGCGGCTGGCCGGCTTCTCCTGCGGCTCGGCAAGCAGGCCAGTCGGCACGCAGCATACAGCCAGGCATGCCAGCCACAGCGATTGAGTCCCAGACGGCAAGTTCCCAGCACGTGGCATCGATTGTCCTTTGCTTCGGTGATGATGCGCCATCCAGTAGACCGGTCCCAATCCCGTCCAGCGCAGGGCGGTTTGCGACGCGTCCGGCAAGTCGCACGTCACCGCCCAGTCTACTCGCCCGGCCAAGCGGCCGGTAGTCGCGGGCGTTGCCGCGAGTGTTCTCGCGCGACAGCCCGATTTGACAGCGAACGATCGGCAGTCGAAATTGGGTCGAGATCGGTTCGAAATTGGAGTGGTTCGACTTGCGGACAGCCGCTGCGGTCGCAGCCAGAAGAAGCGGGTCCGAGCGGCCGGCGATCTCAACCAAGGGGGAAAGCGTCATGGCACCGGTTCAAAACTCTCGGCACGTTGCGGCAGCATGTTCCCGCCACGATCGGACTCCGGATGCCGCTGGCCAGCAATGTTTTCGACTGTGGACCTTCGCAACCCTTATCCTGAGTGCCGCGGCGTTGCTGATCGGAGGCGTCGTTCCATTGCCGGTGGGGGCGGCGGAAGGCCGGCCCAATCTGGTGGTGATCATGGCCGACGACCTGGGCTACGGCGACCTGGGTTGCTACGGCCAGCAACTGATCCAGACGCCCCGCCTGGATCGGATGGCCCGCGAGGGATTGCGGTTCCGCCAATTCTATGCCGGGTGCCCGGTCTGCGCGCCGTCGCGCAGCGTGCTGATGACCGGCCAACACATGGGGCACACGCACGTCCGCGGCAACGCCGGTGGCGACATGAGCATCCAGTCGTTGCGGGATGAGGATCGGACGGTCGCCGAGGTGCTCCAGCAGGCCGGTTACGCCACCGCCCTGTGCGGCAAGTGGGGACTGGGCGACCAGTTGCCGGGTGCCGAAGCGGGCCTGCCCCTGCGCCAAGGTTTTGACTTCTTCTACGGCTATCTGAACCAGGTCCATGCCCACAACTACTATCCGGAGTTTCTGTGGCGCAACACGCGGAAGGAGCCGCTGCGCAACCAGGTGCAGTCGACCGGCGGCGGCTACGGTGGTTTTGACGGCGGCTACGCCACCCGGCGGGTCGATTACAGCCACGATTTGGTTCTGGAGCAGGCGCTGCAGTTTGTCCGCGAACACCGCAGCCAGCCTTTCTTTCTGTACTTGGCGCTGACCATCCCGCACGCCAACAACGAAGGGACACGAGCCACCGGCAACGGCCAGGAAGTGCCTGACTTCGGCCCGTACGCCGAGCGCGACTGGAGCGACCAGGACAAGGGGCAAGCCGCCATGATCACGCGGATGGACGCCGGCATCGGACGGCTGCTCGACCTGCTCGCGCAGCTCGACATCGATCAGCGCACCGTGGTCCTGTTCACCAGCGACAACGGGCCGCACGACGAAGGCGGACACGACACCCAGCGGTTTCAGCCCAGCGGTCCGCTGCGTGGCATGAAGCGCGACCTGTACGAAGGCGGCATCCGCGTGCCCCTGATCGTCCGCTGTCCTGGTCACACACCGGCCGGCCAGATCACCGACCACGTGGCCTACTTCGGCGACCTGCTGGCCACCGCCGCGGAACTGGCCGGAGCGACGACTCCGCCGGGGCTGGACTCGCTGAGTTTCCTGCCGGCCATCACTGGCCGCCAGGATCAACAACGCCGGCACGACCACTTGTACTGGGAGTTTTACGAACGGGGCGGCAAGCAGGCGGTGCGGCAAGGCGACTGGAAGGCGATCCGCATGCCGATGTTCACGGGCCGGACCGAGCTGTACGACCTGAGCCGCGACCTGGGCGAAGCGCGCGACGTGGCCGGTGAACATCCGGAGGTGGTCCAGCGGTTGGAGTCGTTGATGGACGCCGCTCACACGCCTCATCCCAACTGGCAACCCAAGGGCAGTCCGGAGAAGCAGCAGCCGGCGCCAGGGGACGGGAAGCCGCGCTTCTAGCGTGCCTCGCCCCCGCTCGCCTCGGCGGCCCAGGCGAGCGGCGGATTTGGCGAGCGGCGGATTTGGCGAGCGGCGGGTCAGGCGAGCGGCGGGCGTGAGCCCGCTGTTTCTCTATCTGGCGTACCAACGATCCACTGAAACAGGGGACTGACGTCCCCCGCTCGCCTTGGCGGGAACGGCGAGCGGCGGGCGTGAGCCCGCTGTTTCTTTGCCAACTTGCCTCGCCAATCTTCACCCAGTCTTCGCAGTCACCGCGAACTTCCAAATCATCCTCAGAGGTCGTTTACAGTCCGCCACCTTTCGGTTATCCGGGGGCCACAGAGTCTAGCGGAAAAAAAATTTTTCAGGAATTTTCCTGCAAGATTTGACCGCAGAACCCATAGACTCGCAGGAGGGATAAGCGTCCCTTGATGCGTGATTGCTCCCGGCGGGACCTGCCGGGAGGGGTGCCCCGTTCCATGAGGCCAGGCAAATATGAGTACTCACTCGATGCCGTCGGAAGAAAATCATCCGAATATTGAGGACGAAAGTGCAAGGATCCTACGGGAGTTGCAGTATGAACGTCGGGAGAGGCGGGCGCAAGATGGCTCCGAGATGAATTCCAAGACCCCGATGAATTCCAAGGAGGCGAAGTTGATGGCGGAATTGGCCCAGTTGCTGCAGCAACCATTGGAGGAACACCTTCGGGTGAAGCATCCGTGCTGGGAGGACATCCTGGAAGATACGCTGCTCAGAATATGCGAGAAGTTCGAGCAGTACGACCCGACGCGGCGGGCCATGCCCTGGATTTACACGATCGCGAACAACTTGCTGAAGGATCGATTTCGGGACGATGCGCGGCATGAGGGGCGACTGAGGCGGCGGGGGAAACGGGAGGGCCCGTCGGCTGAAGGCGATCCCGAAGGAACGGACGAAGCGGGCAGGCAACGCCAGGCGGTCCGGGTTGATCGGGACGAGCGGCGAGAACAGCCCGAGGACCGGGAAGCTCGCCAGATGACGCCTGAACCATCGCTCGAAGTGCGAGAGCAACTGGACAAGATTAATAAGTTGATCGAGCAACTTCCAGAGTCGGACCGCCAGATTTTCTGGCTGGCGATCGAGAAGAAGAGTCACAAGGAGATCGCCAAGCAGCTGGGCAAGACGGTGCCTGCGGTGACCAGTTCCTTATTCCGCAGTCGAGAGAAAGTGATTGATGGCATGGGGGAAGACATGCGCGAGAAAGTAGATCAGTCAAGGCAGAGTCGCCACAAGTAGCGGGGAATGCACGAGCGGCGGGATCAGCCTGCGTCGGGCCGCCGCCGCGAACCGGAGAATCACGGCTCCGTGGAGCGCGTGGAACGACCAACCGAAGAACGATTCCCATCCATCCAGCAAAGGGGCCAGGAACAATGCCAGACGAACGACAATATGCTCATGTGACGAATGCAAGTTCGGCGGGACCTCAGAGCAGCTCGGCCGAGAAGCCTTACCCGCGGTTGCGGCCCGATTGTCCCGCGGCGTCCAAGTTTTTCATGGTCGAGGCCGAACTGACAGGCTGGACGGACAACGAGCGGAACCACATTGCGGGCTGCCCGCATTGCCGGACCTACCTGGGTCAGGTTCGGCAGCAGTTGGACGGCAGGCCGCCGTACGACACGATACCGGTGGGTTCCGTTGCCGAGGCGACGATCCCGGCGGATGATTCGCTGGACATCAGCCTGGTGCTGGCGGCGGCCGTGTTGGACACACCGCGGCCGGCGGGAGCTGCGCCGCGGCACTCGCGGCCCCGGCGCAGTCGCCAGCAGAGGAACTCCGCGCGGCGCGCGCCGGATGCGTATCAAACGGCGGTGAAGCTGTTTGACAACCTGGAACTGCAGGAGTACCTGGAATGGCAAGGCTGCTATCCCTTGCTGGACAAGGTGGGCTGCGGCGGTCAGGGCGTGGTCTATCGCACGCTGCGCCGCGGCGCCCCCGGCTTTGAGCGGCCGTTTGCGTTGAAGGCCTTCTCACCGCACGTTTATGCGGACTTCGCGGCGTACGAAGCGGCCATGGAGCGGATGGCGCATGTCCTGACCGTGGTCGCCTCGACGCAGGACGGCAATCTGGTCAACATCCTCTCCTTTGACGAGTGGAAGGGCGTGAGTATCCTGTCGATGGACCTGGTCGATGGCTACGACCTGAGACGGTTGCTCAGCCTGAAGATGCTGGAACAACTGCAGAAGCACGCCGCCGCGGGATTCCTGGATCGCATCCACAAGGCCGTGATCAAGGCCGGCAAGACCCAGGCGATGGTGATGCCCGCGGTGGCCGTGGCGATCATCCGCGCCTGCCTGGCGGGGCTGTCCGCGCTGCACCGCCGCAATATCGTGCACGCCGATCTCAAGCCGTCGAACATCATGATGCAGCGGATTGGCGGCGGCGTGAAGATCATCGACCTGGGCAGCGCCATCGATTGCAACCAGACGCTCCTGCCCGCTCAATACACGCCCGAATACGCGGCGCCGGAAGTCTGCGAGCGCCGGGAGTGCACGCCGCAAAGCGATCTGGCCAGCCTGGGGTACGTGTTGATCGAGATGCTGGCCGGCCAGCGGCTGTTCACCAATCAGCCTGGTGAGCCGGAATACGTCCAGGCCAAGCGGGACCTGCCGCACAGGCTAACGCAACTGTTGCCGGATGAGTATGTGCAGAACAAGCTGTTGATGGCCTTCTGCCGCCGCATGATCCATCCGGATCTGGGCGAACGTTTTCAGTCGGCCGCGGAGGCTGAGGAGCATGCGGAGTGTGGAGCGTTCCAGTACTGGCGCCAACTGGCCAAGGCCGGGATGGACTCGCCGTCGTTCTTCGGCAGCTTCGGCCGCTGGCTGGAATGGGTCCGTTAGTCCTCGTAGTCGGCCGCCACATACCGTCGCCGCCGCCGGGGGGCCGCGGACGTTCGCCGCACGCGCCGCGGACGTTCGCCCTCCACGAACCAGTAGCCCGACAGCAACTTGTAGAAGAACAGGATCACGAACGCCCCGGCCGTCGCCACCACGGTCCCCAGCGGGCTGATCGGCGTGATCCGCTGGCCTTGATAAAAGAACGACAGAATGCCACAGCCGATGATCGTGCCGCCGATGCCCATCGCCAGCGTGGCGATCGCTCCGCCCGGATCGCGGCCCGGCATGATCGCCTTGGCCAGCAGCCCGACAATCGTCCCGAAACCGACCCAGACCATGATGTCGTTGGCCAGGTTGCGGATGAATTCGGTCGACTCAGCGTCCATGCGGCCGGTCCTTCCCTGGGTCGGCATGAGGAGTTGGGCGCGAGCGGGCGGCGGCCGGGCTCCCGAACGGACCAGAACCGCGGCAGGATGCCCCAGCCTCTGAGCGAATGAGTTGCCGCCGACGCGCTCCAGGTCCGCACCGTCCTGGTAATCGACATCGGCCGGGGAGGGACTGCAAGTTCAAGCTTTTTTCCGGCCCCAGACGGCTGCCCGTGGATCGAACTTGGTGGCCGCGCCGCCGCGACGTACGCCGTGTCCAACGGCAAAGCCCGGCAATCGCCGCCCGGCCGTCTTGTGCTACAATGCGGGTTTTCCGCCGCCAGGGACCGGAGCCGGTCCAAGCCACCCGCCGGAAAGCCTGCCGCCATGCCGCTTGCCGACCACCATTCGCCCTACTCGATCGACGACACCAGCCAGATTGTGACGCCCGCCCTGGTCGTGTTTCAGGACCTGGTGGAACGGAACCTGGACGAGATGCTGCGCGTGGCGGGCGGGCCCGACCGGCTGCGCCCGCATTGCAAGACTCACAAGATGCGCGAGGTGGTGCAGTTGCAATTGCAACGCGGCATCACACGGCATAAATGCGCTACGCTGGCCGAGGCGGAAATGCTGGCGGACGCGGGGGTCCGCGACATCCTGCTGGCCTACAACCTGGTCGGCCCTAACCTGGAACGGGCCGCCCGCTTCCAGGAGAAGTTTCCTCACGTCGCCCTGGCGGTGACCGCTGATCACCCCGCGCCGATCGCGGCCCTGGGCCAGTTGATGCACCAGCGGCGGCGGACGATCGATGTCCTGCTGGATATCGACACGGGCCAGCATCGCACGGGCGTGGCGCCGGATGCGGGGGCCGAGCGGCTGTACCGGCTGCTGGCCGACACGCCCGGCCTGGCGCCAGGCGGCTTGCACGTCTACGATGGCCAGAATCACCAGGTGGACCTGGCCGAGCGAACGGCGGCGGTGATGCAGGTCTGGCAGGCGGCGGCCAGCTTGCGCGATCGGCTGGTCGCGGCCGGCCTGCCCGTCCCGCGGATCGTCGCCGGAGGCACCGGTTCGTTTCCCGTGTTCGCCCGGATTGAAGACCCCGCCTTGCAGCTCAGCCCCGGCACCTGCGTGTTCCACGACGCGGGCTATGGCCGGATCTTTCCCGACTTGCAGTTCACTCCCGCCGCCGTGCTGCTGACGCGAGTGGTCAGCCGCCCGACACCACAGCGAGTGACGCTGGACCTGGGCTACAAGGCGTGTGCCTCGGACCCGCCGGCCGGGCAGCGGCTGGTCTTCCCGCAACTGGCCGACGCCCGCGAAGTGCTGCAGAACGAGGAGCATCTGGTGCTGGAAACGTCGCAGGCCGACCAACTGCAACCGGGCGACGAGCTGATCGCCATTCCGCGGCACATCTGCCCCACGTCGGCGCTACACAAGCAGGCCTACGTCGTCGTGGGCGGCCACCTGGCCGGAGCCTGGCCCGTGGCGGCCCGCGATCGCTGGCTGACCATTTGAGCTTTCGGTGGTGCTCGGCCTCCGGCCTGTCAACTGGGAGAGATACTTGGAGTCCCCAATGAAGACGCTCCGTTTTCCGCTGACCGCAGTCTGCCCCGTGGCGGCCGCATTGCTGACATTGATCGCCGCTTGCTGGCCGGCGGCCACCGCACGTGCTCAGGCCTCCGGCTGGCAGAAGGAAGCCCTTGAGTACGGCTGGCAGTTGAACTACGAGGCCGCCTTGCAAACGGCGCGCGATCGCCGCCAGCCGCTGATGGTCGTGCTACGGTGCGTCCCGTGAGGGGACTGCGAGGAGTTTGACGGGCAGGTTGTCCGTCTGAGGGAAATCAAGGACCTGGCCGACCAGTTCGTCCGCGTGCGGCTGGCTCAGATTCAGCACTCGAACCTGAAGTTGTTCGACTTCGACTATGACCTGACGTTTGTGGTGTTCTTCCTGAATGCCGACCAGCAGGTTTACGCCCGCTACGGCGGCCGCGACTCGTCCGGTCCCGACACCCGCCAGTCGCTAGCCGGCTTGCGGCACACGATGCAGCGGGTGCTGGTGGAGCACGGTGCGCGCGAGCCGCGTTTCGCGCCGCGGCCGGGCGGCGAGCCGCTGTATGTTTCCGAGTTCACCGCCGAGGGCAGTTTCGGCCATTGCATTCACTGCCACCAGGTCAAGGAGGCGCAGCACAACCGGCTGAAGCTCGCGGGCCAGTGGCGGGTCGATCTGGCGCATCGCTTTCCGCTGCCCGACAACCTGGGGATTGGGCTGGAGGTGAATCGGGGCAACGTGGTGCGGACCGTCGCCGCCGATTCGCCGGCCGCAGCCGCGGGACTGGCCGCGGGCGACGAACTGCACCAATTGGCCGACGTCCCGATTCATTCGTTCGCCGACGCCCAGTGGGCCCTGGATCGAGCGCCGGCCAGCGGCAAGCTGGCGGTCACCTGGCAGCGTGGCGGCCAGCGGCGGACGAGCCAGTTGGAGCTGCCCGCTGACTGGCGGAGGACCGATATCAGTTGGCGGCCGTCGATGCAGAAGCTGCTGGCGTCCGCTCGCCTGTTTGGTCCGGACTTGACGCCCCAGGAAAAGCGGGCGCTCGGCCTGCAGCCTGAGCAACTGGCCTTCCGGCAACAGCAGCGGGTGCCTCAGCAAGCCCAGGCCGCGGGCATCCGCGCGGACGACATCATTCTGGGCTTTGATGGCGAGCAGCTCGAAATGGACGCCTATCAGTTTCAGACCCACGTGCGACAGCACTACGTCCAGGGCGAGTCCGTCCTGGTCCATCTGCTGCGTCAAGGCCAGCCGCTGCGGCTGAGGATGACGTTCCAGTAGGCCAAAAAGGGCGGGCTGGTGCCCGTCGCGAGGACGGCTGCAATCCGGCGATTTGCTCTTGGTAAGACAGTCGTGTTACAACGGCGCCATGAATGCGACACTCACGATTCGAATGAACGAAGGCCAGCGCCGTGGTTGTCGAAGCGATGCACTTGCTTGGCGGTACCTGGTCTGACCCGGCGTTGTTCGTCGAGTTCCTGCTGGCATCGCAGTCGGTCCCCGGCGACTGCCCAGGAGAGGGTCGGGGCTTTGACGCCGTCGGCTAGCTTTCGCCCAGGTATCCCCGCTCCATGGCCACTCGCACCAGCGCCGCCGCGCTGCGGACTTTCAACTTGCGCATCAAGCTCGCGCGATGCGTCTCGACAGTCTTCACGCTGATGCCCAGCTCCGACGCGATGCGGCGGTTGGTGTGGCCGTCGGCGATGGCCCGCAGAACTTCCAGTTCCCGCGCCGAGAGACCAGGTTGGGTCGCGGCGGCGCCGCGTTGTTGATGCCATGCCACGATATCGGCGGCCACGCCCGGACTGACATATCGCTTGCCGCTCGCCACCGCGAACACGGCGTCCACGACCTGCTGGAATGCGTCTTCCTTCACGACGTAGCCGTCCACTCCCAACTCGATAACCTGACTGGCTTGACTCGGTTGCTTGTGCATCGTGAGCACGATGATCGGAGTGGTCGGCGCCAGTTGCCGAAGCGTGGCCAGCAGCGTCAAGGGAGAGGGCCCCGGCATTTCCAGGTCGGTGAGCACGATGTCTGGCCGATCGAGCCGCACGGCGCGCAAGAGCTGCTCGCCATCGTCCGCCTGGCCGATCAATTCAAGCTCCTCCACCTGGCCCAGCAGCGCCGCCAGTCCCTGGCGAAACACGGCATGGTCGTCGGCAATCAGCAGTCGGATCGGCATGACGATGTCCTGGCCGGATTGGGAGTGGAAACACAGCCGGGCCGCGCCCAAGCTGGATTGGCGCGTCACGGCGAAACGGGGATCTCCACCAGCATCCGCGTCCCTCCTTGGACCGGATGCAGGAACCGCACGCCGCCCTGCAACAGTTCGCACCGTTCGCGGATCGAACGCAGTCCGATGCCGCTCGCGGGCTGCTCGACATGTTCCAGCGCCAGACCGCGGCCGTCATCCTCGACAACAACCGTCACTCGGCCATCATCCTGTCGCAGATCGATGGTCACTCGCCGAGCCGCGGCGTGTCGCAGCGCGTTGCAAATCGCCTCCTGGCAGATGCGATAGAGGTGATCCTGCACATGCAGGGGGATGTTCAAGCCGCCGGTCGAGGTCACCGTGATGACCACGGATGAACGCTTCTCGAGTCGCTTGGCGTAGCACCGCAATGTCTCGACCAGCCCGGACTGTTGCAGCATCGCGGGCCGCAGGTCATGGGCTATCTGCCGCGTCTCGCTGATCGCGCCGCGCACTTCCTCGCTCAGATCCGTCAGTGCTTCCCGCGTCGCCACTCCATCGCCGGCCAGCATGTCGATACGCAGCTTCAGGGCGTTCAAGCTTTGTCCCAGGCCGTCGTGCAACTCGCGCGACAAGCGCCGGCGTTCCTCTTCGTGAGCATCACGCAGGCGGCCGTTGGCGTGCGCCAGTTGCGTTCGAGCGCGGGCGTATCTCTGAACCACCGCGAATGCACAACAGATCAGAAAGCCTCGGACGACGAACTCAAACTCGCGCACACCCAGCAACACGGCGCCCGGGGAATGCGGAAACAGGGTCGCGTGCCAGGTTCCGGCCACAATCAGCCCCAGGCCGATGGCCAGCGGCCAGGCCTCCGGCACTCGACGCCAGATCCCTCTTCCGGTCAACCCGATCAACAGGACCCCCGACACGGCCCAGCATAGCAGCCACGCCGATTGCGCAAGCGCGTGCGTCCGCGGCGGTCCGGTCCAGAACAACAGGCAGCTCAACAGGCCCGTGGCGATCGTCAAGCCTTGCAGACAATGCACGGCACGCCCGACCCTCAGCCCCAGCGCGTCCGCGAAGAACTGAACCAGCGCCGCCACGGCGCAACTTCCACACAGGAAGGCCAACGTTTGCGTGACTGGCGTCAACAGGCCCAACGCATACGGGATGCGTTCCTCGAATCCACCCGCCAGCGTATACGCCAACACGGTAATTCCGAACCAGATCAGTTCTCGATCCCGGATTCCCGTCACGAACATGAAGAGGCAGAATACCAGCGTCATCGCATCGATGCCCATCAAGAACGACTCGGCCGCCCACGACCACTGCTCGCCTCGCAAGCGGGCTCGTTCCAACGCGAGGAAATGATCGATGCGCGGCGAGTCGCCCAGAATGCCTTGATCGCCGAACAGTCCGGACACGCGAATCGCCAGGACGTTCCACTGGCCGTAACGCAGATGCTCGCGCGGCAGACGATACACTCGGTGGATCGGCGGCGGGAAAGCCGAGGGAAGTCCATCCTGGCCCGCGATTCGGCCATGGCCTCCGATCCGCATGCCATTCAAGTAGGTCTCGTCGGCCCGCGATACAATTCCCAGATCCACGCCCAAATCGGCCGCTCGCAAGGCTTCCGGGACCCGGAACCGCAAGCGATACCAGACCACGATCCCGCGCGCGGACACACCCTGGCCTTGCGCTCCGGCCGGCACGCGAACGGTTGGCCAGTGGCTGTCGTCCCAGTCCCGGCGCGCGAATCGCAAGTCGTCCTCTCCCCAAAGGCGATGCTGCCCCGCCAACAGGATCGGCAAGGGCTCGGTCATTCCATCGCGGGGCAAGCTCGAGCGAGTCTCCGAGGTCCCATCCTGGCCCAGGGCAATATCACGGGCGAACAGGCTGGCAGCACCTCCCGACAAGACGGTTCGCTGCGCGGCCCACGCCAGCCAAACCAGACCGGCGACTGCCAGGACATACGGTCGACCGTGACGCATGGCGACAACCGTGCCCGTTCCCCGAATCGAATCGGATCGGATCGCGCCCCGCGCGCCGACGCGCGGGACGCGGACACCGAACAGTTGTGCATCAGGGTAACACCCGATGGCGCCCCATGAAACACCTGATCCAAAGCACCAGACATAGGTGGTCTTTTGGGTGGCGCGCCGCGAGGTGCCGTGCAGCGCCAGCGCGGGCATCGCCCTTGGCCACCGACCCCCAGGACACCAGCCATGACCCGCCGGCCACGCCCTTTTCACGTCGCCTCACGTCCCACTCGCGCCGCCCGGCGGCCAAAAGGGGGCCATGGCCCGAAGTCCCCTCGTTCTCGCCGACCCAGATTCGAGTGTCTGGAGGATCGGCGGCTGCTGACCGTCGCCTGGCGCAATCCAGTCAACTCGCTGGATACCTCCGGCGATGGCCTGGTCGCGCCCAATGACGCACTGGGCCTGATCAATGACTTGAACGTGCTGGGCGCGCGGCCTTTGCCCGCGGAACGACCCGCGGACGCGACGTTTCTCGATGTAACTGGCGACCAGATGATCGCGCCGGTCGATGTGCTGGTGGTGATCAACGCCTTGAACAACGGCGTCGCCGTGCCCTACCGCCTGGCCGAAGGCACTCGCCTGGCCGACGAGGCGGCCATTACCATCACGGTCGGCCAGCCCTCCGGTACGCGGATCTACTCGCTGGAAGTCGACGCCCGGTTCGACACCAGCGGCGACTCGACCGTGTCGCGGGACCAATTGGCCATCTACCTGGTCGACGCCGACTCACCCGACATGACCCTGCTGGACCTGGGCCCCGACGGTTCGCCCCTGTTCACGCTAACGGCCGACGGCGCGAATTTCATCCCCGGCCTGGTCCGCTGGAACGGCAGCGTCGTGGAGATCGATCTGTCGCAAGTCAGCGACCGCGACACGGCCAGCTTGCGACTGCAACTATTGAGTCACGATCTGGACGGAGGCACGCAGGTCCGCGTGCGCCCGCTAGCCAATGCGGTCGATCCCGACCGGACGCCCGCCTCGCGCCTGTTGAGCGATCCGCTGTCGCAGTCGCCCGGCGAAGCGCTGGACGTGGACGCTCTGACTGAGAACTCCACCATCAACGTGCTGCTGGAGAATGTTCGTTTTGAAAGCGGCACGGGCGACTACTCCGCCGAACTGCGGTTGCGCAACACGCAATCGAACGCTGGCCGCCAGCTTGCCGTGGTCTTGCCGGATCTGCCCGCCGGCGTCAGCGTGGCCAACGCCAGCGGCGTCACGGCGAACGGCGATGCGTATGTAAGTTTCGCTCCGGCGATCGCCCCCGGCGGGCTGGGGCAGGGCCAGTATTCGGATCGCATCAACCTGCGAATCGACAACCCCGCGGGGCTCGCGTTTCAACTGACTCCCACTGTCCTGGCCGGTCAGCCGAATCAAGCTCCCATGTTCGACCCGCCGGCGGACTTGTCGACCACTCCCGGCGACGTGCTGGAAGTCTCCTTGACCGCCAGCGACGCGGACGGCGACCTGGTCACCTTCTCGCTACGGCCACTCGGTCCGCTGCCCACGATGGAGCTGAACGGTTCGGGCGCGCTGGTGGTGCGGCCCGCGCCGGACGAAGTGGGAACGTTTCAGTTTGACGTGGCCGCGATGGATGGCGCCGCCGAGACCGTGCGGACGTTCAACCTGGAAGTCGTGGCGGATCCGATGACCACGACTCGCGTTTCGGGCCTGGTGCTGGATACCAGCCGGCAGCCGATTCCAGGCATCCGCGTGAACATCGGCGACCTGGTCACGCTGACCGGCGCGGATGGCTCGTTCCTGCTCGAAACGCCCGGCGCATTGCCCAGCGACACGATGCAGATCCATGGCGAGGACTTCGTCGATCCGAATCCGATGGGCCAGCCGATCGTGTTTCCCTTCGTGGCCGAGAAGCTGGAGTTGATGTTCGGTCGCCCGGAGTTTGCGGGAGTCAATAACGTCATCGCTCGGCCAATCTACCTGCCGCCGCTGGATGTGGCCGGCGGTTCCACGATCGATCCGGGGGCGGACACGCTGGTCGAGCAGCAGATCGCTCCGGGCGAGATGGCCTCGGTGTTCGTCGCGGCCGGCACGCTGCTGGACCAGCAGAGCCAGCCGTTCACGGGCGTGCTGAGCATCACGGAAGTGCCGCCTGATCTGACGCCCGCCGCCTTGCCCGACGACGTGTTCGTGGACGCCGTGGTGACGATTCAGCCGGGCGAGATGGTGTTCACGCAGCCCGCGCCGCTGACGTTGCCGAATCGAGCGGGTTTCCCGGCGGGCGAGCAGTTCGACCTGTTCTCGATCAACCCCGTCACCGGGCAGTTCGACAACGTGGGCCGCGGCCAGGTCACTCCCGATGGCTCGGCTATCGCAACCATCGAGGGCGGAGTGCTGAACAGCAGTTGGCACTTTTTCAGTCCACGATTGAACGAGGTGGCCAACTTCAACGCCGGTGGGCAACGCAATATCGACAACGGAGCAAACAACTGGGCGGCCAAACGCGAGGCGACGTCGGACGTCGAGGCGCATAGCGGCGCGCTGATCGAATCGCACTCGTTGGTCACTTACGAGTCGCTGGGACAGACTCGCCAGATCAGTCTGTGGTACGATTCGCTGCGGGCCGATCCGCGGCATATCGTGCATCGCACGATCAGCAACCTGCAAGGCACGCTCGGCGACCAACTGCTGATGAATGCGCGAGTTCGCCGTGGCGACTTGAACTTCATCGTGCCGGGGTTTTTCGATCCCCAGAACACGATCGGCATCTCCGGCGACTTTGGCTTTCACTTCTGGCAGGTGCCGCTGGGGCTGAACACCGTGGACGTGTCGCTGCAGTTCGATCTGTCCGCCCACGAATCGGGCGTGTACAACGTGCTGACGCGAGTGGGCGTGGTCCGCGCGCAAGGCGGGCCCGGCAACGGACGGTTGAACGTTACGCGAACCATACCGGTTGTTCACGTTAACTCGGTGCTCAGTCCCTTCGGAGCCGGTTGGGGTATCAAGGGCCTGCACCAGTTGGTACCGAATCCGGACGATGGATCGATCCTGCTGGTCGACGGCGACGGCACGGAACTGCTGTTTTCCGCCGATCAGATCGCTCCACCCGGGCAGCCTCAACAATTCACTTCGCCGCCGGGCGAGTTTACTCGGCTCGAGCGCCTGGCCGACGGAACGTTTCTCCGGACGACCAAGGAACAAACGGTCTTCGCCTTCGACGCGCAAGGCCGGTTGTTGTCCGAAACCGATCGCCACGGCAATGCCACGACGTACCAGTATGATGGTGCAGGCCGCTTGACCGCGATCACCGATCCCGTCGGGCTGACCACCACGCTGACCTATGCGGGCGGTCGCCTGTCCGAGGTTCAAGATCCGGCCGGCCGGATCACCCGGCTGCGGCACGTCAACGGTGACCTGGTGGGAATCACCGATCCCGACGGCACGGAGCGACGATTCGAGTACGACGCGCGGCATCATCTGGTGGCCGAAGTGGACAAGCGCGGAAATCGCGAAGAGGCCGTTTATGGCTTTCATGGTCGAGTGCTCGAGGCGATCAAGAAGGATGGCACGCGACCAAGGTTCGCTCCGCCGCAAACCGACGGGTTGCTCCCAGTCGGGGCGACAACCAACCCAGACAATCCGCCCCAAGCCGCGGTCGTGGTGGAACAGGCGATTGTGACCACGATCGACGAGAACGGGCGAGCGACGTTCGCGGAACTGGACCAGTTTGGCCAGATCGTGCGCGAGTTTGACGAAGAAGGCCCTTTGCCATCGGTCACCCGCAACGAACAGAACCTGCCCCTGACGGTGACCGACGGCCGCGGCAATGTGACTCGTTATGAATACGACGTCCTGGGGAACGTGACTCGCATGGATGATGCCGAGTCGCGCGCGGCCGCGAACCAATCGCTGGGTCTGTTTCCCTTACCCATGCTGCAAATGAACGAGACGACGACGGGCGTTCAACCGGTGGCCGTGGGTGATCTGAACGGCGACGGGTTCGAGGACGTCGTGGGCATGACCAACGTGGCTCGCGTGGCAATCGAGTTCCGCGGGTCGTTGTGGCTGTTCCTGGGACAAGGCTTGGGGAGGTTCGCCCAGCCGCTGCGAGTGGACGTGGGCTTCAACGTGTCGGCCGTCACACTGGCCGACGTGAATGGCGACGGGGCCTTGGATCTGGTGGCCGCCACCAGCTCCAACGGCGTCGATCGTCGCGTATCCGTCCGACTGAACGATGGCGCGGGCGGCTTTCCCAACCAGGTGAGCACGCTGGACAGCAATGCGGCGCCGATGCTGCGCGTGGCGGACTTCAATCGAGATGGAGTGGCCGACCTGGTTACGTCGGCTGGCCCCAATGGCATTCGCATGCTGCTGGGAAATGGCGACGGCACGTTCGCCGCCGGCCAGAATGTGGCGATCGGTGGTACGCCCAACAACAGTCAGTTTGACGTGGGGGACATCAACGGAGATGGTTTCCTGGATCTGGTGTCGTCGTTGTTCGCGGGCAGTGCCGTTTCGCTTGTCCTGGGCAACGGAGACGGTACGTTCGCCGCGCCCGTGCTGCTGGATACAACGACGCCAGCGGGAGCGGAAGTGCGGGCGGTGGCGGTCACCGATGTGGACGGCAACGGATCGAACGATGTCGTGGCCGCGCTTACCGGGCGCGTCATGCTGGTGTTTCGCAATGATGGCGTTGGCGGCTTCGATCGCGCGGACTTTCCCTTGACGAACCCCGGCGACGCGAATGTGGCCGCGCCGCGGACGATGCAACTGAACGACTTGAACGGCGACGGACTGCCAGACGCGCTGGTGCTGCACGAGGGGGGAGTGCAGTTGCTGCGGAACCAGGGAGGCGGCGACTTTTCCACTCCGACCACCTTGCGCGTCGGCAACCGCCCGTCGGCGATGGCGCTGGGCGACTTGAACCAGGACGGCAGCCTGGACCTGGTCAGCGTTGACGTGCAGGGCCAGAGCGTGGGCTACTTCCTGGGCACTGGTGACGGCACGTTCCAGCAACCGCCAACGTTCGCTTCGACGCAAGGCGTCGATCGCGACGGCGTCCCGCTGGCCAGCGACGATTTCAATCGCGATGGCCTGCCGGACCTGGTCGTGGGCAATACGGCGAACGTTCCGCAGGCGGCCACCGCGCTGTTCCTGGGTCAAGGCGGCACGGCGTTTGTGGCCGCCACCGAGATTCCCGTCGTGGGCGCGACGCGGATCGCGGACGTGAATCTGGACGGCAATCCGGACGTCGTCGTACAGCGACTCAATATGGTGCATGCGGCGCTGGGCGACGGCAACGGCGCGCTGGGAGGCCTGATCGCCAGCACGCTCAACACGGGCGTGCCCGGCGCGCAAATGCTGGTCATCGACGACTTCAACGGTGACGACCTGCCCGACGTCGTGACGAATCTGACCAGCTCCGGACTGGGATTCGCCGCCGGTTCCGGAGACGGTCTGTTTGGCGCGTTGCAGGCGGCCGCCGCGTTGCCCAACAACAGTGCGCTGCGGGATCTGACCGCGGGCGACGTGAATGGCGATGGAATCCGCGACCTGGCCGTGGCCTCGGACCGACTGCTCGTTCTGCTTGGTCAGGGCGATGGAACCTTCGCGCAGTCGTTCGCCGGCGCCACGTCCCTGAATCCCCAGGCAATCGAGCTGGCGGACGTCAATGGCGACGGAGCGCTTGACTTGTTGGGATCGGTCGGGACGGCGCAGTTCGAGTTGCCGCGAGCGCTGGCCGTCTTCCTGGGCGACGGTGCCGGCGGGTTCGGAACCGCGACTTTGTTCCGAGCGGCCTCCTCTGCGGCTGTCAGCATCGGCACGGGTGGCGAATTGATCGTGCGGGACTTTGACCTGGATGGCCTGCTTGACGCGGCGCTGACCGGCCCGAACTCAGGTTCCGTCTCGATACTGCGTGGCCGGGGCGATGGGACGTTCGCGCCCGAGGAACGATTCTTCGCGGGCTTCAGTCCGTTGGCGCTGGTCGCCGTCGATCTGGACCGCGACGGAGACGACGATCTGGCGGCGGCGAACCTGATTGCCGAGGGTTCGCCGGCGGACATCCACCTGCTGTTCAGCAACGCCGCCCAGCAGCGGGCGGGCACCGGTTGCGGCGACGGTCCCTGTGCCCAGGTGACCGAATGGGAGACGTCGTTCAGCCAGATCGTGCGGTACACCAACGGCCTGGGCGAAACCATTCTGTACGAGATCGACCCCGCCAACGGCAATCGGTTGACGCAGCGGACCGTGGTCGGGCAAGTGGACGATGGTATCGAACAGAACGACGCCGTGCGCCGCCTCACCTACACGCCGCGAGGTCTGCTGGAAACGGAGACGGATCCGCTGGGACGCATCACGAGACACTTTCACGACGCGCAAGGGAGGCGCGTGCGCACGGTGCTGGCCGAAGGGACGCCGGACGAGGCCGAGCAGCGGTTCGAGTACGACGCCGCCGGCAACCTGATCGCCATGATCGACGAGAACGGGCAGCGGGATGAACTGGTGTACGACGTCATGAACCAACTGATTCTGACGCGTGATCCGCTGGGCAACGAGACGCTGTTCGAATACGACGAACATGGGAACGTCACGCTGGTCACCGACGCGCTGGGACGGCAGTTGCGATCCGAGTACGACCCGCTCGACCGGCAGATACGGGTGATCGATGCGCTGGGGGGCGAGCAACGCTTTGCCTACGACGGCGTGGGCAACCTGGTCCAACAATCCGACCCGCTGGGGCGCGTCATGCGGTTCGAATACGACGGCCGCAATCGGCAGACTCGACAGATCGACGCGGCGGGTCGGAGCACGGTCAATCGCTATGACGCCGACGACAACCTGGTGGCGGTCGAGGATCCACTGGGCCGCGTGTCCCAACTGGTCCACGATGGTCGGAATCGGCTGACGGCCGTGATTGACGCGGCGGGCTTCGTGCAGCGAACGGCCTACGACCTGGCCGACCGCGCGGTCGCTCGAACCGACGAGCGAGGCTTCACGACGCGATACGCCTTCAATGAACTTGGCCAACACGTTCTGGAAACCGACCCGCTGGGGAATTCCACGCGAGTGGCTTACGACCTGGTGAACAACCCCGTGCGCCACGTCGACCCGCTCGGCAATGTCACGCAGAACACGTTTGACAATCTGAACCGACTGGTCCGTTCGATGGACGCGCTCGGCGGGATGGAATCTTTTGCGTACGACGCGGTCGGCAACCTGATCTCGCAGACCGACCCTCGCGGCAACACCACCACTCTTGCCTATGACGCTCTGGGCCGATTGCTCACGACCACCGATCCGCTGGGCGGCGTCGAGATCAATCAGTACAACGCCGTGGGGGAACTGACTTCCTTCACCGACGCGCTGGGACGCACGGCCACGTTCGCCTTCGATGGCTTGGGGCGGCGAGTGGAAGCCAGGGACGCGGCGGGTGGCATCACGCGATTCGAATACGACGCGGCCGGCAATCGAACCGCCATCGTCGATCCGCTTGGACGCCGCACGACGGCCGAATACGATGCTCTGAACCGCCAGGTGGCCACGACCGACGCCGACGGCGGTCGAGAACGGATTCGCCACGACGCGGTTGGCAATGTGATCGAGCTGATCGATCCGCTCGGCCATGCGACGCAACTGTTCCATGACGAGCGGAATCTGCAGGTGCGGGTGATCGACGCCCTGGGTGGCGTCACGCAGTTCGAATACGACGGAGCGGGCAACGAACTCCAGCGGACGGACGCGCTGGGACGGATCACTCGCCGCGAATACGACGAACTGAACCGAGTTGTCCGCGTCATCGATCCGCTGGGCGGCGCCCGCTCGCTGGAATACGACGCGGCGGGCAATCTGCGCTTCACCACGAATCCGTTGGGACACTCGACGGAAGTGACGTACGATGCGCTGAATCGGCGGGCAACCGTCGAGGACGCGCTGGGTGGCACCGTGATCACGGTGTACGACGCCGCTGGAAACGTGGTCGCCACGACCGATCCGCTCGGACGAACAACCGGTCGAACCTACGACGCCTTGAACCGGCAGACCGAGATTACCGATCCGCTCGGTCGAACGGGACGGTTTGTGTACGACGCCGTGGGCAACATGGTCCAATCGATTGATCCGGCCGGGGGTGTGATCGCCACGAACTACGACTTGCTGAACCGCTCGCTGGGAGGCACGGATCCCCAGGGCGGCCAGATGACGCTGCAGTACGACGCCGCCGGGCAGTTGATTTCGTCCACGGATGCGCTGGGGCGGCGCACCAGCTTTGCATACGATGGGCGAGGGCATCTGACGCGAACCACCGACCCAGCCGGCGAAGTCAGTTTGCAACGCTTTGACGCCGCCGGCAACCTGGTGGAGACCGAGGACGCCGAGGGACGAGTCACGCGATTCGAGCACGACGCGCTGCGACGCCCGATCCGCACGATCGACGGCGCGGGAGGCGTCACGCAACAGCAGTACGACACCGTGGGCAATCGCGTTCGATTGATCGACGGCGCGGGCAATGAAACGCAGTACCATTACGACGCGCTGAATCGGCTGATCACGAAGATCGACGCCCTGGGAAACCAGACTACTCGACAATACGACGCGGCCGGCAATCCCGTTCAGGAAACCGACCGCCTGGGGCGCTCGATCGTGTTCCATTACGACGCGCTCAATCGGGGCATCCTGGAACAGTGGTTCTCACCCGGAAACGCCAATCCGGTCCGCGAGATCACCCTGCAATACGATGCCGCCGGACAGTTGATCGGCACATCCGACCCCGACACCACGTACGCGCAGACATGGTCCGACGCCGGCGAACTGCTGACGGTCAGCAACGCGGGAACCGCGGGCGTTCCGGAGGTGGGATGGGCGTACGAGTACGACGCGAGCGGGCGCGTGGAACGAGTGACTCAGACCATCGCGGGACAACTGGCCGCCGCGGCCGACTACACACGAGACCTGCGGGGCGCGGTGGTTCGGGTGACGCAGGCGGGACCGGCGCTGTCGGACAAGCGCGTCGACCTGGTCTACAACGGGGCCGGACAACTGACGCAGTTGCACCGATTCTCCGATCTGGGTGGTACGCAAGCCGTGGCTCGCACGACGCACTCGCATGACGCCGCGGGCCGGTTGGCGTCGATCGAACACCAGGCGGGCAACGGCACGCCGATCAACATGCTGACATTGACCCGCGACCGCTCCGGGCAAATCATCGCGGCGAATTCCGTGGACGGCGACACGCTGTACGAATACGACCAGGCGCTGCGGCTGACGGCGGCCGATCACAGTTTCCAGGCTTCCGAGCAATTCGCCTACGACCATGCCGGGAATCGAATCAGCGATGGCGCGCAGGTCGGTCCCGCCAACCAATTGCTGGCCGACAGCCAGTTCAATTACTCGTACGACGCCGAGGGGAATCTCATTCGGCGCGATGGTCCAGTGACTGGCGAGTCGCTGGTGCTGGAATACGATCATCGCAATCGGCTGATCGGCGTCAGGCAATTGGATGCCGCGAGCAATGTGACGCTGACGGCCGATTACGCGTACGACATGACCAACCGGCGGATCGGCAAGTCCGTGGATCCGGATGGTGCCGGTCCGGTACCCGCCGAGGTGACTCGTTATGTCTGGGACGGAGCCGAGATAGCGCTGGTGCTGGACGGTCAGGGGAACGTGACGCGGCAGGTATTGTCCGGCCCCGTGGTCGATCAGGTGTTTGCCGAGGAAACGGCTGGCGGCGTGGTCTGGCCGCTGCAGGATCAACTCAACACGGTCCGTGACCTGGTGGATGCCAACGGCCAGGTGGTCAACCACCTGACGTACGACGGTTTTGGCCGGATTACCGGCGAGTCCAATGCGGCGATCGGCCAGATGTTCACGTACGCGGGGCGCGAACTGGACATGGAGACCGGCTTCTATTACTTGCGAAACCGTTACTACGATCCGGCCACCGGGCGGTTCACGCGCGAGGACCCGGCGGGGCTGTCGGGAGGTGATGCCAACCTGTTCCGTTACGCCGCGAGCGATCCGGTCAATCGCAGCGATCCCAACGGGTTGGCGCCGTCGCAAGAGGACCTTGCGCGCGTCACGCAACTTGTCAGCTTCGCGTCGAATCCACTGTTCGCGCTGGGGCAGGTGGCCAACAACAAGCTGAAGGAGTTCGGTGCCGAGGGAGGTATCGTCGGGCGATTGGACCCGGAGCGAGGCGAGGCGCTGACTCGCAACTTTCAGAACATCGTCGGCGACAGTCTGCTGGTGGGCTCGCCGCCCGGACTGGGGTTCTTGTTGAACCAGTTCGACGCGACACGGGACTTGAAGAACAACTTCGCGGCCGGCGTGCTGGACGCTCTGAGCTTCGGCGTGTTCGGCAACGTGGAGCAAGCCGTGCTCGGCGCGCGGAACGAATCCTTGAAGCAATCGCACAACTCGCTGTCGCGCGGCGCGGGCGAACTGACGGCCAACGTCGGCTTGTTCCTGGTCCCAGGCACGAATGTGGCGGCCGCGGCCAAGGCGCCGGGCCTGCTGGCCAAGGTGCGTAACGTGTTCGGCTTCTTCTTTGGTCGCAGCCAGGGGATCGTGGCGCCGGCCAATTTCAGCAAGGCCAGCGTGGAGCTGATCGGGCTCGCCCAGCTCGGCAAACAGGGAGAGTTCGGCGTGGATCTGTTCAACCAGTTCCGCGCCGACCCGCACGCCGCGGGGATGAACGTCTGGAATCAGATCTTGTTCGCCTCCGGCGCGTTCGTGGCGGTGAAGGTCGCCGCCGGCCCATTCTCCAAATTGTTCAACAAGGTGGGACAGAACATCGACGCGGCCGCGTTCATCGCGGATGACCTGCCACCCAGTCTGGACAACTTCCTGGAAGCGGCTGGTGGTGGCAACAAGCAAGTGGGTCAGGAGGCCGTGGATCGGATCCTGCTGCGGAATGCCGCCGGTAATGGCAACCCTCAGCAAGGCCAGCGCGCACTCAACCGTCTACACAATCGCGGGGTCAAGCAGGAGATCGCGCAAGACGTCGCGAATCGGACGGGACGCGGCAACCCGCCCGCCGCCGTGATTGACGACGCGGGACCGTCATTCGACTTGAACACGCCGCAAGGCTTGTTGGAGATCGAGGAGGCCGTATTTGAAATCGAATTCGCGCTCGCCAATACCTTGACCAGCAAGGTCACGGACCCCGCGGCACGAGCGGCGCTGGCGAACAAGCTGAGCGGATTGCAGGCGACGCCCGGATCGATCCTGCAACTGTTTGGAGAGCAGGCCAATATCAAACTGAGCCCGGAGGTTCAGGACGCGCTGAACCGGCTGCACCAGCAGCGCCAGTTAAGAATCAACCAGCCCGACGGACTGGACAGCCTTCGTTTTGACCCGGACGACCCCTTGAACGAGTTGCGCTAAAAGGTGTCAGGTACGAATGGCACTTCCGCACTTTTTCCGGTTTTTTCCGCCGGTGCGCGCAGCGTCGATAGCCGCGCAGGGCGCGCGGATTCGATTTTTTGATTTCTGCCGCGTCGGAACCGCATTCCAGGTTTTGGCG
>JAGFJK010000161.1 GCA_024102795.1 Pirellulaceae bacterium
TGGGCCGCGTCCTGAGCGTCGGGCAGCGCGGCCAACCAACCCGCGGCCGCCAGCAACAGCGCGGCGGCGATCGCCCACCGCCAGCCGTTCATCGCCCGCCTCCCGAATAGTGGACCCAATGCCGGGAGCTGCGAAACAGCGCGGCCGTGGCCAGCAACAGAACCACGAACAGCAGCCAGGCGATCGCCGAGGCGTAGCCCATCTCCAGGTCTTGAAACGCCGTCAGAAACAGCCGCAACGACAGCAGCATCGTGGCGCCGGCCGGTTCGCCCGTGCCTTCGCTGACCAGGTACACCTGCGTGAATGCCTGAAACGACTGGATCAGCCCCATGACGAGGTTAAAAAAGATGACGGGCGTCAGCATCGGCAACGACACGTGCCGGAACCGCTGCCAGCGGCCGGCCCCGTCCAGCGCGGCCGCCTCGTGCAGTTGCCGGGGAATCTCGCCCAGCGCGGCCAGGTAGATCAGCATGAAGTTTCCCACGCCCCAAAGACTCATCAAGACCAGTGCGTCCTTGGAGCCGAATTCCAGCCAGCCGGGCGGCGCCAGCGCCTCGGTCGGACCCTTGAACCAGTTCTGAGCGGGCAGACCCAGCAAGTTCAAACCGCGATTGACCAGCCCGCTGCGGGGATCGAGCAGCCAGATCCAGAGCACCGACGAGGCCACGACGGGCACCACCGAGGGCAGGAAGAACAGCGCGCGGTAAACCGCCTGCCCGCGGACCTTCCAGGACAACATGGTCGCCAGCCCGATGCCCAGGGCGATCGACAGGGGGACCGAGACCAGGGCATAGTAGGCCGTGTTCCACAGGGCCTGGCCCAGCGGCCCGCCGCCGCCGACCTCCCGCACGATCCGCTGGTAGTTTCTGGTGCCCACCAGCCGCGGCGGCGTCAGCAGATCGTACTCGCAGAAGCTCCAGTACAACGACGCCGCGAACGGCCAGGCCACCAGCAACGCGAAGCCCAGCAGCCAGGGACTGACGAATGCCAGCCCCGTCAGCAGCCGCCGGCGTCGCAAGGCGGAACCACTCACGGTGCGTGTGTCTTCTTGGTGGTCAGTTATCAATCTTCAATCTTCAATTTGCAATCTTCAGCACCAGAAACAAGTTACCGAAATCTAGCAGTCTTGAAGCTGCGTAAATCAGTTCCAATTCCGCAGGTGCATCGGGTATCCAAGCAACCTCAAGCTGTTCATCATGCACACAGGCGACGAGGAAGCAACCTGACTCCCTCTGGCCCCCTCCCCGGAAGCCGGGGAGGGGGCCAGAGGGATATCAAGGGGGAGTGCTCGCCGAAGCGGAGGCCGTCCGAGTTTCGCTCGGTTGTCGCGCTCGATTCCCTCGGCAAAACAACTTACAAGCGGCACGACCCCGAAGCGGGGAGGAAGCCAGAAGGATCAGAATACTTCGGGAGCGAGAATTGGCGACAATTGAGACACTCCTGGGAACCTTGGACCAGCCATGAAACCACAGCGACTTCGCCACCTGCGCCGCAAGTTCACCGTGGCCCGTGACGAGCACGGCGTGCCGCACGTCAGCGCCCCTGACTGGCTCGACGCGCTCTACGGTCTGGGATACCTGCACGCGCTGGACCGCGGCACGCAACTGCTGTTCGCTCGTAGCGTTGCCGCCGGGCGTGCGGCGGAGGAGATCGCCGATCAAGCCGAGCTGCTCGAGACCGACGCTTTCTTCCGCCGCGTCGGGTTGCACTGCGACCTGCAGCAGGAACTTGCCCGGCTGGATTCGTACACGCTCCAGCAGCTTTCGGTCTACTGCGACGGCGTGAACGACGCTTTGCGTGGATCGGGGCGCACGTTGCCGATGTGGGCCACGGGCTTCGAAGTCCGCGACTGGGATCCGGCCTCGATTCTGCTGATCGGCAAGCTGCTCAGCTTCGGCGGACTGGCCATCGGCCAGATGCAGAACGAACGGCTGTTGCTGGAGCTGATTCACTCGGGAGTGGACGACGGGGCGCTGCGCGAGCTGTTCGGCAGCAGGCTGGATGGCGTGGATTTCGATCTACTGCGGCAAGTGCGGATGGCCAATCGCTTGTCGGACGATGCCTTGGAGCTGTTGATCGACCTGCCGCGTCTGGCGGGCAGCAATGCCTGGGCGGTGGCTCCCCAGCGCAGCGCTTCCGGTTCGGCGCTGTTGGCCTCCGACCCGCACCTGGAGATCAACCGCTTGCCGGCGATCTGGTACGAGGCCGTGTTGCGGTGGGGCGACGATTACGTGCTCGGCGCTTCACTGCCCGGCTGCCCGCTGTTCGCCGTGGCCCGCACCTCGCGGCTGGCTTGGGGCGTGACCTACATGAAGGGCGACACGGTCGATTATTTCATCGAGGACTGCCGTCCCGGAGGCACGGCGGGCTGGCAGTATCGCCGCGGCGACTCCTGGCACGACTTCCGGCAGCGCACCGAGCTGCTGCGGCGCAAGGGCGGCGCCGTGGAAACGCTGCGCGTGCTGGAGAACGACCAGGGCACGCTGGAGAGTTGTCCGGATCAGGTCGGGGCGGGATACCATTTGTCGTTGGCCTGGACCGGGAGCCACGAAGGGAACGGGCGGGCGATTGGAACCTGGCTGTCGGTGATCGCCGCCCGCAATGCGTCGCAAGCGATGGACCTGGTGCGGGACTGCGAACAGCCGACGCTGTGCTGGGTGTTCGCCGACCGGGAGGGGCACATCGGATTGCAGGGCAGCGGCCGGTTCCCGCTGCGCGGCGGCGGCTACAACGGAGTGACGCCGATACCCGCCTGGCAAGCGGATTGCCATTGGCGGGGCTGGTTGCCGTCGGAGCGGCTGCCGCGCGTGTACGATCCGCCGACGGGCTACGTGGCGACGGCCAACGAGGAGCTGAACCCGCCAGGCGTGCCGCTGCTGGTCACTCAGCCGCAACCCGACTACCGGCTGCGACGGATCCGCGAGCGGCTGGCCGAGTTGCCTCAGGCCACGGTCCAGCAGATGCAGCAACTGCAGTACGACCTGGTCAGCGTGCAGGCCCGCGAGATGCTGGCGATCTGGTTGCCGCTCCTGCCCGACGGGCCGTTGCGCCGCCGGCTGGAGAGCTGGGACCACCGCTATGCAGCCGACAGCCGCGAAGCGACCCTGTTTCAGCGGCTCTACCGCTACGTGATGATGGAGGCGCTGGGCGACGACCGCGGGATCGGCTGGCGGCGGATGTTGTATCTCTGCTCGCGAGCCGGCTTCTCGATCATGGTCCTGACCGCGGCCGACCGCTTGCTGCTCGACCCCGCTGCTGCCTGGTGGCGGTCGCGGGACCTGGCCGACATCGTGCGCCGCGCCGCTGGCCGCCTGGAAGAAACAATGGCCGACGGCCAGGATCGGCCCTGGTCGGAAGTCAACAATTTCCACTTCACCGACCGCTTCTTCGGCGGGCATCAGGTCGGGCACATGCTGGGCTTCAACAGCCGGCGGTTTCCCATGGCGGGCAACCATGCCACGCCGTTTCAGGGCCACGTCCTGCAAACCGCGACGCGCGAATCAACGTTCGCCCCGTCGTACCATTTCGTGGCCGATCTGGGCACCGAGGAAGCCTGGACGAACCTGCCCGGAGGACCAAGCGAAAGCCGGTTCTCGCGGTACTACAAGTCCGACGTCCCGCTGTGGCTGGAAGGACGCTACAAACGCCTGGCGGGCCGCGAGGCGTGAGCCATCCTACGCCGCCCGGCTCAGCGGCGACTGCCAGCCGTGATAGCTGCGCAGCAGACCTTGCTTGCGGGCGAAGGCGATTTCGCACAGCCCGACGGCGCCGTCGTGTGGCCGCTTCTGGAAGCTCGTGAAGTCGTAGGGCATGTAGCCCAGATCGACCATCATCTGGATCAACTGGCCCAGGCCGCACGGGTTGTCGTGCCCGCCGAAGAAGTGGGCTTCCAGCAAGAACAGTTCGGTCTGGCCGATCAGCGTGCTGGCGCCGCGGATAATCTCCTGTTCGAACCCCTCGGCGTCGATCTTCACCAGGTCGGGGATGGTCTGAATCACGTTGGCGGCGATGTGGTCCAGGGTGATGATCGGGACCATGCGGCGAGCGAGCCCGGCTTGCCGGGCCTCGGACTCCGACATGATGAACGTCGTGCTGACCGTGTCGGGATGCAGCGTCAGCGGCAGTTCGCCCATTTGGGCCCCGACGCCCGCGTTGATCCAGCGGGCGGCCCCTGGGTTCTGGCCGCAGAACCGGTCCAGGTGGGGCTGCATTTCCAACTGCGGTTCGATCAAGGTGAAATCGGCGTCCGGGAACACGCTCCGCGCCTTGCGGCTCCATTTGCCCCGATTCGCCCCCACGTCCACGATATTCCGCGGCTCGAACCCGCGTTGGGAAAGATTCATCAGCGACGATACCAGGTCGCCCTTGGGAAACTTGGTCCAGTGAGTAACGCGGAAACGGAACTGCTGGAGGGCGCGGTGGAGCCAGGTTCCCATACGAATCATCCTCCGTGAGTGAAAACGAGGGCCTGAGTGGAAACGAGGACCTGAGTGGCAACGAGTGTCAGGCCTGGTGTGTTGAATTCTCCGTGTCCCGCCACCAAGAAAAGCACGAGGCAGACGCTGACCCCAGCGAGGCGGGGTGGGGAGTGTACGAAAACGGGGCGGTTGGTCGCAAGACCGAAAAGCTGGAATTCGCGTGCGGTTTTTCTGGGGAATTGTCCAAGAAACGTGGGAGCCTGAAGAAAATCCAGAAATCATTTCATCCCATGGACCGGACGTGTCATCCGGCCAGGCGATACTTGGTTTCGACAGACAGCGGCCCACGGCGGGCAGCTCCCCCGGGGAGGAATTCAGCTTTCTCGGCCAATCCCATCTTCACTTCGATCGTTGGGCAAGGAGGCGAGGCTCATGTTGGTGCTGACGCGCAAGCAAGACGAAGCGATTGTCATTGACGGCCAGATCACGATCCGTGTCTTGCAGTTGCGGGGAAACCGGATTCGCCTGGGAATCGAGGCCCCCCCGGACGTGGTTATCCGCCGAGGGGAACTGGCGCCGCTGCTGGCGGCCAGCGGGATCCTGGAGGCTGTGCTGGCAGGTAGCGACTCAGCCCGGTCGGACGAGGCGGACTAAACGAGCGGGCGAGCGGCGGCCAGGCGAGCGGCCAGGCGAGCGGCGGGCGTCAGCCCGCTGTTTCTCCGAACCGGCACAACAGATAATGTTTCTGGCCAGCGGCGGGCAACCGCCCGCTGTTTCATGGCGAAACAAGAAACTAGTCGTGCCGCGATTCGAGATTGGATAGTCATGCAGAGAAACAGCGGGCTGACGCCCGCC
>JAGFJK010000166.1 GCA_024102795.1 Pirellulaceae bacterium
CCCCAGCCGCCGCGCCGCACAAGCCGCGCGGCCGCCAGAAGCATGCCTGGGACCAGGCGCCCAAGAGCCAGTGGGATTCCAAACTGCTGTACGCCGGCAGCGGCGTGCTGCTGCTGCTGATCGCCGCCTTCGTGGTCCTGTACTTCGCCGTCTTCCGCGGCTCGGCACAGGAAACCTATGACTTCGCCACCGAGGACTACCGGGCGGGACAGTACGCCAACGCGATCAAGAAGTTTGAACTGTTCAAGAAGCGATTCCCCAGCAATCCGCTGGTCAAGTCGGCTGACATCAAGATCGGCATGGCTCGCCTCTGGCAGTCGTTCGAAGGCTCCCGCGACCCGGAGCGGGCGCTGCGCACCGCCCAGGAAGTCCTGCCCGCGATCTCGGCCATCGACCCGGAACTGTTCGAAGTCGAGGCCCGCGACGAACTGGCCAGCATCCTGCCTGGAATTGCCGACGAGTTTTCCAAGAAGGCGGTCAGTGCCGGGACCACGGCGGAGGCCGAGCAACTGGTGTCGTTGACCGGCGAGGCGATGGAGCTGGTCGACAATCCGATGCTGATCCCCGGCAGCCGCCGCAAGTCGCTCGACGCCCGCATCGCGGGCATTATGGAGAACGTGGCGCGAGTCGAGCAAGGCATCCGCCAGAACCACCGGCTGGTCGAAGCCATCGGCCAGATGCAACAGCACGTCACCGCGGGTCAGACGAACGAAGCTTACGCCGTCTATCGCGAACTGCTGCGCCAATATCCCGGTGTGGAAGGCAACGAGGAACTGCGGAAGACGGTCGAATCGATCACGGCCCGCGTGAAGGAGCTGGTCCAGGTCTCGCAAGAGGCGCTGGCCGCTACCGGCGAGGACGTGCAGCGCCCGCCCACTCGAAGCGTGGTGCTGGCCAACCGCCTGGGCAAGTCGCTGGCGGGCGTCGACGGCCAGGTAGCTTACGTCCTGGCCAAGGGTGCCGCGTACGGTCTGGAAGCGTCCAGCGGCCGCGTGCTCTGGCGGCGTTTCGTCGGCTACGAAACCACCTACCATCCGCGGCCAATCAGTGGCGAACCGGGAGCGGACTGCCTGCTGGTCGACCAGCGGCGGAACGAAATCCTGCGGATCGGCGCCACCACGGGCGACCTGGTCTGGCGACTGGAGCTGCCCGAACCGTTCGCCGAACCGTTTGCCGCCGCCGACCGCATCTACGTTTCGATCACCGACGGACGGCTGCTCGAAATCGATCCGGCCACGGGCCAGTCGACGCGCCAGGCCCGCCTGCCGCAGCCGCTGTCCACGTCCGCCGTGGCCGACGACAAACGCCCTCAGCTTTACCAGGTCGGCGAACACTCGAACCTGTACGTGCTTTCCACCGACACGCTGGCCGCCAGCGAGGTGGTGTATCTGGGACACAAGGCCGGCAGCGTGACGGTCCGGCCCGCCATGGCGCTCGGCTTTCTGTTCGTGGTCGAGAACCTGGGAGCTAACGACGCGCTGGTCCATATCCTGCGGACGAACGCCAGCGGACTGGAAGTTAAGACGGCTCAGAAGTCGGTGCGAGTTACCGGCAACGTGCTGCTGCCGCCCCTGGTCCTGGGCCGCCGCGTCCTGCTGGTCACCGACCGGGGCGAGATTCGCGTGATGGACATCGATCCCAACGCCGACACGCCGGTCAGCGAAGTGGCTTCGAACCGGGCCACGGCCAGCGAATCGGTGATCGGCTACCCGGTCGTCTCCGGCGGAAACCTCTGGGTCGGCGACCGGCGGCTGAGCAAGTACGAGATTCAAACCTCGCGGGGCAAGCTGGCTCCGCAGTGGGTCAAGGACGACGGCGACACGTTTGTCGGCCCCCTGCACGTGTTCGGCACCGCCGTGATCGCCACCCTGCAGCGAACGGGCGCCACCGGCACCTCGGTTCTGGCCCGCGACGGCGAGTCCGGCGAGCTGGTCTGGCAGACGGACCTGGGCGTGGCCGCGGCCGAAATCATCGTCAATCCGGAAACCCGCAAGACGATGGCCGTTTCGGCCGGCGGAGCCCTGTTCGAAATCAACGCGGCCAGCGTGCAGCAGGGCTACAACGATCAGCCGCTGGAAAATGTCGGCCGCACGGCGGGAGCGGCGTCGTTCACGCAGTCGATGGATCTGGGCGGCCGCTATGCGTTCACCAGCCCCAGCGATGCGCGGCGGGCCGTGGTCTATGATCCGTCCCGCAGTTCGGGCCAACTGACGGTCGTGAACCTGAAGATTCCATCCGCTCAGATTCGCGTCACCAGCCGCCCCATGGCCTTTGCCGGCGGTTTGCTGCTGCCGCTCAGCAACGGGCAGGTGGTGAATCTGGATGCCGTGACCGGCGACGACCACCTGCTGCCGTTCCAGCCGAACCTGGAAGCGGGCAAGACGGTCAACTGGCTGCAGCCGGCCCTGCTGGGTGACGGCAGCCAGGAGTTCGTGATCGCCGATGATCGCCGAAACCTGTTTCGGATCGACATCGGCAGGCAACCCAGACCGCACCTGCGAGCGGCGGCGACCGTGCAGTTGGAGTTTGATCTGGTGGGTTCGTTGGCCGCCACGCCTGGCGAAATTCTCGGCGTTACGCGCCGCGGAGGCAGCGATACGGTGGTGGCGTTCGCCCCCAATGATCTGCAGATCAAGCAGGAGTTTCCGTTGCAGGGCCGAGTCACCTGGGGCCCGCAGCGAGTGGGTGACCTGGTGTTCATGACCAACGATGTCGAAGGTCTGCTGTGCTTTGAAGCCGGGCCGAAGATCCGCTGGAAGACCGCCTTGCCGCACGGCGCCCTGGCCGGACCTCCCGTGGCCCAGGGCGACAAGTTCCTGCTGGCCTCGCAAAGCGGCATGGTCTGGCGCGTCGAAGCTCAGACCGGCGCGGCCAGCGGCGATCCGATCGATGTGGGCGAACCGCTGGGAGACGCTCCGGTGATCTTCCCCAACGGCCTGTTGCTGCCGGGAAGCGACGGGGCGGTGCACTTGGTGACGCTAAACGAGTAAACCGGCATGATGAACCTGATGCCACATCTGCGCTTCGCGGCCGCGATTCTGGTCGGGCTGGTTACCGGCTTGGCGTGGAGCGGCGCCGCGCTGGCCCAGCGGCCGCTGTACGACCGCGAGCCGTTCGACCGGATTACGCTGAACGAAGCCAACGAAAACGCGGTCTTGGAAGTCGTGCCGATCCAGTTTCCCGGTCGCCGCGTGCCAGAGGCCCCTCGCGGTTCGGACAAGCTGCGGGTGGAATTGCTGACGGAACCCGGTTCGCAGTACGACATCGCCTGGCGGGACGTAGCCAAGGTGGAGCTGTTCGAGAACATGCTGTTGGAACAGGCCGAGCGGCTGGTGGGTGAGAAGAAGTTTGACGAGGCGTACGACTACTATGCCGCGCTGCGGACCAAGTTTCCGCAGACCGACCGTCTGGCCGACTCGCTGCAGAATTTTCTGTTTCTGAACGCCGGGGATTATTTCGCCCGGCAGAAGCGGGCGCCCGAAGCGCTGGCGATCCTGGAAGAGCTGCATCGCCAGAACCGAGCCTATAAATTTCCGAACTCCAACCAGACGGCAGTCAGCGCGCTGAGCGTGGTGGCCGAGTCGATTATTTCCGGTTACCTGCAGCAGGAGAACCTGGCGGCCGCCCAGCAGTTGCTGTCGCGGCTGGGCAAGGAGTATCCGGGACTGCCGGCCGTGGAGAAGCTGAGCGGCCAGTTGGCGGCCAAGGCGGCAGTCAAGCGCGACGAGGCTCGCGGGCATCGCGACGCCGGGCGGCTGCGCGAGGCACACCTGGCGGTCCGCGAGATGCTGGAAATCTGGCCCAGCGTCGAGGGCGGCCCGGAACTGGCCAACGAAATCGAACGCCTGTATCCGTTGGTCGTTGTCGGCGTGTCCCAGTTATCTCAGTATCATGCGCCCGGTGAATTGGACAACTGGGCGGCTCGGCGCACTGGCCGGCTGCGACACCGGTTGCTGATGGAAATCGCCGGCCCCGGACCGGAAGGCGGCGAGTACCGTAGTCCCGTGGGCACCGTGGCGCAGAGCGAGGATCGGCGGCGGCTGACCATGCAACTGCTGCAGTCGGGCTCGGATCCCGTGACCGGCTACGAAGTGGCTCGCCGCCTGCTGGAACTGGCTTCGCCAGGCGATCCGGACTACCATCCGGCCTGGGCCAGCCTGGTGGAGAGCGTCCGGGTGCGTGACGTGTTTGGCGTGGAAACGGCCCTCCGCCGGCCGCACGTGTTGCCCGAATCGTTGCTCCAGGTGCCACTCGACCCGGCCGACTTCCAGCGGCCCGAAACGGAACCCAGCAGCGGGCCGTACGTGGTTCAGGAGCGGACCGAGGAGCTGCTCCGCTTCATCCGCAACCGGGATTACAGCCTGGGCACCACTCATCAGCCCGCGGAGATTTCCGAACAAACGTTTGCCGATCCCAAACTGGCGATCGAGGCCCTGCGACGCGGCGAGATTGATATCATCGACCGCCTGCTGCCGGTCGATGCGCTGGCCTTGCGGGGCGATCAACGGGTGCGAGTTGAGCAGTACGCCTTGCCCAGCGTGCACGTGCTGATCCCGAACTTCAAGCGGCCGTATACGGGCAATGTGACGTTTCGCCGAGCGTTGGTCTATGGCCTGCGGCGCGAGTCGACGCTCAAGGACTTTGTGCTGGGCGGCCAGGACATCGCGGGCTGCCGGGTGCTTAGCGGCCCGTTTCCGGCCGGCGTGAGCCCGGACGATCCGCTGGCCTACGCCTACGATGCGACGATCGAGCCGCGGAAGTACAACCCGCGGCTGGCCGCGACGCTGGCCCGGTTGGCTCAGTTCGAACTGAACGAGATCGCCAAGAAACGGCAGGAGCCGCCGCCGGAACTGCAGCCGCTGGTGCTGGCCCATCCAGCCGATTTCCTGATTCGCGCCGTCTGCCAGGTGTTGGCCGATCAACTGGCCGCCGTGGGAATCAAGTGCACGCTCAAGCAGTTGCCTCCCGGACAGACGCGCGACTCCAGCGGCGAGTACGATCTGCTGTACGCGGAGCTGGCCGTGTGGGAGCCGCTCACGGACGCCCACCGGCTGTTCGCCGATGATGGGCTGGCTCCCACCGACAACGCCTACATCGCTCTGGCCCTGCGCCGCATGGACTCCGCCACCAACTGGCGCGACGCGGGCCAACTGCTGCACGAATTGCACTTTATCGCCCACAACGAAGTCGTGATGATCCCCCTGTGGCAACTGGTGGACCACTACGCCTATCAGACTCGCCTGCGGGCCTTGGGCACGGCCAACGTCTCGTTGTACCAGGACGTCGAACAATGGCAGGTGGCGCCCCGCACGGGGCAGGAGTAGTCGCCGGCATGCGCGTCAAGATTGCCAGTTTCGCCAGGTGGATTCCCCGCGGCTTGTCCGGCGGCCGTTCCGGCGTTGGCGGTCCGCCGCCGCGTTGGCTTGCCAGGTCCGAGTCCGAGTCCGAATCCAAGTCCACGGCGGTGGCGGGGCCAGCAGGTCGGGTCGCGTTGTGGCTGGTCCTGGCCGGCTTGGCGCTCGGCATGGCGGCCGAGCGGGCGTGCGGTCAGGAGGCGTGGGAGTATTCACCCTACCGCTTGCAAGTGCTGCGGGCAGTGGCTCCCGCTCCGCAACTGCCGCCCAAGTTGGTCGAGCGGGTGATGCGCACCATCCAGTTGCGCTCCGATGCCGTGGCCGGCGCCGCCTGGCGACTGGAAATCAACTCCGCGCCGCAGCGGCTGGACCACGACATCAACCATGCGCTGGACAAGATCGACTTCTACCAACTGACGGGGTTCCCCGAACCTGATCCAGACAGTGATGCCTCCAGCTCCAGTGCCCGCCGCAAGCGAGAAGCTGCCGAGGACGGAGAGGCCGGGCCGGACGAGCCGGACCAGCTTGATGAGGGTGAAGCTCTACTGACCAACGACAAGGTGTATCTGCTGGGCCTGTCGTTTGAACTGAACCGGTACGTCGTGCGGATTCGCGAGTTCGATTGTGCCACCCGGCTCTGGTCGCCCACGTTGCGGCGTGAAATCGCCCAGGTCGAGCTGCTCGAAGAGGCGGCGTTCGATACGCTGCTGGCAGCCTTCACGCCGATGGTGCGGATTGAAGATGCCGAGGAGAAAACGGCTACCACCAGGCTGCGGGCGGGGAATCTGATCGTCTCCGACGAATCGATCGCCAACGTCCGGCTGGGCGACGTCCTGCTACCGGTCATCCGCCGCAACAACCGCTATGGCGATCCGTTGCTGGGTGGCATCGAAGCGATTCCGTGGACGTTTCTGACGGTCGAGCAGCGGGACGGCGCGTTGCTGAGTTGCCAGGTGCATTCGGGAATTCGCCGCCCGATCAGCGGGCGAAACAGTGTCCGCACACAGCGTTACGGTCTGCTGGCTCGGCCCCAGGGCACCACCACCGAACTGGTGCTGATGTCCAAGGACGAACCGCCCAGACCGATGATCGGCTACGACGTGTATTCGAAGTATCCGGCCGAGGAGGAAGAGGATCGGCGGTTGCAGGCCGAGGCGCGAGCGGCCGCTCAAGCGGCGGCTGAGAAAGTGGCCGCCGAACAGCAGGCCGCGCTGGACGCCGACGCGGGCGGCGACCCCACGACCGAAGGCACGACGTCCCCGGCGGAACCGCCCGCG
>JAGFJK010000174.1 GCA_024102795.1 Pirellulaceae bacterium
AAAGGGGCATCCAGAAATCGTCACGCGCCAGCAGCAGGGCTTGCAGCCGATTGCCGTTGCAGTGCCTCAAGGCCTCCAGCAGTTCACCTTGCTCCACATGGGGATTGCCGTGCAGCCACTGTTCGAATTGATCGACAACCAGCAAGAGTCGGCGGTCACTTGGCGCATCGTGGCCGCTGATCCAGCGACATGCTTCCTCGACCGACTCGCCTGGCGGCAGATCGGGAACTGCCTGCCGCAAACTTTTCAAGAGCCGCTGTTCGGTGCCTGTCGCCGTCGCTTCGACGACCACCGTGGTGAATTCATTGCCCAGCAAGGGCAAGATACCGGCTTTCACCAGCGACGACTTTCCCGAACCGGAAGGACCAATCAGCACTCCGATCTCCAGCGGCCGCAGCGAGCCGGCGCCGGACAACTGCTGCCGCCAGAACGCGACGCTCGCCGGAATGCCCGCCGACGTACGAGGTCCGGGCAATAGTTCCAGAAAGAACTCCGCGTCGGACTGGTCGAACGACCGCAGCCCCTTGGGAATCACCCGCAAGTTGCGGCGCTGCGCGGAGGGAACAGCCTGCGGACAGGTCTTCTCCAGATACAACAACAAGTCTTCCGCCAGATCGTGCCCGGTCTGGTAACGTTCCTTCTTGCGCTTCTCCAGGCATCGCAAACAGATCTCCTCCAGACGCCGCGACAGGGCGGGGCAAACGTGCCTGGGCGGACGCGGGTCGTGCTCCTGGATTTCGGCATACAGGTCGCGGTAGTAGGCGTCCCAGTCATCCGAGCGGAGTCGGGGCGGTGGACCTCCAAAGGGCAGACGATCGGTCAGCAGGTGATACAGGATCACTCCCAGGCTCCAGATGTCCGACCGCCCGTCGATGGTTTCGGCCTGGCCGCGGACCTGTTCCGGAGACATGTATGCCCGAGTTCCGGCGAATTCCCCCTTGCGCCGCCGCTGATCGTCTTCGTGCAGCGCCAGGCCGAAGTCGCCGACAAACGGCTGCCCCTGCATGTCGACCAGGATGTTGCCCGGCTTGAGATCGCGATGGATGTACAGATGCTCGTGAAGATAGGCCAAGGCGCGGGCCACGGGGATCAGCAAGGCGACAATCTGCTCCGGCGTTGTCTGATGCAGCGCGCACCACTCGGCCAGATTCATCCCTTCGATATACTTCTGGACGATGAACAGCCGATCGCCGTCCTCCTCGATGCCATAGGTCTTCACCAGATGCGGATGTTCCAGGTTCGCGCCGGTAATGGCTTCCTGCTTGAACTCCCGGCGGCGTTCCGGCGAGGAGAGCAAGGTTGGGTGCAAGACCTTCAGGGCCACATCCCGATTGTGTTCCGGGTCGCGCGCCAGGTAGACGACACCAAATCCGCCCTTGCCCAGTTTCTTGTTGACGGAGTATTGGCCGAGCTGTGAGTTCACCGACAAAGGTTCTTCGGGGCCGTCATACGCTTCGGTGTCGGGCAGCCTTGCCTGCTGGGAAATGGCCGCCTGCCGCTCAAACGCCCGCTCGATTGCCGCCTGCCGCCGGGGAAATCGGCCCAAGTATTCCGTCTGAGCGGGCGCCTCGTTGTCGCGCCGGCGCATGTCGAGTTCGACGGTCAGCAGCTCGTACAGCAATTGGTCTGGTGGCAGGTCGGCGTGTTTCGCCAAAACAGATTCGATGGTCGGTCGCGGATGGTCATTCCAGGCGTTCTCGAAAGCAGTGCAAATCTGATCGACTCGGACCAGTTGCGAGAAAGTCCAGTTACGCTGCGACCATTGCTTGTTCATACTCATTGGAACACCACCGCAATCAGCGGCCCGCTCCCCCAAAGTTTCTGGTCGCAAGTGCGCGACCGCCGCGATTGGCGACTCCGCGGAAAATCCCTGAATATCCTACCGCATTGGGACCGCTCGCGAAACCGAAACGGCACCGGCGTATGTGATGCCAGCTCTGCCAAGGTTCCATGCGGATTCATCAGCGCGCAGCTTGAACGATCCCGCTCAAATGTCGCCCACGATCCGCCGCATTTCGGCAAAGGCCACATCGCGAAGGTCGCGCCCGACGCTGGCCGCCGGCGCCGACACCCGGCAGTAGTTAGTCGCGTTCAGCAACTCGCCGCCGTGGTTGATCCCGAACTTCAACACCTCGCCCCCGGCCTGCGCCGAGGCCGAAACGCCGAAGTAGCTCAGCCGAATCAGCACTTTCTGCACCTTGGCCGCATACACGCCCACCTTCAGCGCTCGGTACAGCACCAGCAGCGAACCGCCCACGACGGGAGCGAACGGCGTGATCAGACCCAGAATCGCGTCTCCGGCGTCGATGCGGAACTTATACGGAATGGGGATCGTGATCGGAGTACCGATATCGATGTCCACCGGAGGTATGTACCAGGTGTTCTTCACCTGGCCCGTGTCGCACAACTCCTCGCAACGGATCTTGAAACGAACCGTCGTGCCAAACAGCAGATTCAGCTTCAACACCGTGAACCTGGGCGGCCAGAGTTCCCACAGTTCCTCTTGTTCGAGCGTGACGGCCTCGATCCCATTGAAAGTGAACTGGCCGAATGAAATCGTCTCCCACTTGCCCTTGATCACCTCCCGGCCCGTGGGATCGCTCAATCCGACCGGATCGTTGCGCATGCCGAGGAACGGATTGGGGTCCGTTGGTCGCACGCCCAACCCGTCTTCACCCAGGAACCGGCCAGTGGCCGGATCGTAATAGCGGTCGCGGTAGTAGTACAGCCCCACCGATTCGTCAAACTCGCGGCCGGCCAGTCCGAGCGTCGTGCCGCGGGCGGGATCGCTCTGGAACACCACGTTGCCAAACGCATCGTAACGGATATGGTTCAGAACATTGCCCGAGCTGTCCACCAGGTCGCGGACCGTTCTGAGATGGTCGTGCAGGTGCCAGGTCACGCCGTGCGCCGCGGACTCCTCGGCCCAGACATGGTCCACACCCGGACCATGAAAGTATCGCCGCGACAGTTCCGTGGGCGCCGGCCCCGCTCCGTCCATGTCCTCGAATTCCAGGGCCAACGTGTGCCGATCGTAAACGTAAAACAAGATCTTCCCCGGCTCGGCCTCGGTCGGGTCGGAGTCCACGGCCTGGGCGATGCGGCGATCGAGGCCGTCGTACCGATAGTCCACTCGAAGCACTTCGACGCCCGCCGCCGACCGGTCGACTACCGAAACCAGGCGCTGCCGGTAGTCCCAGTGAAATTCCCGCATTTCATTCGTGGCGATGCGCGTCCGCCGGATCAGGTTGCCGTCGTCGTCATACTGATAGGTGAATGTTCCGTCGTCTTCCAGCCGATTGCCCTGGGAGTACATCGACGACTGCCCGTTGCTGGCCGTGCGGTTCCCGGTGGCGTCGTAGGCGTAGACTGCGTTGTCCCCCACGCTCGACGTGGCACTCGTCAATTGCCTGGCATCGTCGAACGCATAATCACGGCGACCGTCCATGTCGTCGATGCGCGTGATCCACCCGTTGGCATCGTACTGGATGTGGTGGAACGCCAACGTGTTCAATCCCTGCCGGTGCTCGATCCGCGCGACGCGCGCCAGTGCGTCGTACTGCAGCACGGTTTCGGGCGCAGCGGTCGTGCCAAGATGTCGCCGCAAGCGAACCAGGTCGCCCCGCGGGTCGTACTCCACGTCAACCTGCTTGTCGGCGATGCCCGGCCCTTGTTGCCGGCTGCTGGTCAGTTGACGCCTGGCATCGTAGTCATTCTGCGTGACGGCGGCGGCGATCGAGTCGATGGTTTCCTCGATCCGAGTCAGATTCCCCAACAGATCGTAGCGGTAATCGTAAACGACTCGCGGCGCCCCGGCGGAAGCGTGGTTGTCCACATGGACCACCCGGTTCAAGTCGTCGTACTGAAACGATAGCGCTGAGTCGATGCCGGACACATCGAGCAAATTGCCCACCGCGTCGTACTGGTATGTGTACTCCTGGTCCGCCCCGATCCAGTCCTCGCCGACCAGCCGGTGCAGGGCATCGTACTGGTACTCGGTGCGCCGTCCCTGGCGGTCCGTCTGCGCCACCAGGTTGCCCTGGCCGTCAAACTCCCGCTCGGTCGCGTTGCCCCGGGCGTCGGTGACCTGTGTGGCCCGGTTCAAGGCGTCGTACAGGTAAGTCGTCGCGTTTCCGGCGTTGTCGATCAACTGTTCCAGGTTGCCCACGGCGTCATAGCGCAGCGTCGTGGTGCGCCCCAGGGGATCGGTTCTCGCGATCAACCGGTCACGCTCGTCATACTCCAACAAACTGACCCTGCCGCTCAGATCGGTCTCGCGGATCAGGTTGCCCTGCTGGTCGTATTCCATCAGGGCCGAGTTTCCAGCCGGATCCGTCATGCGCACGACGCGGTTCAAGTCGTCGAATTCGAAGACCACGTCGTTTCCCAACTGGTCGCGGGTTTGAATCAAATTGTCCACCGGGTCGTAGGCCAGTTGGATTTCGGCTCCCAGTTCGTCCGCCTGGCGAATCACTCGACCGCGGGCGTCGTAAAAGATGCGCTGCGTGTTGCCCAGCGGGTCCGTGATCGCCGTGATCCGATTGTCCAGATCGTAACTGAAGGCCGTCCGCCCGCCGTCGGGCGCGGTGCTGTCGGCGAGTCGATTGCGGCCGTCGTAGCGGAAACGCGTTTCCCGGTTGAGCGGGTCGCGCACCAGGATGATATTGCCCGCGGCATCCCGCTCGAACTCGGTCACTCCTCCCAGGGCATCCGTCTGGCGGGTCAGCCGGTTCAGCGCGTCGTATTCGTACCGCGTCACGTTCCCCAAGGCGTCGGTCCACGAGATCTGATTTCCGGCCGCGTCGTACGCGTAACGCTCCACGGGGGCCGCCAGCGGGCCTGGGCCGTCCGGATCCGCGTGCCGGATTTCCACCAGGCGGTTCCTGCCGTCGTATTGAAACTCGGTTCGGTTCCCATGGGCGTCGATAGTCGCCGAGCGGTTGCCGGCCGCGTCATACTCCAAGTGCAGATCCGCTTCGGCGGGCGTTCCCACAGCGAATACGGTGCGAGTAACCCGTCCCAGGACGTCGTACGTGAATTGCGTTACCCGTCCCAACGGATCCGTCATGGTTTCCAACTGACCGGTTGCCGTGTAGGTGAACCGGGTGACGACATCGTCATCGCCACCCAGTTCGCCCACGACGCGCGTCTCGGAAAGCAGATGGCCGTTATCCGGATCGATTTCGAACAACGTCGTCCGTCCCAGTTCGTCCACCACGCTGGTTTGCTGGTTGAACGCCGGTTCGTAGGTAAACACCCGCTGTCCCGTGCCTGGAGGTCCCACGGTGAGAGCCGCCAACTGGTTCAGGCGAATCTCCAGCAAGTCGTTGCCGGACTTGCTGGCCGCCAGGTCGCGGCGCGAATCATGATTGAAGTCCGCGAACAGGAAGTCGGCGACCGCCGTACCGACCTGGAACCCTTGTGGCTGGCCGAAGCCACCCGTGCCATCGGCCAGCCCCACCAGGTACAGACCCTGGTCGGTGACCATCCCGATCAGGTCGTTCGCGCCGTCGGCATTCACGTCGACCATCCGCAGGCGCAAGTCGAAGTCGTCGATCGGCAGCAGCGGCGGGCTGGCCATGAATCCTCCCTGGCCGTCGCCTACAAAGGCCCTGGCGCGTCCGGAGGCGTTGGCCACGAAGTCCGCGAAGGAGTCGCCGTTCAGGTCGGCGACGACGAGGGAGCGAAAGTACTGCTGCCCCAGATTCAGATCGATGCGGGCGCCGAACCCGCCCTGGCCGTCACCGGGGAAGATCCGCAAGGCCTCGCCGCCGGCCGGATCAAAGCTCGCGGTAACGATATCCAGAACGCCGTCGCCCGTCAGATCGCCGACATCCAGCGTACGGATGTTCGCTTGAACGACGGTTGCATCCAGCATCAGCAGATCGCTCAAGTCTCCGCCGCCATCGTTGCGAAACACTCGAATCCGGCCATCGCTCACGTGGGACAGAATCACGTCCTGGTCACCGTCGTTGTCGATATCCACGGCCAGCAGTTGCACCTCGCGCAGCGTGCTTGGGAACGGCATCGCATTGTGGTCCCGGAGCTTGACAAAGTTGCCGTCGCCGTCATTCAGCCAGGTACTGACCGTCTGGAAGGAATCCGCGGCGACCAGGTCCAGGTCCTGGTCACCGTCCAGGTCGATCAGGATCGCGTCCTGCGGACTGATCGCTCCCGTGGCCGCCAGGTCGCGCCGCTCCGGAAATTGCCCCGTCCCTCCACCCAACAGAAAGCTGACGTTGCGCGCGCCGGCGTTGACGACCAGCAGATCCAGCTCGCCGTCGCCGTCCACGTCGCCGACGTCAAGCTGCGTGGGGAAATCGCCGGTCGGCACGGATGACCGGGCGCCGAACGATCCGTCGCCGTTGTTCAAGTGCATTCCCAGGTAGTTATCGGTCGCCCCGGTGACCAGGTCCGGCAGCCCATCCCCGTTGATGTCGCTGGTCGTCAGGCGAGAATAGAACGCGGAAAATGCCACGTTCAGATCGGCCTGCCGGACGAAGGTCCCATCCTGGCTTCCCAACAGGACGGAAACTACACTCGGAAAGATCGAGCGGGTCACGATGTCCGCGAACTGGTCGCCGTTGACGTCTTGCACCACAATTCCTTCCGGTGCGATGCCGCTGGCCAGCGTTACCGGCGCAGCAAATCCCTGGTCGATGCCCTCCAGCCACCGCAGGCCGTTGTCTCCGCCCGTGAGAATATCCATTCGCTGGTCACGATTCAGATCGAACAGCACCACGCTGTTAGCCGGGTGCTGGTCCCGGATCAACTCCACCGCCAGGCTGCCCGTGCCGTCGTTGCGCAGCAGAAACAGTTTGTGATCGTCCACCGTGTTCTGGAAATTGGTGGAAGCCACGACGTCCAGGTCGTCGTCGCCATCGACGTCGGCCACGGCAAGATCCAGGGCGCGCTGCCCCAGGTTGTAGTCCGTGCGAGCCAGAAAGCCGCCGCTGCCGTCACCCGGATGAACCGAGACGCTCCGAGCGTTGCTGTTGGCGGTAATCGCATCCACGGTCCCGTCATTGTCCAAGTCGGCCAGCACCACTCGGACCGGTCCGAGGGCGCTATCCAGCAGTTGAGGCTCGGAGAACCCGCCGCTGCCGTCGCCCAGCAACACGGCCAGCCGATTGCTCGAGTCGCCTCCCACCACCACGATGTCCAATTGCTGATCGCCGTTCAAGTCGGCCAGCGCCAGGCCTTGGGCGTTGATGAGTCCGAAGCCGGCGGAGTTGGTCAGCGGCACGGCGATCGCGGGCTGAAAGCCCCGTTCGTCGGCCAGGAACACATCCAGCACAAACTCGGTTCCATTGGCCACTACCAGATCATCCCGCTGGTCGCCGTTCACGTCCGCTCGCACGACGTCGCTGGGACGCCCGCTGGGAAACAGCAGGGGATCCTTGAACAAGTCGGCAAAGCCGCTGATGACACCGGCCGACAGTTCGTCACTGACGGTGAGCATGTTTCCGCGGTCATCGTAGGTGTAACGCACCGTGTGGCCGCGGCCGTCCGTCCGCGCCTGCACCTGGTTTCGCTCGTTCAACTGAACCGCTGGCAATCGGCCCACCGCATCGCGGGCCGCGATCGATTGCCCGGCGGCGTCGATCGTGTTTCGCACCACACGGCCGTTCGGGTCGGCGTAAAACGCGCTGGGCTCGCCCAGATCCAAGGTCGCGGCGGACTGCACGGGGTCGAGCGTCTCGTCGGGCCGGTAAAGCCCCTGCGTCAGATTGGCCTGGTACCTCGCGACACCACCATCCGCCTGGACCACCTCTGTGACTCGCCCGGCGTGATCGTAGCGGACTCGCTCGACGAAACCCCGCGCCGTCGTCTCGCTGGTCATCCTGTGGGCATCGTCGTAGCCGAATGACCGGACGCTGCCGTCTGGATCGGTGATTGCGACCAGGTTCCCCGCGGTGTCGTAGGCGAACGTGGTCTGGCGGTTCGCCGGATCAGCGATGGACGCCAAACGGCCGTCGGTGTAGGCCAGTTGCGTCATCAGTCCCGCGGGGTCAACGATGCCCATCATCAGGCCGTCGGGCGAATACTCGTAGCGCGTCAAACGGTTGTCGGGTTCGAGCGTACTGGCCAGCAGGTTGGCCTGGTTGAACTGATGCACCGTTCCGGTCTTCGTGGCCCGCTGGTACGTTCCATCGGGCAGCTTCCGCAGCGTGCTGAAGTCGCCGGGTGGCGAGATGTACTGGTCCGATCCGTCGGCGGGAGGTTCAAACAGCAGCTCGCCGCCCGTTCCGTCGATCAGCAGCAACGAACCATCCGGGTTGGGCACGATCTGCTGCCAGGCGCTCAAGCTCCAGCCGCTGCCGAACGGGCTGTCAACCAGGTTGACCAGCAGGAGGTCGTCCGTCTGATCGCCGAAGATCCCGACGTAGCGCCCCGTATCCGGCGAGAAGGCCGTGAAACCCCGGGTCAGCGTGAAATGGTATCGGCCACTCGGCTGGCCGCGCAGATCGACTTGAAGTCCCGCATCGACTTGCGAAGGCACGTCGGGAATGTCCCAGAAATGTGCGCCGGTGGGCAGACCAGGCAGGGCAAGGTTGTTACCGGGAACCTGGTAGCTGAAGCTGCCGCGACGGACGACCAGCCGGGCGGTCAAGCGCACGTTCTCCGGCACGCCGAAGATGGCCGCCGACACCTGTTCGAAGCCCAACCGCACGATCGGCCTGGTGTCGACGCGTTGCGAATCGTAATGCAGCGAGAGTCCGCGCTGCTGACCCTGCGAGAAATAGGGCACCAGGTCGTGCCGCTCCGAGAGCGTTCCCTTCTGCGCATTGACGGACGAGCCGCCAGGGTACTCCGTCTCGCACTCGTCGCAATCATCATCGGGATTCGGCGCTCCCGGGCCTCCCGGGCCTCCCGGGCCGCCATCGTCACCACCTCCTCCATCCGGCAGCGTGGGGGTGACAAAATGCCAACTGCTGTTGCGAATCCCGCCCTCGATTGTTTCCACCAGGGAGCCATCCGCACTGACCACGGCCAGGCCCACGATGTCGAACTGTCCCGTGTGCGGATTGATCGACCACAGATCCATGGCCAGACCCGGCGCCCAGCCCGCACGGTTGGGCAGCGTCAGCGGAGCGGGTTCGGTAAACACCAGCTCGCCGGGTTGAATCGTAATCACCAGATCCGGCAGCAGATTGGGTGGCAAGGCCGCGGGAGTCCTTTCGGCCGGCACCTCGGTGATGTGCACCAGGCCGTCGAAGGGAGTGCCGTCCTGATGCTGGATTGTCCCCTGGGCGATCAATACCTGGGCCCCCGGGATCGCGGCCGTATCGACGATCGTGTCGTCGTCCGGGTTGATCGGCACCGCGTTGGCCACGTCGAGAATCGGCAGGTAGATCGGACGAGGAATGATGTTATCGACACCCGCAAAGACCTCGTGTTCCAGGACCAGTGGAATCTTCTCGGCGATGAACGGATAGACGTCGCTGCCCGGCAGCAGTTCGCCATGCACCAGCAGCGTGTCGCTGGGCAAGGGATCGGTACCGAAGTACAGCAGGAACTCGCCAAACTCATTCGTCGTCGTGGCCACGTCGCCAACCGCCACGGGAACGCCTTCCAGCGGCTGTTCGTCCACGTTCAACACCTGGCCCGAGAGCCACGTTTCGCCGGCGGGATCGGTCGTCACTTCAAGCGTCAAGTCTTGGGTGACCACGGACATGCCGTCGCTGACGGCAACCTGAAACTGGTACATCCCTTCGTCTTCGGGACGCGGAGTGAACTGCAGGCGGCCATCGGAAAACAGTTGTCCCGGTGGCAGGTCCGCGGCACCCTGAATCATGTAGGTTAAGGAATCCCCGTCCGGGTCCGTGGCGATCAGGTCGATCTGTAAGCGGGCCCCGGCCGCGACGCTCAAGGGTCCCACTTCGTCCAACACGGGCGGCAGGTTGTCGGGACCTTGAAACAACTGCGCGCGGACGGGAAACCTGACTTGGGAAGGATTGGAAAACTGCACGGCAACGGCATCCGATAGCTGGTCGGTGGCCAACCCGTCGCGGCCAAGGGCACTCTGTAAACCGACGTAGGGCTCACCCGCCACAGTGCCCGATGGATTGATCAACTGCACGTTCGGTGGCAGGTCCTCGAACAGGACGCCAAGATTGCGCTGCAGTCGCGGGCCTGAATTCACGACACGCAGGTCGGCCGCGTAAGTGCCCGAGCGCGAGTCGAAGCGCACGTTTTCGAACCGCAAGGTCGCCTGGTCTTCCGTCAAGAAGCGGTCGAATGGCACTTCGTCGCCAGCGGGCTGGACGCCGCCCCATCGCGGCCAGACGGGCGGTGCCGGACGACTGGCGTCGATCACGTTGCTGAGCGGTTGGACCGTGACGGTCGATCCCAGGTCGGAGTCGTGATTGAGCAGTTGAAACAGCAGCCGTGCTTCGCGCTGCTCGCCCATGCCGGTCAGGTCGATTTCGACAAACCGGCCATCAAAGGATACCAATCCCGGCCGGAATTCCGCTCCGCCGGCGTCCAAGGTGAAAACCGCCCCGTCCGCGCCATCGCTGGCCAGCAGCCTGGTGCTGGGATCGTCCACGGCCACGATATACACGGCAAACAGATCCTCGAGCGGCCCACTCTGGTCCTCGGTGTCAAACCGCGCGTCCAGCTCGAACCGATACGTTCGGCTTCCCTCGGTCTGCCCCAAGCCGATGACCACGGACCGTTCCGTGGCTAGTCCCGCGCCTTCCCTCAAAGTGTATGGACTGACGCGACCCGCGTTGATGGCGTTGATGACCGTCAGTACGTCCAGCGGTTCAAGGCGGTCGTTTCCCGTAACGTCGTAATACGGTTGCCGGGAATCCACGGGCCGTTCTCCCAAGGGGCCGGCGCCCTGGGAGTTGATCCGATTGATCGGCAGCAGCACGTCGATGGGCGAGACGATCCGGTCGCCGCTGACGTCCAGGCTGTCCACCGGATTCCGCCAATCCGCGGCCAGCAGCAGACGAGGCTCCAGCGGTTCGATGGCCGGCAGCCGCAAACGAGCGAGGCGAAGCCTGCGGGACATGCGCGCGGTCCCTCCCTGAACAGGTTGAGAGATTCTCGGAGAAAGGTCCCACATTATCTCGCCGGCCCCGAACGCCGACAATCAGGGTGCCGGGTTCGGCACAGGCGGCAGCGTGCTGTCCGGTCTGCTGGCACGACCGCTGCCAGGCACGCTGCACGCCCCTGTGGCCCTGCCCGACGGCGTGCTGGGCGCTTCAGTCGGCGCGGGCCGGCTGGGCCGCACACGATCTGGCGGGGACGGACGGGGCAACCTGGGCCTCGTGCGGACACGCTTCGAACCGAGCGCGAGCCAGGCGGTGGCCGAGGCTCGCGCGCTGGTCGTTCAGTCCGATGGTCGCTTCGTCGCGGCCGGAATGCACGGCGGCGACCTGGCGCGCTATCCGGCCGACGGCTCTGTGGACAACACGTTTGGCGAAACCGGCACTCCCGGTTCGAAAGCACCGCCTAACACCGTTCGACGATCCATCTGGATGGCCTCTACGGAAGCTCGGCGCGTGAGCGAGCGAAGCGCCAGGCGCTCACGTTCCAAGCCGCGGTCATCGGACGCCGCCGTCAGATGCCCACCGAACCCAGCAGTTGTTCGAGTTCCCGCGGAATCGACTTGCCCAACTCGCGAACCTGCCGCAACAGGGCCTTCTCGACGGCATCGACCTGGCCGTCGCCGCCGATGCGCCCGACCAGCCACGCGGCCTCGTCCGGGTCGATCTCGCCGGGTGAGTTGGCGTCGCTCAGCAGGTGGCTCAAGACCGCCTCGATAAACAAAGCCTGCCAGGTGTCGTGGTTCGCCCGGCCCGAAACGGCGTCGTTGATGTCGAACAGGAAATCGGCCTCCGCGCGATCGATCCGCCCGTCGGCGTAAATCCGCTGGCGAATTCGCGTAACTTCATTGGCATCAACGACTCCGTCCGCGATGACCGCCCGTTTCAGCTCGTCCAGCGATTGGGAAAGGTGGTCGGACATGGCTAGCTCCTGAGGGAAAGGCGTACCCGGAATACGATCCAACAACAAACTTTTAGGGCACATCGTATCCCCCATAATTCCCGCTGTCAAACTTTCTGGGGGGGCCGATACCCAGGAAGATTTCGATAAAAAACAATAAATGCTTGAATGCACTCTTGCATTCTTTGCATCGAGGGCTAGAATCGGGGGAACGCCAGACAGGAGGATTCCGCACATGAAACTGCTTTCCGAAGCCTGCGAATATGGACTGCGGGCCGTGGTCTGGATGGCTCAGCGGCCGGCCGAGCCGCAGAAGGTCAAGGACATTGCCGAGGAGATCAAGGCGGCGCCGGGCTACCTGGTCAAGGTGTTGCAGGAACTGACCAAGGCCGGCATCCTGTCCGCTCGCCGGGGCAGCCAGGGTGGTTTCACGCTGCAGAGCGACCCGGCAAGTCTGACCGCACTGGACGTGATTAACGCCATCGATCCGCTGGAACGGATCCGCACCTGCCCGTTGGGGATCGACGCCCACGGCACGAACCTCTGCCCGATTCATCGCCGGATTGACGACGCGATGGGTTGGATTGAGGAGAACTTCGGGCAGCTTACGATCCGCGACGTGATTGCCAGTGGTTCCGGTGCGGGCGGGATTTGCGAGCTGCCGGGGCCCTGCGAGTTGGCTGCCCAGTCGGGGGCGAATTCGGCGACGGCGGCAGCCCCGCCGGTCGTTGTACTTGAGGATCGTTAACCATCGGCCGGGGAGACGCTCACGATGGACGCGGCATTGCAACCGGCGGATCTGTCGATTTGTTCGCGGCTGGAACCGCTCAAGCGGATGCAATGCCGTTCGGAACGCTCGGGCCTCTGCCGCTGGCACGGTCTGGCGGGCGGCGCGGACGGGCAGGGGACGCCGCCTTGCCTGATGTGCGAGCAAGAGCACACGGTGGTGGAACTGGAGCGGGTGCGCCGCGTGGCCTTGATGGTCACGCCCCAGGTGGCGGTCAACCCGATCGACGAGGCCTGGGAGGCGATCTCCACGATCCGGGCCATCCTCAAGCAACAGCCGGATCCGATGACGCTCACGCTGCAGACCGTTTTTCTGCGGCGTGCCGAGGACGCCGCCACGTGCCGGCGATTGTTTGAGGCGTACTATGGCGAGCGGATGCCGGCGACGAACTTTGTCGTGCAGCCGCCGTGTGGAGGCCAGGCGCTGGCGATCGAGGCTTGGGCTCTGGGCGGGGAGGGGACCGAGGTGCTGTTCCCTCAACCCGACGTCGTTTGTGTCTCTTACGAAGGACTCCGCTGGGTCCATGTGGGCGGCGTTGCTCCGCCGGAGTCGGTCGCCACCAGTTACGGGCAGGCCCGCTACTCGTTCGACGAGCTGGCTCGCCGCCTGGACCAGTCGGGAGCCAGTTTCCTGGACGTGGTGCGCACCTGGCTGTACGTGGGCGGCATCACGCACAGCGAAGGGGAAACGCAGCGCTACCGCGAGTTGAACCGGGCCCGCACCGATTTCTTCCTGGACCAGGAGTCGCGGGGACGGATGCAAGTTCGGCGCGGCGAGGCCGCGTTTTATCCGGCCAGCACGGGCATCGGCATGGCGGGGCGCGGCTTGACGGTCAGTTGCCTGGCGCTGCAGACCGACCGCAGGGACGTTCGCCTGTTGCCGCTGGAGAATCCCCGGCAGACCTCGGCCTTCGATTACGCTCGGCGGTTCAGCCCTCAGAGCCCCAAGTTTTCGCGGGCCATGGCCGTGGTGCTGGGCGATTATGTGACCACCTGGATTTCAGGCACGGCCAGCATCGTGGATGCCGAGAGTGTTCACCTGGGCGACGTCGAGCGGCAGACGGAGCAGACGATCGACAACATCGAGCGGCTGATCGGCGCCGACAATTTCGCTCGCCATGGCTGCCCCGGGGCGGGCGCGGAGCTGTCCGACCTGGCCAAGGTCCGAGTGTACATCAAGCGGCCGGAAGACTACGACAAATGCCGGGCGATTTGCGAGCGGCGGTTCGGCGCGCTGCCGACGATCTACGCTCACGCGGACGTCTGCCGCGACGAACTGCTGGTGGAGATTGAGGGCGTGGCCTTTTCACGTCGGACCGGGGAGGTTGCCGGCGAACCAGCCCGGTTCAGTCCAACCGCACATCCCAAGTAACTGATCGGAAGGCAGGGCAACGATGGCCGTTCGCCTGACTGCACCGCGAGATCGTGGCGGCTTCCGGATCCACTCGCACGGGCATCTCAGGCGAAGGGCCCACTGGCTCGATCGGGTCAGCACCGCGGTGTTGGTCTTGAGCTTGATCGCCATCCCGGCCTGCCTGTTCTGGCTGGCCGCTCCCTGGAAGTGGTCTCGCCTGTCGCTGGCGGGAGTGGTCCGGGACACCAGCGGTGGCAGCCCCTCCGCGGCCGGGCCTGACGCGAGTCAGCCGCGGCGCCCGCCCGTGGATTCCAGTCCAGCGCCACGCGACGCGACGGCGACTCGGACCGATGAGTCCGGAGACGAGTCGGACGGCGCTGAGCCCGACGGGTCGTTTCAGTGGGGCCCCTGGCGGGACCGCAAGTTTGGCCAGCCGGACGCTCATCCGTATGAAAGCGAGGCGGCGGTCGACCCTCAGACGACGATCGACGAACTGGTCTTCGGCCGGCTGGCCGAGTTGGAGATCCCGGCCGCGAAGCTCTGTTCGGACGAGGTGTTTCTGCGCCGCGCGTCTCTGGATCTGCTGGGCACGCTGCCGACCGCCGATGAAGCTCGCCGATTCCTGGACGATCCCAGTCCCGACAAGCGGGCGGTGCTGATTGACGAACTGCTGCAGCGGCCGGAATTCGCCGACTACATGGCGATGAAGTGGTGCGACATCCTGCGGGTCAAAGCCGAGTTTCCGATCAACCTCTGGCCCAACGCGGCGCAGGCCTATCATCGCTGGATCCGCACGGCGATCCATCGCAACCTGGGCTGCGATGACTTCGCCCGCGAGCTGCTGACGGCTTCCGGCAGCAATTTCCGCACGCCGCAAGTGAATTTCTACCGGGCCGTGCAGAGCCGCGAGCCGAAGGGCCTGGCCCAGGCCGTGGCCCTGGCCTTTCTCGGCGAGCGGGCCGAGAACTGGCCGACGCAGCGGCTGGAAGGGATGAGCGCCTTCTTCTCGCAGGTCGGTTACAAGCCCACCGGCGAATGGAAGGAGGAGATTGTGTATTTTGATCCCCGCAAGGGGAAGGCGACCAGGGACAGCCAGCCGTTGTGGGCCGAGTTTCCCAATGGCGTGCGCGTGCAGATTCCGGCCGGGCAGGACCCGCGCCAGGTATTTGCCGAGTGGTTGATCCAGGACGACAACCCCTGGTTCGCCCGGGCGCTGGCCAATCGCGTCTGGTACTGGCTGCTGGGGCGGGGCATCGTCGATCCGCCGGACGACGTGCGGCTGGACAATCCCGCGTCGAACCCGGCCCTGCTGAATCAACTGGCGGCCAAGTTCGCCGCCGCCGACTACGATCTGCGGCATCTGTGCCGAGTGATTCTCAATTCGCACGCCTACCAGTTGTCCTGCATTCCGGCGACGGACGATTCGCGGGCCGCGGAGAACTTTGCCTACTGCCTGTCGCGGCGGCTGGACGCCGAAGTGCTGATCGACGCCATCTGCCAGATCACGGGCACGACCGAGACCTACAGCAGCATCATTCCCGAACCGTTCACGTTTCTGCCGGACAATCAGCGGGCCATCTGCCTGCCAGACGGCAGCATCACCAGCACCTTCCTGGAAATGTTCGGCCGCCCGTCGCGCGACACGGGGCTGGAGTCGGAGAGGTCCAGCCGCCTGACCGCGGCCCAGGCACTGCACCTGCTGAATTCGAACCATCTGCGCAACAAGATCAAGCAAGGCCCGGGGCTCCAGCAACTGCTCGCCCAGGCCTCGACCGGCGAGGCCCGCGCCGAGCTGTTGTACCTGGCCATCCTTTCCCGCCGGCCGACGCAGAGCGAACGCTACGTCGCCGACGGACTGTGCGAATCGACCGCGGGCGCCCAGGACCTGGCCTGGGCGCTGATCAACAGCGATGAATTCCTGTTCCGCCATTAAGCATCCGCCCTCAAGCAAAGGAACGTCACGTGAACAAGGCACCGCAATGTTCGTTATGGGGTCCGCGGCTGACCCGGCGGCAAGCGCTCCATTGCGGCGCGCTGAGTGCCGCGGGGATGATGATCGCGTCGCGGCTGTTCGCGGCCGAACAGGCGGGGAAAGATGGCACGCCGCCGGGCTCGCCGCCCGAAGCCAAGGCCAAGGCCGTGATCCAGATCTGGCTCGGCGGCGGCCCCGCGCACATCGACATGTTCGATCCCAAGCCCGATGCGGGCAGCGACTACACGGGCCCGCTGCGAGGAACGTGTACCACCAACGTGCCCGGCATCCAGATCGGTGAACTGCTGCCCGAACTCGGCAAACTGGCCGACAAGTACGCGCTGATCCGCAGCATGACCCACGGGCAGAACGGCCACGAAACGGCTGCCTACCTGACCCAGACCGGACGCATGCCCGGCAAAATCGTCTACCCGGCGGCGGGCGCCGTGGTCACTGCCTTCAAGGGCTTCGACGGGTCGGAACAGCAGCGGACCGAAAACCTGATTCCGCCCTATGTCGTGCTCACCAGCCCCCAGGGACGTTTCTCCGAAGCCGGCTTTCTGGGCATGAAGTACAAGCCGTTCGCCACGGGCGGCGATCCGAACGCGGCCCGCTTCGCCGTCGAAGGCATCGTCTCGGCCGACCTGTCGGACGAACAGCAGTTGCGGCGCCGTGAAATGCTTAACCAGATCAACACCCTGGGTCAGACCCTGAAACAAGACAGCGAACTGGCGGCCGCGGCCGCGTCGCGCGAACACGCCTACAGCCTGATGCTGGGCGACGCCGGGCAGGTGTTCAACCTGTCCAACGAGAAGGACGAACTGCGGCAGCGCTACGGCCGCACGACGTTCGGCCAATCCTGCCTGGCGGCCCGCCGCCTGGTGGAACAAGGCACCAAGTACGTCACGATCAACCACGGCGGCTGGGACACGCACAAGGATCATTTCGTGGCCATGCGCCGGAAGCTCCCGGAACTCGATCGGGGCCTGGCCACGCTGATCGCGGACCTGGCCGACCGCGGGCTGCTGGACAGCACGATCGTCTGGTGCGTCGGCGAGTTCGGCCGCACGCCGAAAGTGGCCAACGAGTCGCCCTGGAACGGCGGCCGACACCATTTCGGCGCGGTCTTCTCGGCACTCGTCGCCGGCGGCGGTTTCCGCGGCGGCCAGGTGGTGGGCGAGTCCAACTCGAAAGCCGAAGCGGTCAAGGACCGGCCGGTTTATCCGGGGGACCTGATCGGCACCATGTACTCGCTGCTGGGAATCGATCCCGAAGCCGGACTGCCGCACCCGCGCGGTGACTTTATCCGCGCCACGCCCGGCGCCGACGAAGGCATGGAATCCGGCGGACGCCTGACGGAAATCACGTAGCGTCAGTTGTCAGTTATCAGTTGTCAGTTGTCAGTCGTCCGTCGTCCGTCGTCCGTCGTCCGTTGGAAATTTGCAATTTGCAATCTGCAATCTGCAATCTGCAATCTGCAATCCGAACTCTACAAGAGTCTATCCTCACCAAAAAAAGTCTCCATCCAGCATGCCCGGTCGTCCTCCGGCCTGTCAGCGTCGGGACGGGTCGCAGACTCCTCCCGGGGCCTCGCCAAGCGTGACAAGGTGCCTCATGTCAGTTCGCGCCGCATATCGATGTTCGCTGCTATCGCTCGCCTGCCTGCTGGTCGCCAACTGGCCGCCATTCGCGGCCGCTCAAACGGCGCGCCAGGATCCACACCTGGCGTATGCCTTTCCCGCCGGCGGGCAGCAGGGCACGACCGTGGACATGGTCGTGGGGGGCCAGTTCCTGCAGGAAGCCACCGAAGCCTACCTGGCGGGCCAGGGCGTGAAGGTCGAAGTCCTCAAATGGTACCGGCCGCTGACGCGGGGCGAATACAACAATCTGCGGATGAAGCTGGACGAAGCCCGCATGGCGTTGGTCGAGGAGCGCAAGACTGGCAACCAGCGGGGCGCGCCGACCAGCCAGGAGGTGGCGGCGGCGGCCGGTGTCACCGCGGATCAACTGCGCGAAATGGAAATCTTCCGCCAGCGGGATCAGGATCCGAAGCGCCAGCCGAACGAGCAGTTGCAGGAGGAAGTTTCGCTGCGGCTGACGATCGCCAAGAACGCCCCGCCCGGCAAGCGGGAACTGCGGCTGCTGACCGAAACGGCCATGTCCAATCCGATCTGGCTCCAGGTCGGCAAGTGGCCGGAGGTGCGTGAAACGGAACCGAACGACCAGCAACCCGATCCCGCGATCGGCCAGATGCCGGTGGTGGTGAACGGCCAGGTCATGCCGGGCGACACCGACACGTTTTCGTTCACCGCCCGCAAGGGGATGCGGCTGGTGATCGAAGCGGCGGCCCGCGACGTGATTCCCTACCTGGCCGACGCCGTGCCGGGCTGGTTCCAGGCGGTGCTGACGCTCCACGATTCGGCAGGCAACGAAGTGGCCTTCGCTGATTCGTTTCACTACCGCCAGGACCCGGTGATTTACTTCGAGGTGCCGCGCGACGACCGCTACACGCTGGCGATCCACGACTCGCTGTATCGCGGCCGCGAGGACTTTGTGTATCGCCTGACGCTGGGCGAACTGCCGTTCGTGACCAGCGTCTTTCCGCTGGGCGCACAAACCGATTCGGAAGTCCAGGTGCAGTTGCAGGGTTGGAACCTGTCGCAGCATACGCTGAACGTAAAGACCATGTCCCGGCGGGCCTATCGCCCGGTGCGCTGGTACAGCGTGCCTCAGGCAGACGGTACGGCCGTGCGATTCCCCCTGCAGATCGACTATCTGCGCGAGGTGTTCGATCAGGAGCCGAACAACGACGCCGCCAGCAGCCAGGAAGTCACCACTCGGATGATCATCAACGGCCGCATCGACCAGCCGGGCGACCAGGACGTATTCCGGATCGCGGGCGGCGGGCGGCTGGTGGCCGAAGTCCAGGCGCGGCGTCACGGTTCGCCCTTGGACTCCCTGCTCAGCCTGACCGACGCCGAGGGCCGCGAGGTGGCGTTCAACGACGACCATGAGGACAAATCCCAATCGCTGCTGACGCACCACGCCGACTCGCGCCTGGAAGCCGTGCTGCCCGGCGAGGGTCCGTACTATCTGCACGTGAGCGACGCGCAGCGGAAGGGCGGCCCGGACTTCATCTACCGGCTCTACCTGCGGGCACCGCAGCCGGACTACGAACTGCGGGTGGTGCCGTCGAGCATTATCGCGCGAGCGGGCGCCGTCGTGCCGATCACCGTGTTCGCGCTCCGCAGCGACGGATTCGCCGAGGACATTGAGCTGAGCCTGGTCGAGCCGCCACCAGGATTTCAACTGGCCGGCGGCGTGATTCCCGGCCAGGCCGATCACGTCCGCCTGACGCTGACTGTCCCGCCCAACGCTCCCGGCGCGCCGCTGGTCCTGGAAATGGAAGGCCGGGCCCGCCGCGGCAGCGGCAGCCGCAGCGTGCTCACCCGACCGGCCGTTCCCGCCGAGAACATGATGCAGGCGTTCATCTGGTATCACCTCGTTCCGGTCGAGGAGTGGAGCGTGATCGTGAGCGGCAAGCCGGGCGCCCGTCCACCGTTCGACCTGCTGCTGCCGCCGGGCCGAGTGAAGCTGCCCCGCGGCGGTGATTATCTGCTGAGCGTGCGGCCGCACAATGACAAGGTCACGGCCAGCGAACTGCGCGTCGCGCTGGACAATCCGCCCAAGGGCATCTCAGCGGCGATCGTCAGCGACGAACTGGGGCGGTTCGCCGTGAAGCTGACGCTCAATCCTGACGAAGTGCAGCCAGGACTGCAAGGAAACCTGCTGCTGCACGTGCATCGGGAGACAACACCGCCGGCCACCGAGGACAACCCCAACCCGCGCGCTCGCCGCACGGACCTCGGCTACCTGCCCGCGGTGCCGTTCGCAGTGGCCGAGCGGAAGGCGACGCGCTGATCGCTACAACCTGGCGAACGCATCCAGCGCCTGCCGCAGGTGCTCGTCCTGCAGGGCGGCCGACACCTGGACCCGCAGCCGGGCCTCGCCCTTGGGTACCACGGGAAAGCCGAAGCCGATCACCATCACGCCCAGCTCCATCAGCCGCCGGCTCTTGGCAATCGCCTCGGCTTCGTCGCCGATCATGATCGGAATGATGGCGGTGGGCGACGAGGGGCATTGGAAACCCAGCTCGGCCAGTCCCGCCCGCATCCGGGCCACGTTCTGGTGCAGCCGGGCCACCAGCCCCGGATCGTCTCGCACCAGTTCGATGGCCCGCTGAGCGCTGCAGGTTCCAGCCGCCGGCAAGGCGTTCGAAAACAGACTGGGACGCGAGCGTTGTTCGAGCACCTCGATCACACGCCGCGAGGCGGCCACGTAGCCGCCGGCCGATCCGCCCAGCGACTTGCCGAGCGTCCCGGTCAGGACGTCGATATCTCCCAGCAAGCCAAAGTGCTCCGGCGTGCCCCGGCCGCCGCTGCCCAGCACGCCGACTCCATGCGAATCGTCCACGACCAGCATCGCCTCGTACTCGCGGCACAGCCGCACCAGTTCGGGCAGGCGAGCCACATCGCCCTCCATGCTGAAGACTCCGTCGGTCACGACCCAGCGGCAGGCCTTGTCGCGATGCTCGCGCAGTTTGGTTTCCAACTGCTCCAGGTCGCTGTGCTGGTACACGTCCCGTTCGACCTGCCGGCCCACCAGCCGGCAACCATCGATGATGCTGGCATGGTTCAGCGAATCGGACAGGATCACGTCGCCGGCGTCGGTCAGCGTGGGAAACACGGCTTCGTTGGCGTTCCAGCAACTCACGTAGGTCAGCGACGATTCGGTCCGCACGAAGTCGGCGATCGTCCGCTCCAGGTCGCGGTGGCACTTGAGCGTCCCGCAGATGAAACGCACCGAGGCCGTGCCCGCGCCGTACCGCCGCAGCCCTTCGTGCCCGGCCGCGATCACTTCGGGATGGCTGGCCAGACCCAGGTAGTTGTTGGAGCAGAGCACGATCACCTCGCGCCCGTCCGCCAGCGTCACCGTCGGGCCCATCGGCCCGGCGATTTCATAGAAGCCCTTGAGCTGACGGGTCTGAGTCAGGTGATCGATCAGCTCGCGGCAGCGCTGGTCAAAGCTGGCGTTTGGCATGGCAACGGTTCCTGGTGAGGGACTTCGAGGATGACCTTGATGGCCTGGCCCGCTTGCATGAGTTGAAAGCCGCGCTGGAATTCATCCAGCCCGATGTGATGCGTGATGATCGGCTCCAGGTTCAACCGCCCCGACAGCAGAAAGCTTTCGACCTGGTACCATGTTTCAAACATCAGCCGCCCGTTGATGCCCAGGACGGTCGCCCCCTTGAAGATGATGTCGTTGGCCAGGTCGAACGACACGCGATCGGACGGCAGACCCAGCAGCGCGGCCGTTCCGCCGTTGCGCAAGGCCGCGAAGCCCTGGCGAATCGCCGCCGGGTGGCCGCTCATCTCCAGCAGCACTTCCGGCCCCTGGTTGCCGGTGGCCTGCCGCGCCTTTCCCGGCCACTGCTCGTCGTGCGACAGGAACGTCTGATCCGCTCCGAGCTGCCGGGCCAGGTCCAGGCGGGCCGGGTTGACGTCGGTCACCAGGATGCGGCCCGCTCCGGCAGCTCGCGCGATCGTCACGGCCATCAGCCCGATCACGCCGACGCCGGTGATCAACACGCTGCGCCCACTGACCCCCGCCGCCATCACCGTGTGCATCGCGTTGCCCAGCGGGTCGAACACGGCCGCCACGTGGTCCGGGATGTCGGGGTGCACGGGCCAGACGTTTTCCTCCGGCACCGCCACGTACTGGGCGAAACAGCCGTCGATGTCGATCCCCAGGATGTCCACCCGCTCGCAGATATGCCCGTTGCCGGTCCGGCACGGCTGGCAGTGGCCGCAGCCAATATGCCCCTCGGCGCTGACCCGCTGCCCCACCTGGACGTTCGCGACGGCCGGCCCCACCGCCGCCACGCGGCCGACGAATTCGTGCCCCGTCGTTATGCCGACCTGCACTCGCCCGCGGCTCCAGGCATCCCACTCATAGATATGCCGGTCGGTCCCGCAGATGCCGGCATGCGTCACCGCGACCAGGACCTGCCGCGGCCCGATCGCCGGCAGCGGCACGGCGTCGCACCAGTTCAAGCCCGGCGCGTCGTCCAGCTTCTTGATCGCCCGCATCGTGTCGGGAAAATTGCCGGCCATCGAAGGTCCCCTCGCAAAAATTCAAGATCCTGGACAGAATTCCGGTATGATAACCGTGGCCCGCGGCGGCGACAAGCGGGTCCGGCGGGAGCTTGGCCGAGGTCGGGTCGGCGGGGAACGAGGGCGGTGGGCCAAAGCGCCCGCCCTGTGACGCGAGCGTGCGAGGGGAATCGGCAGGTGAAAGACAATTCCAGCCAGACCAACAGCCAGGCGAACAGTCCGCGGCAGACGCCGGCCGAGCCGCTGAATGAGCACGTCCGCCGCCGCGTGCGGTTGATGCGCAAGCAAAACGGCTGGACGCTGGAAGATCTGGCCCTGCGCAGCGGCGTCAGTCGCTCGATGCTCAGCCAGATCGAGCGCGGCACGGCCAATCCGACGCTGGCCGTGGCCTATCGCATCGCTCAGGCGTTTGGCCTGAGCCTGGGCGACCTGGTGGACCAGCCCGCGGCCCGCGGCAAAATCGACATCATCCGCCACCAGGACAATACCTACCGGTTCCGCGACGACGATGATTGTTCGATCCGCACGCTCTCGCCTCTGTCGCTGGAAAAGGACGTCGAGTTCTATGAGCTCCGGCTGCGGCCCGGCCGGGCCTTGAGCAGCCAGCCGCACTACGCCGGCACGCGCGAGTTTCTGACGGTGGAAAAAGGCACCGTCCGCGTCCGGTCGGGCGAGGAATCCTGCATACTGCGCCCTGGCGACTCGGCCCACTACGCAGCCGACGTGCCGCACGAGATCGCCAACGTCGGGCGCGGCGAAGCGGTGGCGTTTCTGGTCGATATCTATGAGCGGAGCGGGGAAAGGTAGGGGGCTCTTGTCATGTCCGCCGCGACGCGGAGCAAGGGGCTCTTGGCAGCAAGGCGGACCGACGCGCCGAATTGCCGCCGGAGTGGATCACAGGGTAGAATGACAGCATGGAAAGCATCGTCCGCAACATCAGCGATATCGACACGGCCGATCGCCGGGCACTGGAGCACGTCCTCGGTCAACCGCTCCTCGAAAACCAGCAGATCATCATTCACGTGCTGAACGTGGGCGAGGGGACCGCTAAGGCAGGGTCTGCGCCGATTTCCCCGGTCGCCGCCGGCGCGCTGCCCGCCTGGTGTAACGTCTATGAGGGGCTGTCCGACGAGGATATCAATCAGATCGAGGAAGTGATTCTCGACAGGGATCGTTGGAACCGCCAGTCCGACTAGCGTGCCATGCCGCCCGCCCTACTCGACACTGACATCCTCTCGAAATTCCTCAAGCAGAAGAATCCGCGGGTGCTGCAGAAGGCAGCCACCTATCTCGCCCTTCACGGCCGGTTCGCAATTTCGGCAATGACGCGTTACGAAGTTCTCCGCGGCCTCAAGAGCAAGAACGCCACGCGGCAACTCAACAACTTCGCCACCTTCTGCCGAAACGTTGACGTGCTCCCAATCACGGATGCGATCCTCGAGCGCGCCTCCGATCTCTGGGTTCTCGCCCTCCAAACCGGCCATTCCCGCCGCGATCCTGACCTGATAATTGCCGCCACCGCCCTGGAGCACGGGCGGGTTCTCGCCACCGGCAATAACCCGCACTTCGCGTGGATTCCGGGACTGACCATCGAAGATTGGCGGCAGGTGTGAGCAGTACGCGGAACATTCTGACGGCGCCCCCCCAGTTCAAATCTCGAATAACCTCACCGCCCGACCTTCATGAGTGACATCGGCGTCGCGCCCGGTCCCGTTGTCCGGCGGGCGGATTGTGACCAGAATAAGGTTTTGGTCCCCGAAGCCTGCTCGCCAAATGCCCCCCAGACATGCCCGACCCTGAACTTCCGCTGTGCCGGATTGACACGCGACACCAGCCGCTCGCCGGCGCGCTCTGCGAGCTTCGGGAGCGGCTGAGTCCGCGGGGGGACGTGGTCAGCGAACGGGGGCGGCGGCTGACCGTGGAGGTGTTCGGCGAGCCGTTGAGTCCGACGGAAGTCGTGCGGCGGATCTGCGACGACGTGCAGCGCGACGGCCTGGACGCCCTGCTGCGCTACGCGCGGCAGTTGGACCGGGCCGAGCTGACGGCCAGCTCGCTGCGCGTGGAGCCCGAGCGGCTGGAAGCGGCCCATCGGGCGGCCGCTCCCGAGTTTCTGGAGACCGTGCGGCGGATTCGCGACAACATCCGGGAGTTTCAGACGGCCATCCTGCACCGGGACGTTACCGTGCAGCGGCCGGACGGTGTGCGGCTGCGGCAGCGGTACGTGCCGCTGCGGCGGATCGGCGTCTGTGTGCCCGGCGGAGCGGCGGCCTATCCCTCCACCGTGCTGATGACCGTCGTGCCGGCGCAGGCGGCGGGAGTAGCCGAGATCGCGGTGGTCGCGCCGCCCACGGACTTTGGCGCTCATAACGCCGACGTCCTGGCCGTGTGCCACGAGCTGGGCGTCCGCGAGGTGTATCGCGTCGGGGGCGCTCAGGCGGTCGCCGCGCTGGCCTACGGCGTGGAAGGCCTGCCGGCGGTCGACAAGATTGTCGGGCCGGGCAACCTGTTTGTGGCGCTGGCCAAGAAGCACGTCTTTGGGCAAGTCGACATTGATTCGATCGCCGGTCCCAGCGAAGTGGTGGTGATCGCCGACGATTCGACCCGCCCCGACTTCGTCGCCGCCGACCTGCTGGCCCAGGCCGAACACGCTCCGGGCGCGAGCATCCTGGTGACCTGGAGCGATCGGTTGCTGGCGGCCATGAGCCACGAGCTGGAACGCCAGTTGGCCCGCCTCAGCCGCGGCGAGCTGGCCAGGCAGAGCTTGCTGGATTTCGCCGCCCTGATCCGCGTCGCCGACTCCGACCAGGCCTGCGAAGTGACCGACCTGATCGCTCCGGAACATCTGCACATTGCCACCGCCGACGCGGAGCGGCTGGGCGAACGGATTCGCAACGCGGGGGCGACGTTCCTGGGAAACTACACGCCGGTGGCCCTGGGCGATTACGCGGCCGGCCCCTCGCACGTGCTGCCGACCGGCGGGACGGCCCGCTGGGCGTCGGGACTGACGGCCAACGACTTCCTCCGCGGCGGCAGCGTGATTTCCTGCTCCGAGGCCGGACTGCGGCAGGCGGCCGTCGATGTCCAGCGGATGGCCGACAAGGAAGGACTGACCGCTCATCGAGCCAGCGTGGACATTCGTATCGCAGGCCCGTGAGCGGCTCCGCGATTTTTGTTCCACCCTGGCGCAACACTCAGCGCGAGACCGACACCCGTATGACTCTGTTCCGCACAGCGATCGAGCAGATGGCCGGCTACGTGCCCGGCGAGCAGCCGCAGGCCGGCAAGTTCATCAAGCTCAACACCAACGAGAATCCGTATCCTCCCTCGCCGGCAGTCAACCTGGCTATTCAACGCGCCTTGGAAGCCGGCTTGATGCGGTATCCCGACCCGACCGCCAGCAGCTTCCGCTTGCGGGCCGCCGACGTGCTGGGAGTGCCCCCGGACTGGATCCTGTGCGGCAACGGCAGCGACGACATTCTGACGATCGTCACGCGGGCCTTCGTGGGCGAAGGCGAACTGCTGCGGCTGCCCTATCCCAGCTACGTGTTGTACCGCGAGCTGGCCCGGATCCAGGGTGCCCGCTTCGAGGAGCACCGGTTCGAAGCGGACTGGTCGCTGGCCGATTCGTTTGCCGCTCCGGCCGACGGGCTGCGGCTGGTGTTCCTGCCCAACCCCAACAGCCCGTCCGGTACGATGCTGCCGACGGCGCGGGTCGCCGAGCTGGCCGAGCGGCTGAGCTGCCCGCTGCTGGTGGATGAGGCGTATGCGGATTTTTCCGACACGCACTGCCTGGAGCTGGTGCGTCACAACCCGCGCGTGATGGTTTCGCGATCGCTTAGCAAGTCCTACGCCCTGGCCGGTCTGCGGTTCGGCTTTCTGGTCGCTCAGCCGGAACTGATCCAGCAGCTCCTGAAAGTCAAGGACTCATACAACTGCGACAGCCTGTCGATCGCCGGGGCCACGGCCGCCATCGACGACCAGGCCTGGCTGGCCGAAAACCGCCGCCGGATCATCGCCAGTCGCCAGCGGTTGAGCGAGGGCCTGGCCGGGCTCGGCTTCCAGGTGGTACCTTCCCAGGCCAACTTCGTCTGGTGCCGCCATCCGGATCGCGCGCCTCGGACCCTTTACGAACAGTTGAAAGCCGAGCGGGTTCTGGTCCGATACATGGACTACCCGAACTGGGGCGACGGCCTGAGAATCAGCGTTGGAACCGACGACCAGATCGACGCCTGCCTGACCTTGCTGAGGAGCCTGGTGTAACCATGTCGCGGACCGCCACAATCAGCCGCCGGACGGCCGAAACGAACGTCGAGCTGGAACTGAACCTGGACGGCATCGGCCAGTCGCAGATCGCCACGGGCGTCGGTTTTCTGGACCACATGCTGGAGCTGCTGGCGCGGCACGCCGCCTTCGACTTGCGAGTCAACGCTCAAGGCGACCTGCATGTCGACCAGCATCACACGGTCGAGGACGTGGGGATCTGCCTGGGCCAGGTGCTGCGGCAGGCCCTGGGAGACAAGGCCGGCATCCGGCGCTACGGCCACTGGACGCTGCCGATGGAGGAAACGCTGGTCACCACCGCCGTGGACCTGAGCGGCCGATACTTCCTGGTCTTCGCGGCCAGCTTTCCGTCCCCCAAGATCGGCGAGTTCGACAGCGAGCTGGTCGAGGACTTCTGGCAGGCCGTGGCCGCCAACGCCTTGTGCAACCTGCACGTTGTGCTGCACCACGGGCGCAACAGCCATCACATCAGCGAGGCGATCTTCAAGAGCGCCGCCCGAAGCCTGCGCATGGCCGTGGAAGCCGATCCCCGCATGCACGGGATCCCCAGCACCAAAGGGACATTGTCGTAGGGCTCTGTGGCCTTTCGCTCCAGGCAAGCGCATGTCCGGGGGTTGTGGGCTTCCAGTACAGCAACAACCACTGCGTGTCGCGGGCATCGCGCGTTGGACCGGTGCTCAGCCCAAAATCAACCCGCGACAAAGTAGCCATCACGCTCCGCGTGGCCTGGAAGAAACAGGGTGGATCTGATTGAGTATTGGAGTTTTCGATCAGGCTACTTATGTCCCGTACACATGTTGGAGCTAAATGGCCGCATCAGCCACTGAACCCACCGGGATGCACAAGCGCTCCTCCCCGGAAGGAGATCGTGCAGCTTTTAAGTTGTTGGATCCTCAGTGTTTAAGGCCCTTCGCTCCCGGTGAGCGCCCGTCAGACTGTTTTGGACTTCGAATCCCGCCGGCTTGCCCGGCGGATCGTTAGGTTTCTCGCTACACACGCCCCGGCCAGCGCTTGAGAATCCCGCCGGCTTGCCCGGCGGATCGTTAGGTTTTTCACTAACGCCCGACCGGGCGAGCGCGTGCGAATCAAGCTGGGATTCGAAGGGGGGGAGAACGCGGCGCACTGTAGCTAAGAGCCTAACGATCCGCCGGGCAAGCCGGCAGGATTCGAAGAGGAGGAGAGCGCGGCGCACTGTAGCTGGAAGCCTAACGATCCGCCGGGCAAGCCGGCGGGATTCGAAGAGGAGGAGAGCGCGGCGCACTGTAGCGGGAAGCCTAACGATCCGCCGGGCAAGCCGGCGGGATTCGAAGAGGAGGAGAGCGCGGCGCACTGTAGCTAAAAGCCGAACGATCCGCCGGGCAAGCCGGCGGGATTCGAAGAGGGGGGGAGCGCGGCGCACTGTAGCTGGAAGCCTAACGATCCGCCAGGCAAGCCGGCGGGATTCGAAGAGGAGGAGGAGCCCGGCGCGCTGTAGCTAAAAGCCTAACGATCCGCCGGGCAAGCCGGCGGGATTCGAAGAGGGGGGGAGCGCGGCGCACTGTAGCTGGAAGCCTAACGATCCGCCAGGCAACCCAGAGAGATTTCAGGGGGGCTCGCTCGCCGAAGCGGAGGCCGTCCCCCCTTCCCCGTAGCGTCAGCCTCTAAACTCCGAGTTTCCAACAACTTAAAAGCTGCACGACCTCAAAGCCGGGGAGGGGGCCAGAGGGCCAGAAGGGGTTCGGTGCCTGCCGCAACGGAGGCCAACCGTAATGTGCCTGGTTTGACGCGCCAAACTCTCTTGTTGAAACAACTTAAAAGCTGCACGATCTCGAGGCCGGGGAGGGCGCCAAAGGGATATCAAGGCGGGAGCGCTCCCCGAGGCGAAGGCCGCTCAATATTCGCTGACGTAGGTTTCCAGGAACCGCGCCAAGCGGTGGAAGTCGCTGGCGGTATCGATATACCGCACCTTGGTGACGAGCGTCTGGGGATCGACCAGGTTCTCGAACGGTTCGTAGTGCAATTCCAACTGCCCGACGACGCTGACCATGACGCCATTGAGCCGCTCCTCGACCAGCGCCCGGTAGGCGCCGACCCCAAGCTGGCTGCCGAGCATCACGTCAAACGCATGAGGCTTCGCGCACCGCGCCTCGTAGCCCAACTGCACGCCGGTTACCTTGCGTTTGCGCTTGGTCTGCCGTTCGTACTCCTCGCCAACCAGCCTGGCGAAGGTCTTGCCCAGGTCCACGTGCGTGATCCGGATATGCCCGTGGTCGTCGCGAGGCACGCCGACCAACTGCTCCATCGGCAGATACTCGGCCAGCCCCTCGGCGATCACCACCACGCCGAACTCCTTGCCTTCGGCCTCGCGAGCCAGCATCGTCTTGACGATCCGCTTGACCACGCGATCCATATTCATCACGGGCCGAGTCAGGATCTCGCCCGTTTTCGGATCGGGGTAGCTTTCCTCCTCGCGATAGTTGCCCCGGATGTCCTCGACGCTGATCACCAGGCTCGCCTCGCCGGCAATCGCCGCGCCGTAGGCCAGCCAGCCGGCGCTGCGCCCCATCGTCTCGGCCAGAAAATATCCCCGTGTCGCCTGCGCATCATGGATCAGGTTGCGTATCTCCTCGGCCAGCGTCTCCACGGCCGTGAAGAATCCAAACGTGAAGTCGATCCCGTGGTAGTCGTTGTCGATCGTCTTGGGCAGGTGGACCACCGGGATCCGCCGGGCGTCGGGCGGAAGCCGGTCCTGGAACATCTTAAACTTGTTGGCCGTCTTCAGGGTGTCGTCGCCGCCAATTGAAATCAAGGCGTCGACGCCCAGCGAACACAGCCCCTCGTACACGCACCGTAGCGGAGCCGACAGCTTCGGGTCGTTCAGGTGGTCCGGATGAGAAACGTTCTTGCCCGGGTTGTCGCGGGCCGTGCCGATCATGATGCCCTGCGAATTGCGCGATCGGCGGAGCAGCCCGTGGTCCAGCCGGACATAGTCCTTGCCCTCGACCAGCGGCCGCTCAGGGGAATAATCAATCAGGCTGGAATACCCGTACTTGATCCCCAGCGCCTCGATCCCGTTCCGCAGGAACGAAACGGCCGCCGTCGAAATCACGGCATTCGCCGCCGGCGCGGGACCACCGGCGAACAAGATCGCCGCGCGGTGCAGATTGTGCTGGGACAGGGGAGGACGATCCAATGTGTCTGGAGCCATACTGAACACTCCAAGTGGGGGGCAAATGTTTGAGGCCCAAGAGCCTGGACAATTCTAGGGGGCGACGGCGTTGCGGCCAAATTCACTCGGCGACGATCCCCGCCACCTGACGGGCCCAAGACCCGTCAATCCGGGGTGGAGATGACGAAAGGCAGGTCCTTCCGCTGTTTTTTGGCGCGCGCCTCCGTTACTTGATACGGGATTGGCTGGCAACTATTTCTGTCTGGCGCTGCCTTTTTTTTCTGGAGGATCCCAGACAGTGGAGTGCTTCCCGACGAGTTGGCGGCCGCTGTCTCAGCTCAGCCAGGTGCGTTCCACAAACGTGGTGTCGACCGACCCCTCCACGAAACTGGAGTGGCACAGCACCTTCTTATGAAAATCGGCGGTCGTGCTGATGCCCTTGATGCGCAGCTCGTCCAGCGCCCGGACCATGCAGGCGATCGCCTCCGAGCGGGTTGGCTGCCAGACGATCAGTTTGCCGATCATCGAATCGTAGTAGGGCGGCACGACATAACCGGCGTGGGCATGGCTGTCGAAGCGGATGCCCATGCCCCCCGGCACGAACATCTGTTCGATGCGGCCGGGGCACGGCTGAAACCCGCGCTGCGGATCCTCGGCGTTGATCCGGCACTCGATCGCCACCCCTCGCGGGCGGATATCCTCCTGGCGAAACGGCAGCGGCTGCCCGGCGGCCACGGCGATCTGCGAACGGATCAGGTCGATGCCGGTGACCATTTCGGTCACCGGGTGTTCCACCTGGATCCGCGCGTTGACTTCGATGAAATAGAAATTGTGCTCCTGATCCACGATGAACTCGACCGTGCCCGCGTTCGTGTAGCCGGCCAGCTTCACCAGCCGCACGGCCGACTCGCAGATCGCCTGCCGCGTCGCTTCCGGCAGGTTGGGCCCCGGACTCTCCTCGATCAACTTCTGGTGCCGGCGCTGGGTCGAGCAATCCCGTTCGTACAGGTGCACCACATTGCCATGCTGGTCCGCCAGGATCTGCACTTCCACGTGCCGCGGCCGCTCGATGTATTTCTCCAGGTACACTCCCGCGTTACCGAAAGCCGCCTCGGCCTCGGCCCGCGCCTGGCTCAGACCGGCCTTCAGAGCCAGGTCGTTGCCGGCCACGCGCATCCCCTTGCCACCGCCGCCGGCCGTGGCCTTGATCAGCACCGGGAAACCGATTTCGTGAGCAACCCGCACCGCCTCGACGTCGTCCTGGATCAGGTCGCCACTGCCGGGGACCACCGGCACGCCGGCCTCGCGCGCCAGGTTGCGAGCCTGATTCTTGTCCCCCAGCCGTTGCATCGCGTCCGGCGTGGGACCGATGAAGTCGATGTTGCAGCTTCGGCAGACTTCGTTGAAATGGGCATTCTCGGCCAGAAATCCGTAGCCCGGATGAATCGCCTCGACATTTCCGACTTCCGCCGCGCTGATCACCTGGTCGATCTTGAGATAGCTTTGCGACGACTTGGCCGGGCCCACGCAATACGCCTCGTCGGCCAGCTCCAGATACGCGCTGCCCCGATCCGCCTCGCTGAAAATGGCCACGGTTTCAATGCCCAGCTCGCGGCATGCGCGGATAATCCGCAGAGCAATTTCACCGCGGTTGGCGATCAGAATGCGGTTGTACATCGCTGCCGAGTCCGTCGCGGTCACGGTCGAGTGTCGACTTTGAATAGCGGCTTGCCGAACTCCAGCGGTTCCTCGTCGTCCACCAGCACCGCGACGATCTTGCCGCGGACTTCCGCCGGAATCTCGTTGAAGACCTTCATCGCCTCGATGATGCAAACGGTCGTTTCCGGCTCGACGTGATCCCCCACCTTAACAAAGGCGGGTGCGTTGGGGTTGGGGCGCGAGTAAAACGTGCCCACCATCGGGCTCTTGATGCCCACCAGATGAGCGGGCGAGGCCGCTTCGTCCGCCAGGCTGGACGGAGCCGCCGGGCCGCTCGGCGCGGCGGGCTGCGCGATCGCGGTCCACTGCGGCACCGGACCATGGCCAAGCGGTCCGCGAGCCAGGCGGATCCGCTGGTCCGCCTGCCGCAGATCGACCTCGCTCAGGTCGTGCTCCTTCATCAGCTCGACCAGCTCGCGAATTCGCTCGACGTCAAAGACTTTCCGCTCCGGGTTTTCGCCGTCCGCCATCAAGCTCTCCGTTCGATCGATGACACAACTCTATACGCGTCTTGGAGTTTGGGCCGGATTGTAACGGCGATGCGCTAGATCGTCAAGCAGCGCTCCCCCGATCGCCGAGCGGCGGGCCCCCCGCCGTCAGGCAGCGGATGCCCAGGCCACGCGCGGCTACGACGAGCCGGCTCCCAGTTGGGCCACCAGCATCGCCAGCCCGATGATGCCAAAACAGGCCGCAAAGCAGATCAAAAAACCCAGCACGTCGGTCGTCGTGGGCCGCTGGAACTCCAGACTTGTGCCCGGAAACAGTTTTCGCCGCTCCATCCCCTCCGGATCCGCGTACGCCTGCTGCAGATTCCGCTGGTCCTGCTCGTGGTCCGGCACGACGGGAGTCTTCATCTTGGCGTAGTAGCGATCCAACGCCTGCTGGCTGTTGGGCCGAGTGAACAGGCTGACCAGAATCATCAGCAGAAAGGGCGAAATGATCTTGGGCGGCAACTCCAGCGTGGAGAGCGTCGCGTTCGAGCGGGTCGTCAGATCCATGCCGAGTGCCTGGTAGAGCAGAAAATCCAGCTTCAGGTTGCCGAAGCCCTTGCGCGGCAGGTCGGCGGGATACTGCAGGAACTGCCGGGTCACCTGACCCTCCGTCTCCTCGCGGACCACCTCGGGCCGCACGTCGGCGCGGGGCCTGCCGCTGGCATCCACCGGTTTGACGCCCTGGCCCCAGAAGATCGACGTTCCGCCGGACTGTTCCACCACTTGAAAAGTCTCGCCCACGGCAAGTTCGGCCGGTCGGGCCCCCAGTCCTTCCAGGGCCGCCTGGCGGGCGGCCGGGTCCGCGAGCTGCTGAAGCTGGGCTTCCTTATCGGTCCACCGCTGGATCTCGGCCTGGCGGCGCGCGACATCGGAAGGGGCCGCCGTCCGGCTGGTGGTGGTCCGAACCAGTTGATTCGTGGTCAGCAGGGCAGGGGCTGTCCGCAAGGCGGGAGCCAGGATCGGAGCCAGAAACGGCACCAGAAAGAACGTCAGCGCACAGTACGCCACGGTCGTCCAGGCGGCCGCCGTGGTCGCTCGCCGCCAGAACATCCCAATCCAGAACGGCGCGGCAAACAGCACCGGGAAGACCCAGGTCAGCTCGAGTTGCGCGAACACATCCATCATGAACAGCGAAATGACGACGGCACCGCCCACGACCAGCACGCCGGTCAGCCGGCCCATCAGCACGTATTCCCGCTCCGATGCCCTCGGGTTGAGATACGCGGCGTAGAAATTGCGGACCACCAGCGCCGCGCCGACAATCATGTAGGCATCGACGGAACTCATCAGGGCCGCCAGCAGGCACGCCAGCATCAGGCCGGTCAGTCCTGGCCCCAGCAGTTCGCGCGACGCCACGCCCCAGGTCTTGTCGGGGTCTTCCACCAGTTCCGGCCGGTCGGCGAACAACGCCAGGGCGATCAGGGCCGTAAGCACCCAGCCGATCGTGCAGAAGCGTTTCAGAAAGTTGCCCAGCACCAGCCCCACGCGGGCATTGGTCTCGGTCTTGGCCGAGCCACCGCCGGTGGCGATAAAGTGCGGCTGGACGACGATCCCCACCAGGCTGATGATGACCACGGCCGCGATGCGGTGCAGCGGAAACTCGCTGGCCGTGGTGGCCCCGACGATGCTGAAATAATCCCGCGGCAACTGCTCATGCATGATCCGAAAACCCGACCACAGGCTCTGCGTCTGCGGATCGCCGAACTCCTGCACCAGGGCGCTCAACCCGTACGGTACCAGGATCACCGACAGCAGGATGATGCAGACGCCCTGAATCAGGTCGGTAAAATACGCCGCTCGCAAACCGCCCAGGATGCCGTACAGCAGCACGACCACGCCGATCACGGGCACCAGCAGGTACTCGATGCCGTAGCGCTGGTCGCCCCAGGCAAAGGTGTCCACTTCGACCAGCGGCGCGGCCACCTTGCCGATGGCCGAAAAGAGCATCGAGCCGTAGACCATGAAGAACAGCAGGCCGAACACGCAGTAGCCCAGCCCCAGGGCCCGCGATTCGTAGCGTTCGACGAACCAGTCGCCCAGAGTCAAATGCCGCATGCGGCGATACCACACGCCGGCGATCCAGTAGAACGGCGTGACGAACAGCCAGCTCATCACGCTCCACATGCCGCTCATCCCGCTGGTGAACGTCGTCCGGCCGATGTTCACCGGATCGCTGGACCCCGTACCGGCCCCGAAAGCGGCGAACGTCTGCAGCAGTTTGCCGAACGAGCGCCCGCCCATGAAGTAGTCTTCCTGGGCCTTGATCTTCAGCGACGCCAGGACGCCGATCAGGATCATCACCAGGAAATAGCCGGCCAGGACAAGGTAATCGGCGGTCTGCATGGTGGGCTTCCTGGACGGGACCAAACGTGTGGGCCCCCATCATAGCCGCCCCGAGTGCCGCTGCAATCCAGGGGGCTTACAACACCAGCTTGCGGCAGGTGAAGCCCTCGGCATAACCCGACTCGGCCGCCGCCTCGATGCCCCGCAACCGGGCCAGCGCCAGCATGGTCTCGGGTGTGAACCAGCGCTTGGCGTGCTGGCTGGGAAACGCCGCATAGGTCCGCTCGGCCTTGTGCCGCGCCTCGTCGGCACTCAACGGGACAAACACGTTCGGCTGTCCCAGGTCACCCTCGTACTTGGGCACCTCGTACTCCAGAATCCAGTGGTCGCGGAACGTCTGCCATGTCAATTCGGCGATCAGGCGATGATCCTGATGAGCGTCCTCCAGGCGATGCGTCAGGATCAACTGGGGCGAAGCGGCGCGACCGAGCAGATCGAACCGCGCCTTGAGCTGCTCCCAGCAAGCCGGAAAGCAGCGGTCCCGAAAAGTCTCGACGACGACACGCACTTCGGCCCGAGGTCCCAGCAACTCGGCCGGGCTATGGCGAGCTTCCTCGGCTCGAACGCCCTCCCCGCTGAATACGATCCACTCCACGCACAGCCGCGGATTCCGCTGGCCGATCCGCAGCAGCGTCCCGCCACAACCGATGTCGATGTCGTCCGGGTGCGCTCCCAGGCAGAGCACCGATTCAATCCGCTCAAGTCCCAACTGCCACATGGTGGTTCGGCCTGCTCAATGCGTGCTTGACGCCCGGTCACTGGGGAGGTGCCGGCAAGGGAGTGGAAACGGGCCAGGTGATGGCCGCTGGCGGCGGCAGGTCCACCGCCCGCTTCCAGAGCTCCCACGGCGCGTGGCCCCGCGCGTACTGTTCGTCCAACTGCTGTTTTTCCTTGAAGGTATCCATGCACGCCCAGTATCCCGCGTACTTCAGGCAGTGCAACCGGCGCTGGGCCAGCAGCCGGCGGAACGGCGCCTCCACCAGGTCCTCGTCCTCGCGCAGCGCGTCGAACACCTGGCCGCTGAGCACAAAGTATCCGCCGTTCATCCAGACGTCGGACTGGTCCACCGCCCGGAGATCGCGCACGGCACCTTGCTCATCGCAGGTCACCACATGAAAACTCTGCGTCGGCCGCACGGCCAGGAACGTGGCCACCGCCTGCCGCGCCCGGTGGTGCTCAATCAGTTCCGGCAACGGAAAGTCCGTCAGGCCGTCGGCATAGTTGGCCAGAAAATGCGGCTCGCCGTCCAGGTACTTGCGCACGGCCCGCAACCGCTGCCCGATCGTGGCTGCCGACCCCGTATCGACAAACGTCATGTTCCAGTCGTGGATGTCGCTGCCCAACAGACTGATCCGCTGCCCGCCGGCCGAGAGCACGAAATCGTTCGATTGGCATTCGTCATAGTTCAGAAAATAGTCCTTGACGGCATTGCCCTTCCAGCCCAGGCACAGAATGAAGTCCTTGTGTCCGAAGTGGGCATAGTAGCGCATCACATGCCACAGCACGGGTCGGTAGCCAATCGTCACCATCGGCTTGGGAATCGACTCGGAGTATTCGCGCAGCCGGATCCCCTGGCCACCGCAGAACAGCACGACCTTCATGGAACAGTCTCCCCGCCAATGTCTCGAAGCGCTATTCCACGTGCAGCCGTGGAATGGGAATCACAAACTTGCCGCCCCACTGGCGCACGTGCGCTAGCTGGGCCTCGATCTCGTCCCGCAGGTTCCAGGGCAGGATCAGCACGTAATCGGGACGAACCTCGTCGATCCGCCGCGGAGCGAAGACGGGAATCCGCGTGCCGGGCAGGAACTTGCCCTGCTTGCAGGGATTGCGGTCGACGGTGAACTCCAGCAGTTCGGGGCCGATGCCGCAGTAGTTCAGCAACGTGTTTCCCTTGCCCGGTGCTCCGTAGCCGACGACGCGCCGGCCGCGCTGGCGAGCTTCGATCAGAAACTCCAGCAGCCGGCACTTGACACCCGCCACGCGGCGGGCGAATGCTGAGTAAGTCGCCGCCCGGTCCAGCCCCGCCGCTTGTTCCTGGTCCAGCAACTGCCGTAGCCGGTCCGTGGTCGCTCCGTCCGCCGACTCGCCATGCCGGACATACACCCGCAGGCTGCCGCCGTGCGTCTCCAGCGGTTCGGCATCAACCACCTGCAGGCCATGCCAGGAGAAGACGCGGGCCGCCGCGTGCAGCGAGAAGTAGCTGTAGTGCTCGTGATAAATCGTGTCGAACTGATTCCGCTCGATCATCCGCTGCAAGTGCGGAAACTCCATCGTCAGCAAGCCACCGGGCGCGAGCAGAATCTGGATTCCCGCCACGAAGTCGTTCAGGTCGGGAACATGCGCCAGCACATTGTTGCCGATCAGCAAGTCGGCCCGCGCGCCGCCGTCTGCCAATTCACGAGCCAGCTCCCGACCGAAGAACGCCACGCGCGTGGGCACGCCGCGCTGCCGAGCGACCCGCGCCACGTTTGCCGCCGGTTCGATGCCCAGCGCGGGGATGCCGCGGCTAACGAAGTTCCGCAACAAGTACCCATCGTTGCTGGCCACTTCCACCACCTGGCTGCAAGCGGTCAGGTTCAGTTGGCCGGTCATCCGTTCGGCATATCGCCGGGCATGATCCAGCCAGGAGTCGGAATACGACGAGAAGTAGGCATACTCGCGGAAGATGGTTTCCGGGCTCACATGAGCCGGCAGTTGCACGAGCCAGCACTGCCGGCAAACATACACGTGCAGTGGATAGAAGGTTTCCGGCAGATGCAACTGATCGGGGGCCACGAAGCTCTCGCAGAGCGGAGACACACCCAGGTCGACGAACGTCTGGTCCAGCGGCGCATCGCAGAACCGGCAGCGGTGCCGAACCATCTCGCCGCGCAGCACTTCCTCCGGCTGGTTCTCGGGCGCCGGCTGGCCACTCGCCACCGTAACCCCATTCGTCACACTTGCGTCGGCGGCCGGCTTGTTCATACGGGCAGCATCTCCAGCAGTTCGTGCGCGCCGAGCCGTTCGGCCGCTTGCCGAACGTCATCGAACGGCAGCTCGGCTCGCTCGGCAATCTCCAGCATCGTGTGCTGGCCGTCCGCCAGGTTCAACGTCCAGAGCAAGGCCTGGCGTTGCGCCAGACTCTCTCCGGCCGGCGATTGTCCGTGCACCGCGTGCAAGCCGCGACCGGCCAGGTGCGGCTCGCCGTATGGACAGCGGCTGACGCATACCCGGTCCGCTTCCAGTACTTGCGTGATCCGCCGGCAGATGTCCAGCGACTCGCCCAGCGAATCGGGCTTGATCAACTGCAAGTTATCCGCCGACGTGTGGTACTGCGGATACTCGCCCGGCGGCGTCCGCATCAGGCAGCCCACGGGCAGGTCGAAACCGGGCGACGCGAACTGGCGTTCGTCGTACCCCCAGGGAGTGAACGATCGCGACTGCCACGCAGTGCCCGCGTGCCGGAGCACGTGCTGCGCCGCGCGGTCGATCGCCGCATTGCCGCGCCGCGTACGCTTGTAAGTCAGCGGACCGGCATCGCCCAGCAGCGCCAGGACCAGTCCATGGCGCACGCGGTGCAGCGCCGACCGATTGGCGTGCAGCCAGGCCAGCGCGCCCAGCGTGGCCGGCGCGAACACGAAGCGATAGGTGTACTCCCGCGGCCGTTCGGCCAGCCAGCACGCCCAGGCGGTGGCCACGACCACGGCGGACAGATTGTCGTTGGCCAGCGACGGATGGCAGACATGCGCCGACACCAGCACCTGCTCCTCGCGCCGGCCCGGCAACACGCATTCACCGTACGTCAAGCTGCCAGGCTCCCGCGTCGCGTCAATCAACACGTCGTACTCGGCGTCGGGCCACTGGTCCAGTTCCTGGAACTGCCGGTGGGTGAGGCAAAAACCCCAACGATCCTCAAAGTACGCCGTGCGGTAGGGAATCCAGTCGGGATGCTCCGGCAGGCTGCAAACGTGCGGCCGTAACTCCGACCAGCTCAGCCGCCGGCGCACCGGTCGGCTGTAGGCCACCACATGCAGATTCGATTGTTGGTAGTCCACCACTCGCCGGCCGCGTTCATCCGCAATGCAGGCGTCCCGCACGTTCCATTCGTCAGGCACTTGCCAGTCGAACAGTCGCGTGCCGCTGGGGACGTCATGGATCTCGAGCGGAATGTAGTCGGCCAGCATGTGCAGCGTCCGGCGGACCCCCTCGCCCGTCAGGCTACGGTGCAGCGGGAACAGGCGGCTGGCCAGGTCGAACATGCCGCTGGCGGTCGCGACGGATGGCAGGGCGATGGAGTCCATGAACACTGTGTCCATTTCAGTTGTAGCGACGGTAAACCGTCCTCGACGGACTTCCGACCAGGAACCGTTCCACGCCGTCCTCCAACGCTCGGCGGTACACGCCAGCCGCGCCGCGAATCGCCTCGACGGTCCGCGCGATGTCGGCCGGTTGATGCGAGTAGCTGACGACCAGCGAAGTGGCCAGCACGCCGCGCCGGATCAACTCCTGCAGGAACAGGCTGCGATAAGCTTGCGATGGTTGGCCCGCCGCGTCCAGCGTCGTGAACACCAGGTTGCACGGCAGTCCCACGATTCGCACGTGCTGATCAACTCCCTGGTCCATCAGTGCCTGATTGCCGTCGACTTGCAGTTGCTCACCCACCTGGTTCAGATGCTCGATCACCGGATGCTGCTCGTAGAACGACATCACGGCGCGGGCCGCGGCCAGGGCATGCGTCTCGGCGCCATGGGTCGTCGACAGCAGGAACACGCGAGAGTCCTGGTGACGCAGCCCGCCACGTTCCATGTACTGGCGCTTGCCCAGCAGGGCGGAAATGGCGAACCCGTTGCCCAGGGCCTTGCCGAACGTCGACAGATCGGGCGTCACTCCGTAATACTTCTGCGCCCCACCCAGGTGCCAGCGGAATCCAGTGATCATTTCATCCAGCACCAGCAGGGCGCCCTCCGAGCGGCACAACTGCTGGACTCGCTGCAGGAACCCGTCGCGCGGGTGCTCGTACTTGGCCGGCTCCAGCATGACTGCCGCGATCTGATGCGGATAACGCGCGAACAGCGCTTCCAGGCTGGCGGGATCGTTGTAGCTGAAGGCAAGCGACAACGGGCGCACGGCGGCGGGGATGCCAGCATCCACGGGCGTCGTCGCCAGGAACCAGTCGTCATAGGAAAAGAACGGATGGTCCCGGCACAAAGCCACCAGTTCCCGGCCCGTGCAGGCTCGAGCCAGTTTGACGGCGGCCGTGGTGGCGGTCGAACCGTCCTTGGTGAACTTGACCATGTCGGCGCCATCGATCAATCCCAGCAGTTGCTCGGCGCACTCCAGCTCCAGGTGCGACGGGCGACTGAAGTTGGTGCCTTGCGACATGGCCTGCCAGGCCGCTTCCAGCACGGGCGGAAAGGCATGGCCCAAGGTCACGCTGCGGCCGCCCATTCCGTATTCGATGTACTCGTTGCCGTCCAGGTCCCAGACGCGGCAGCCGTTGCCGCGTTGGATCACTCCGGGCGCCAGCAGCGGAAACTGGTCGTCGCCCTTGGCATAGGTATGGCAACCGCCGGGAATCAGCTCGTGCAGGCGCCGCTGCGCGTCGCGCGAACGATCCAGAACAAGTTGCCGAGCGCCGTCGTCAGCGCAGCCGCGGATCATGGGCCTCGCTCTCCCCGCTCAAGGTCCGTTCGTAATCGGCGATCTGCTGTTCGCTGCAAATCCGCATCGCTCCGCCGCCGCTCGCGTAGTATTCGCGGTACCAGTCAGCGGTCCGGGCCAAGGCTTGCGGCAGGCTCCAGCGAGGGCGCCAGTCAAGCTGCCAGATCGCCTTGTCGATACACAACCGCAGTTGCCCGGCCTCGCCGAAACTTGCCGCGTCTTCCGCTGGCTCCCACTGGCCGCCGCCCCACAACCGGGCGAACTGCTCCACCAGTTGCCAGACGGGAAGCTCCTGACCGGGCGACGGACCAAAGTTCCAGCCGCCGCACAACCGGGGATCGTCGTCCACCAGCAAACGGGCCGCCAGGTGCAGGTATCCGCTCAGCGGCTCCAGGACGTGCTGCCAGGGCCGCACGGCGCGTGGATGTCTCAAACGCACTGGCCGGCCGTGCCGCAGCGCATCCACCGCGTCGACCAGCAACGCTTCGCGCGTCCAGTCACCGCCCCCCAGCACGTTGCCGGCCCGCGCCGTGGCCAGCTTGACACCGTGCCGAGCCACGTCGCGCGGCGGAAAGAAACTGTCCCGATACGCCGCCGCCACCAGTTCCAGCGCCGCCTTGCTGGCGCTGTACGGATCGCGTCCTCCCAGCGCGTCTGTTTCGCGGTATCCCCACACCTGCTCGCGATTCTCGTAACACTTGTCGCTGCTGATCAACACCACCACGCAGGGACGGTTCAGCCGCCGCACGGCTTCCAGCAGGTTCACGGTTCCCAGCACGTTCGTGGCGAACGTTTCGCGGGGCGCCCGGTGGCTTTCACCCACCGTGCTTTGAGCCGCCAGATGCAAAATGACCTCCGGTCGCGTCCCATCCAACAGGTCCTGCAACGCGTCCAGGTCGTTCAGGTCCGCACGGCAGTCCTGAATCATCCCTCGCCCCACGCTGGCCAGCGTGAAGTGATTCGGCTGCGTCGGCGGGTCGAGCGCATAGCCAGTCAAGCGGGCACCCAGCCGCTGCAGCCAGAGGCACAGCCAACTGCCCTTAAAGCCCGTATGACCGGTGACCAGCACCGTGCGATGGCGGAAACAGTGTTCCAGCGAGATCCCCATGACCGGCCTGTCCTCGTGATCGGGAGGCGGCGACGCCGCGCGCGGCGTCCCAGGAAAAGTCTAGGTCACGACCGGTAGAGCGAGGGAAAGCCGCCGCGGCAGGCGTGATGGCAAACCGCGCGGGAAGCACAGGTCGTATCGGTCGAGCGGGTCGCGTGCCGCACATCCACGAGGTGTCCCATCGGGCCCCCGCCCCGGCTGCGAGATCGCGTCGTTCCCGGTCGCGGTGCAACGCGTTGTCGTCATCAGCGCCGAAGGCCGCCGCCGCTGCCGGTGCCGCGGCAGTAGTCGGCCAGCACGCGAGGCCACTTGCGAGTCTGCAGGATCCATTGCAGCACCGCGCCGCCGCACCGCAACCGCTCGCCAACCGGCAACCGCGCGCGGACCACGGCTCCCGCCTGTCCCCAGGCACACGCGGCGTGGCGGGGCAGTCGGGCCAGCCAGACCGCTTGCGGATCGCGCCAACGCTGTTCATCCTGGGCGGTCGAAATCCACGAAGCCTGCTCCGCATGCCAGCGGCAGCCGAACAGCGGCTCCGCCACCTGGTGGAACGTACCTTGCAGCGCCAGTTCGGCCATCAGGACTTTTTCGGCTCCGACGTAGCGCGGCAGGAGTCGCGTCCGCCGCAACGCGCTGGTGCGGATCACTCCGTACACTTCATGCACCCAGACGCGGTTGATCAGCAACTCGCACAGCCGCCGGCAGGGGCGCGGGTCGTCGACCGCGCCTTCTTCCGCGTAGTGCTGCCTGGAATCCGGACAGGGCCACCCCCGCTCATCGATCCGTTGCGTGCGGGGAAAGCTTAACACGGCCTCCGGATGCTGTTCCAACGCCGACACGCATCGCTCCAGAAACGTGGGTCGGCAGATGTCGTCGTGAGCCGCCCACTTGAAATACTGGCCGCGAGCCAGCTCGCAGACCCGATTGAAGTTCCACACGGCGCCTCGATTCCGCGGCTGGCGCTCGTAGCGGATCCGCGGATCGCGAGCCGCGTAGCGCTCGCAGATCCGCTGGCTGCCGTCCGTCGAGTGGTTGTCGGAAACGATCAGCTCAAAGTCCGCCAGCGTCTGGGCCAACAGACTGTCGAGCGCCGCTTCCAGGTACCGCTGGCCATTGTATAACGGCAGGCCGATGCTGACCCGGGGGATCGAGTTGCCCTGGCCGTCGCTGGCGACGGGCAACTCCGGCCGGCAAACGCGCGGCTTACCCATACAAGACCTCCTGGCGCGGACAAACCGCGTCGGCGGGATCGAACCGCCGCAGCCCGCTGGCTTGCAGCACCAGCAGCGCCGCGTACAGCGGGTTCAACAGCAAGTACCGCCTCCACAGTCGAGCCGGCTCGCAGCCCAACCGGTACAGCCATTCGAGCCCGCGCCGCTGCATCCATGGCGGGGCCTGGGGCAAGCGGCCGGCGTGGAAGCTGAAGGCCGCTCCCACCGCCACCAGAGGCATCGACAGTCGCTGGCGAAATTCAAACACCCACACCTCCTGCCGCGGACACCCCAGTCCGACCAGCGTCACCTGCGCGCCGCAGGCCTGGATCACGGCCGCCAGCTCGCCGCTTTCGTCCGGCGACAGGGTGCGGAACAGCGACGGGCGAACGCCGGCAATCCGCAGCTCCGGGTAGCGTTGCCGCAACCGCAGCGACAACTGCTCCAGCAAACTGGCCGTGCCGCCAAACAGAAAGATCGGCAAGCCTTCGTCGGCGCAGCGGGCACACACCCGATCCATCAGCGTGGGGCCGTAGACCCGGTCGGTCAATTCCGTGTGGTACAGCCAGTTCAACGCCCAGCGCACGGGCTGGCCATCCGGTACTACCAACTCCAATGAGTTCAGGCGATAACGGTGGACCGCGTCCAGGACGCCCGTCATCACGCCGTGGACCGCCAGGGCCGATACTCCCAACGGCCGGCCTTCGCGAGCGGCCGCAAGGATCCGCTGCACGGCCGCGTCGTAGTCCACGGCGTCCACCTGCACTCCCAGCACGTTGAATCGTCCGCGATCAAGCATGGCAGTCCGTCCCGCCGGCTGGCACCATTTCGTCCCCCCGCTTCCCTTCCCATTCGGATGAAACATTGCCCGACGCGTCCGAGGAGTCGTCCAGCCGCCGATCCGGATGCAAGGCCAAGACCGAACGCACTCCGGCGGTCGAACTCAGCCGCTCGCAGCCGCCGCCGTCGGCCACTCGAAAAAAGCGGTAGCCTCTGTCCGACAACAGATCGAACGCTCCCTGAGGATCGAGCCCCAGGCGGCGGGCGGCCAGCGCGTGATTCTCGATCAGCACGTGGGGGTGATCGCGCTGGAGCAGTTCCAGGCAGCCGCGCAGCGCCAGCTCCTGCGCGCCCTCGATATCCAGCTTCAAGAAATCCACCTGGCGCACGCCAAGTTTATCCAAGGCGGCCGACAGCGTCGTCGTGTGAATCAAATCGAAGCCGACGCCGCTCGCCGGCTGGCCCATCTGTTCGGTGAGCAACGCGGGCCCCAAGGCGAAACAATTGTCCTGGCCGCGGTGATGGTACAGACGAGCGGTCCCCGAACGGTCCGCCAGCCCCTCGTCTCGCAGGATCACCTGGTCGAAACCATTCAGTCGGGCGGACTGCCGCAGGGCCGCGAAACAGCGCCTGCCTGGTTCAAACGCCACCACCTTGCCTCGCGGCCCCACCAGCCTGGCTGCCGCGAACGTGAAGGCCCCCGTGTTGGCTCCTCCGTCAACGAATACCATGCCCGGTCGCAGCAGCCGCTGCAGCACGGCAAACTCCGGCTCGTACCACTCGCGGAACAGAAACACCGAGGTGGAACCGCCGCCACGCCAGCGCGGCGGCAGGTACAGTTGGAAGTCCGCTCGGCGGAACCTCACGCGCGCGGGAATCCCCAGGCCGCAGTGCACGGCCCAGACCGCGGCCCGCGCCACGACCGCCGCCGGCTGCCGGCGAAACCCCGGATGCGACCACAACTGTCGCCAGCGAGACTGCCTTGGTTCGACTTCGGTCATCGGCCAGCCACCTCGTGAAAGACTCGTTCCATGCGCGCGGCAAACACGTCGGGCGTGTATTCGCGCAGATAGCGATCTCGAGCCGCGGCCGACATTTGCCGTCGCAGGTGCGGGCTCGTGGCCAACTGATACACGCACTCGGCCAACTGATGTGGATTCCGCGGTTCGACCAGCAGGCCCGTCTGGCCGTCGCGCACGATTGAAGGGATGCCGCGCCAACGCGACGCCACCACGGGCAAGCCGAACGACATCGCTTCCAGCAGCACCAGCGGAAAGGCTTCGCATTCGTAGAACGACGGAAAACAGAACACGTCGGACTGGGCAAACCGCTTGTGCTTGTCCTCGCCCGTCAGCACGCCTGGCAACTCAACCCGGTCGGCCAACTCCAACTGCTCGACCAGATCTTCCAACGTTGCGGCAAACTCGGCCGATTGACACTGGCCCACCAGTTGCAACCCCACCGCCAGGCCGCGATCGGCAAGCATGCGCGTGGCGCGCACCACGTCCAGCACCCCTTTCGATTCGCACAGCGCTCCGACGTACAGCAGCCGAAACGGGCCGCGAGACGAGCCGCCGGTAGTCGATGTGTTCGTGGTTGCCACACCCGCGGGCAAGTGACCCGGCGCCTCGTCCGGTATGCCGTTGGGCACCAGGAACTCCCGCCGCGCGCGCAACCCCAAACCATCTTCGGGCGTGGCCGCGGAGAGTCGAATGACCGCGTCGGCATCGAACAAGGCCCAGCGGAACCAGGGACGCAGCCAGAATCGCAGCCGCCCGTAGATCAACGACGTGCCGCCCGCGTGCACGTGCCAGATGGTCCGCCGAAACAGCCACCGCGTGCAGAGCAGGATCGCCATGTCCTTCAGCACCGGGACCAGGTTCGGGCCCGACGGCGGATAGTACAGCACGTCGGCCCCGTGCACCAGCCGCGCGTGGAAGATCCGCACGATCACCGCCAGCAGATGCACCAGCTTGCGAGGATGCCAGCGTCCCAGGTCCTCGATCGTCCGCGAAAAACTGGTGCGGACGTGAAACATCCGCACGCCGCGCAGCGGACTGCGCAGCAAACGGTCGATCATCACCGCCTGACCGTGCACCGGCGGCGGCGTTTGTCCCACGACCAGCACCTTGATCGGAGTGGCCGCGAGCGGGACCGGCTGGCAGTCTTGCTGATCGCGCGGCAGTCCGCGATCGGCCGGCCGATCGCGGTCGGCGTTGCGCAAATGCGATACCGACATCTGTTACGCCTCCCGGTATGAGTTGGGGCGCCGACTCCGCAGGGCGGCTCGCAGTGACTGCACGAGCCGCTCGGCGGCCCAATCCGGTGTCAGGTGGCGCACGCTCCGTCGCGCCAGCCAGCCCATGACGCGCAGCTTTCGCCGCTGCGCGAGCAGCACGCGGTCCAGCGCTCGCTGCACCTGGCCCGCGTCGTCCGGCCGATACAACCAGCCGTTGCGCCCGTCCACCAACAACTCCTCCACGGCCTGGCTGTATACGCTGCCCAGCACGGGCAGCCCCGCCGCCAGCGCCTCGTTGACCACCAGCCCCCATTCGTCCGCCAGGCTGGGCATCACCAGCGCGCCGCTGCGAGCGTAAACGGCCGCCAACTGGTCGTGACCCAGTTCTCCCAGGCAGCAGATCGTCAGTTGCGCAGGCAGCGGCCGTGTTTCAATCCGTTCCCGTAGCGGTCCCGAACCGGCAATCGCCAGCCGCACGGGCCGCTGAGGATGCCGAGCGACCCAGGCCGCCAATTGCTCCACCAGCGGCACGATCCCCTTGCGCTCGATCAATTGCCCGACACACAGCAGATCGAACTCGGGCGCCGACCGATGCCTGGCCCTCTCGCCCGCCGTCACGCCCGCCGCTACCGCGCCGGCCGCCGTGTAGGGAACGCGGTCGATCCGCTGATCGGCCACGCCGAAGCGGCGTACATAGCGAGCACCACTCTGCCCGTTCACCACGACGCGATCGGCGCGCCGAAGCAGCCAATGGCGGAGCATTTGCCGAGCGGCGCCGCGACCCTGCTCGGTGTGTTCCGACACCATGGCCCACAGCACCAGCGCCGCGTCCGGACGCTCCGCCTGATACAACGCGCTCATCAAGGAACGAAAACCCAACTCGGCCGACAGCACGACGTCCGGACGCAAGCGCCGCAGACGCTCCAGCGTGTCCCAGGGCAGGTGGACGTGCACCTTGTCGCGAAATCCCTGGCGGTGTCGCCAGGGCCGCTCCATCGACCAGCCCCGCTGCACTTCCACTTCCAGTCCGCGCCAGTCGGCCGTCCAGTTGCGGTTGCGTTCCATCGGCGTCGATACCAGCACGGTCAATCGCGCCACGCGCCGGGACAGCTCCCGGTACAACGGCAGGCGATAGGGTGGAATGAAGTTCGTCAGCAGCACGACATGCGCGGGCAGCCGGTCCGCGCTGGTGTGCGGGGAGGACGCCGCCTGAGGGACCTGAATCGCATTCATCCTGCTGCCTCCTCTGTGACCTTCGGCGACTCCGGCGACTTCAATGGGACCAAAGACCGCGAAGACCGCACTGGTTCCGAGGACCCGCCGCCAGCCCGCGGCCAGCAGAGTGCCATGATCCAGATGAAACTCGTGGCGTCGGGGACGGGACTGAAGATCATCGAGTCGGCGACGCCGCCCAGCAGCAGAAACAGCGTGACCATATCCGGGAAGTCGGCCGGCCTCGCGACCAGCCATCCCAGCATGTGCAGCAGCGACAGCGCCAGCAGCGTCGCACCGACCACACCCAAGCCCAGCAGCACGTGCAACAGCATGTTGTGGGCATGGTAGTTGGCCCATTCGATACCCAGTTGCGGCAGCACGAACCGCTGGCAGCCGTGCCCGAAGCCCACAAGCGGTGACTCGGCGGCCTTGGCCAGGACGCGAGGCCAGAGGTCGGTCCGGCCGTTCAGTTCGTACACCTCGTGCGCTTCGCCCGTGCGCGAAAGCGTGGCGAACAGTCCCTCGCCGCCCAGGCCCAGCAGCAGCCACAACCCGGCCAGCAACAAGGCACTTCCCGCCAGGTACCACAGAGCGGTCGAACGCGAGTGCCGCCACGCGAACAGTCCGGCGGCCGCGACCACCGAGACGGTGGCGGTGCGGCAGTCGGTGGCCCACAACGACACGCCGCCCAGCAGCAGCGCGGCCAGGAACAGCCTGCCCGAAAGCCAGCCTCGCCCCCACAACCCCAGCGCCAGGATCAGCACCCAGGCCGACTGCACGCCGGTTCCGTTGGGATGTGCCAGCCCGCCCAGGCGATACTCGCCCTCCGCCTCGTCCGACACCTGGTACTGATCGCGGCCAAATTCGGGAAAGACGAAATAGACGAACCAGGAAGCCACCAGCAGAGCCGCCAGTGTGGCGAGGAATGTGGTCAGCGTCCGCCGCGGCCCCAACCGCCCCAGTACGGTCGGGACGAACAGCAGCGAACACCACAACATGCCCGCCGCGGCCGTCGCGTGCAGCGAATTGACAGCCAGCGGAATCGTCAGCAGGCTCCAGCCGGCCAGCAGCATGAACCAGGCGGCCGGAAACCGAACCAGTTGCCTCCACACCAGCGGCAGATGCCAGAGCCCGTAGACGCCGGCCAGCGCCAACAGGCAGAGTCTCAGCAGCACCTGCCAATCGACGCTGAACTGGAAGGAATCCGTGCGGCGAAAGTTCGCTTCGTTGAAGAACACCAGACCGGCGGCCAGCAGCAGCCCGCAGGCGTCCAGCGCCAGGCGTCCCCGCGGCGGCGCGCACCGGTCGCTGGCCGCGACGCGACCGAGCTCCCACGCACCCACACCTGGCATCGCCATCGCTCACACCTCCATCCATTGTCCGGCACCGCGGGCGGTCAGTGCCGGGCAGCTCGCACCACTTGCGCCAAGCCGGCCCAACGAGCCGCCGAGCCCGCCACGGCGCCCGCCAACATGCCGCAGGCAGCTCCCGTCACTCCGCTGAAGGGAATCGCCGCGGCCGCCAGGCCCAGAGTCACCATCAGACTCAGCACGCTGATCCGGAACCCCACGTCGGCCCGCTCGACCGCCCGCAAACCGGCGTCGGCCGCCAGCCCCCACGTCCCGGCCAGCACCGTCAGACCCATCAGGTTCAGCGCCGGCGCGTAAGCCGCGTACGCGGGACCATACAACAGGGATAACCCGCGCGCTCCGAACAACGCGAGCGCCGCGCAGTAGCCGGCCACCAGCGGCAACAGCAACGCGGTCCACAGTACAACCATACGCCACACCTCGGCGGGTCCGCCGGTGGCGCAGGCCAGCGCCACTCGTGGTTCCAGCAGGTTGCTCATGCCCAGCAGCAGCGGATTGCAGAGCAATGCCAAGGTCAGGCACGCCGCCAGCGCGCCGGTCTCGGTCGCTCCCGCCAGCAGCGCCAGCAGCCAGGTCACGGCGTTCCACTGCAGCAGGAAAACCATCTGGCTGGCAAACAGCCAGCGGCCGAGCCGCCCCAGGCGCAGCAAGTCGGAAACAACTCGGCGGCGGCGGAAAGAAAACGCGCCGCGCGCCAGCCAGGCGTACCAGACCATGACACTCAGCAAACAGGCCGCGCCGGCCGCCAGATGCGCCGTGCCCGGTCCCAGGCCGCCCGCCGCCAGCAACCAGCCCAGCAGTGCCAGTTGCAACACGACGACCAGCGCGTCCAGCGCCAACGCCGTCGCGG
>JAGFJK010000192.1 GCA_024102795.1 Pirellulaceae bacterium
GGTTAAACCTTTGCATTCCAACGTGTTCGATCAAGCAGCCAGGTAACGCTCCCGGCGTCAATTCCCGCCGTGGTTGGATAACTGACGACGGACGAACGACCAGTTTCACCCTGGGCGGCTCTCCACCCAACGGCGCGCCCCTGGCAAGCGCTGGTCGATCGGCTAGAATACGGCGACGCCCGGTCAACGTTTCGGGCGACAGCGTTCCGTGGCGTTAATCGAGAGCCCATGAGCAGCGACCTGGCCCAGACACCGCTCCACGCGTGGCACCTGAAACACGCGGCCCGCATGGTCGATTTCGCTGGCTGGTCGATGCCGGTCCAGTACGTTTCGATCGTGCGGGAGCATGTGGCGACGCGCGAGCGGTGCACGTTGTTCGACGTCTCGCACATGGGCCGGCTGCGGTTTGAAGGCGAGGATGCGTGCCGCTTTCTGGATCGCCTGCTGACTCGCCGCGTCTCGGACCTGGCGGTGGGCCGGGTCCGGTACAGCCTGATGACCAACGAATCGGGCGGCGTGCTGGACGACGTGTTGATCAGCCACTTGGAATCGCCCAACGGTCAGCGGTACTATCTGCTGGTGGTCAACGCCGGCAATCGGGAGAAGATCCTCGGCTGGATTGGCCAGCACCTGGCGGCCGGCTGGGACGTGCGGATGTTCGACCGCACGGCGGAGACGGCGATGATCGCGGTGCAGGGGCCGCGGGCGTTGCAGGCTGTGGCGCCGCTGCTGGACATCGCCCCCGGTTCGCTGAAGTACTACACGGCCGCCGTCACTCGGTCGCTGGGGCGGGTCTGCATCGTCAGCCGCACGGGTTATACGGGCGAAGACGGTTGCGAGTTGATCGTGCGGGCCGAGGATGCGGTGGATGTGTGCAACAATCTGCTGCGGGCGGGCCGCGAGCTGGGTATCGAGCCGGCGGGTCTGGGCTGCCGCGACACGTTGCGGCTGGAGGCCGGCATGCCGCTGTACGGTCATGAGCTGAACGAAACGCTGGACCCGTACCAGGCCGGACTGGGATTCGCGGTGAACCTGGAGGACCGGGACTTTATTGGCCGCGAGGCGTTGGCGGCGCTGAGCGAAGCGGGGGGACGGCCGGTGCGGGTGGGGCTGGAGATCGAGGGGCGGCGGCCGGCTCGCGAGGGCTACGCGGTTTGTGCGGCCGCCGAGCCGGGTGCGGCCGCGGTCGGCAGCGTCACCAGCGGCACCTTGTCGCCCAGCTTGCAGAAGCCAATTGCGATGGCGCTGGTCGAACCCGCGCTTTCAGCCGTTGGAACACGCCTGGCGGTTGATATCCGGGGTCAGCTCGTGCCGGCCCAAGTCGTGAAACTTCCGTTCTATGTCCGTTCGCGTTGAAAGGAACCTGGCGCCGTGGATCCGAAAGACCTGTTGTACTGCAAGACGCACGAATGGGTGCACGTGGCGCAGGAGGGGGGCGCCAAGCTGGCCACGATCGGCATTTCGGCGTTTGCCGTCGAGCAGTTGACGGACCTGGTTTACATGGAACTGCCCGAAGTCGGCGGGGAGGTCCAGGCGGGCCAGCCGTTCGGTGAAGTGGAGTCGGTCAAGGCGGTCAGCCCGTTGTACAGCCCCGTGGACGGAGAGATCGTGGCGGTCAATTCGTCGCTGCCCGACCACCTGGAGACGCTGGGCGAGGATCCCTACGACGCGGGCTGGATCATCAAGGTCCGGATCACGGACGACAGCGGACTGGCCCGTTTATTGGACTTTGCGGCGTATCAGAAGCAATGCGCTGAGGAAGGCTGAGATGGCATACTTGTTCAATACCCCGGAGGATCAGCGAGCGATGCTGGAAGCCATCGGCGTTTCGTCGATCGCCGAGCTGTTCGAGGTGATTCCGGCGGCCCTGCGGCTGAACCGGCCGCTGAATATCCCGCCGGCCCTGTCGGAGCTGGAATTGAGCCAGCATGTGCAGCGGCTCGCGACGCGGAATTCGCCAGCCGGCCAAAGCGTCTGTTTCCTGGGCGGTGGCAGCTACGACCATTTCATCCCCGCCGTCGTCGATGCGGTGGCCAGCCGGGGTGAATTCTACACGTCGTATACGCCGTATCAGCCGGAAGTCAGCCAGGGCAACCTGCAGGCGATGTTCGAGTACCAGACGTTGATCTGCCAGCTCACGGGCCTGGACGTCTCCAACGCCAGCCTGTACGACGGCGGCAGCGCGGCGGTGGAAGCCGTGCTGATGGCGCTCAGCGTCACTCGCCGGTCCGGCAAGGTGGTCGTGCCGGCCAGCGTGCACCCGGAGTACCGGCAGGCGATCGCCACGTACCTGGCCAACCTGGATGCGGAACTGGTCACCGTCGGCACGCCGCACGGCCGGGTGCGGCTGGAGGAGATCGAAGCGGCCGTGGACGACCAGACGGCCTGCGTGTTGATCCAACAACCGAACTTTTTCGGGTGCCTGGAGCCGCTGGCCGAGGTTGGCCAGATCGCTCACCGGGCTGGCGCCTTGCTGGTGGCCGCGGTGGACCCGATCAGCCTGGGCCTGCTCAAGCGGCCCGGAGACCAGGGCGCGGACATCGTGGTGGCGGAAGGCCAGGCGCTGGGTACGCCGCTGCAGTTTGGCGGGCCGTACCTGGGGATCATGGCTTGCCGCGAGGAGTTCGTCCGCCGTTTGCCAGGCCGAATCGCCGGCCAGACCGTGGACCGGCGGGGCCGCCGTTGCTGGGTCCTGACGTTGCAGACCCGCGAGCAGCATATCCGCCGCGACAAGGCCACCAGCAACATCTGCACGAACCAGGGTCTGTTCGCCTTGCGAGCCGCCGTGTACCTGGCGGCGATGGGGCCGGCGGGCTTGCGCGAGACGGCCGAACTGTGCCTGCGAAAGGCCCACTACGCGGCCGAGCAGATTTGCCGCGACGAACGGTATTCGCTGGCCCACGGCGGCCCGTTCTTCAAGGAGTTCGTGGTCCGCGACGGCCAGGGCCGTGTCGAGGAGCTGCTGGCCGACGCGCGGCAAGCCGGTTTTCACGCCGGAGTGCCGCTGGGCCCCTGGTACCCCGAATTACAGGATTGCTTCCTGGTCGCCGTGACCGAGAAGCGGAGCAAGTCGGAAATCGACGCCCTGGCCGGTTGTCTGGCGGGGAGTCCCAGCGATTGCACGACCGTCTATGCGTAATCATCGAGCGACCCAGTTGCTGTTCGACCTGTCCCAGCCCGGCCGCCGCGCGGCCCGCCTGCCCGCCAGCGACGTCCCGCACGTGGAGCTGAACGAGCTGCTGCCGGCCGAGGCCCGCGCGGAGACACCGCCGCCCCTGCCGGAACTGGCCGAGCCGGACGTGATCCGGCACTTCACCAACTTGTCGACGCTGAACATGTCGGTCGACACCCACTTCTATCCGCTCGGTTCCTGCACGATGAAGTACAACCCGAAGCGGAACGAACGGATGGCCAACCTCCCGGGACTGCTGGACCTGCACCCGTACCAGCACGAGCAGTCGCTGCAAGGTCTGCTGGAGTTGCTGTACGAATTGCAGCGATACCTGGGCGAAATCTCCGGTCTGCCCGCCGTGTCGCTGCAACCGGCCGCCGGCGCCCACGGCGAATTGGCGGCCCTGATGGTGGCCGCCGCGTACTACCGGGATCTGGGAGAGCAGCGGACCAAGGTCTTGACCCCCGACAGCGCGCACGGCACGAATCCAGCCAGCGCGCGAATGGCCGGCTTCGACACGGTAACCATCCGCAGCACGCCGGCTGGCTACGTTTGCCTGGACGATCTGCGAGCAAAGCTGGACGAACAGGTCGCCGTGTTGATGATTACCAACCCCAACACGCTGGGGCTGTTCGACCGGCAGATCGCCGAAATCGCCGACCTGGTGCACGAGCGGGGCGGCCTGGTCTATCTGGACGGCGCCAACATGAATGCCATTCTCGGCATCGCTCGGCCCGGTGACTTCGGCGCGGACATGATGCACTACAACCCGCACAAGACGTTCAGCGGTCCGCATGGCGGTGGTGGTCCCGGAGCGGGCCCGATCTGCGTCACCGAGAAGCTGGATCCGTTCTTGCCAGCCCCGGTCGTGGGCCGGCGGGACGACGATTACTTCCTGGACTACGACCGGCCCCGCTCGATCGGCCGCGTCCGCACGTTCTTCGGGAACGTGGGCGTGCTGGTGCGGGCCTACTGCTACATCCGCACCTACGGTCCGGATGGTCTGCGGGCCGTGTCGGAAAATGCCGTGCTGAATGCCAACTACCTGTTGAGCAGGGTGAAGCATTTCCTGCCCGTGCCGCAGGGGGACCGCTGCATGCACGAATTCGTGGCGTCGGCCGAACACCTCAAGAAGGAAAAGGGGCTGAAGCAGCCCGCCATGGACCTGGCCAAGCGGCTGCTGGACTACGGATTCCACGCCCCGACGGTCTACTTTCCGCTGACGGTTCACGACGCCGTGATGGTGGAGCCGACGGAGACCGAAAGCAAACAGACGCTGGATGCGTTCGCCGAGACGCTGTTCCGCGTGACCGGCGAAGCGGGCGAGGTGCTGGCCGAGGCGCCCCACTCGACCTTGGTTAGCCGGCCGGATGAAGTGCGGGCGGCCCGCCAGACGGTGCTCCGCTGGACCGCGGAGCAACCGGCAAGCTAGGACCTGACGGGCAGGCAGTCGTCAATTTGCAATTTGCAATTTGCAACCAGCACGATCGTACCACGACATCCGAACGTGCCGAGCATCCTGCCAGACAGCCTGGCAGGCATCCTGCCTGCCAGACAGCCCGGTCATCGTCTCCTTTCCTTCTGCTTCCGACTCACGGATCCCATGCTCTCCGCTCGCTTGGTTATCGATCCGCCGGCTGCCGGTGCGTGGAACATGGCCTGCGACGACATGCTGCTGGCGAGTGTGTCGGAGCGCGGCCAGTGGTGTCTGCGGTTTTACCAGTGGTCGGAGCCGACGTTGTCGCTGGGCTATTTTCAGCGGCTGGAGGCCCGCGGGCAGCATCGGGCGAGCCGTTCGTGCGCGGTCGTGCGGCGGGCGACGGGTGGCGGGGCGATCGTGCACGACCATGAGCTGACGTACAGTTTCGCGGCCTCGGCTGGCGATCGTTTGTCGGCCGACTTGACGGCTTTGTACGACGCATTCCATGAGACGCTGATTGAGGCACTCGCGGATTTCGGGTTGCGGGCGGGGCTGGTCCCCGATGGCCAGGGCCGGACCGCGGACCAGCCGTTTTTGTGTTTCCAGCGCCGCAGCCGAGGTGATGTGGTGCTGGAGTCGGCCAAGGTTGCTGGCAGCGCTCAGCGGCGGCAACACGGGGCCGTCTTGCAGCATGGTTCCATCCTGCTGCGATCGACGGAACGGGCCCCCGAATTGCCGGGAATCGCCGAACTGAGCGGGCTAGAACTGCGGCCGGAGCAAGTGATCGCGGCCTGGACGCCTCGTCTGGCGTGTCGGCTGGGCCGGCGTCTCGTGCCGAGCGAGTGGACATCCCAGGAGCGGCAGCGGGCCGGGGAATTCGCTCAACAGCGTTACTCCAACCCGGCTTGGAGCGAGCGTCGGTAGTGCGCTGGGCGACGGCGCTGGTTCGTGGCCGCTGGGCCGCGACGGCGTTCGGACCACCCGTTCGCGTCATCACCGTTGCGGTTATCGGCGAATCCCGATCGAGGGAGATTGCATCGGCGCAAAACAGTTCGCAAGATAAGCGGGGCTCAAGATCTTGTGGAGTTGCGCTTGCGGCCCACTACCCCTGGCAGCAATAATGGTAATGGAAACTGTGGAGAGGCCTGGACCGTATTTATCATATCCGCTCGGTTGTCAGGCGTTGCGACATATCTGTTTGTTCATCGCATCATTGATTCATGGCATCCCTTTCGCGTGGGGTCCGTGGGGCTCCCTGTGTCCGCGTTTGCAGTTGGCCAACCGTCCGTTGGGGATGGAGGCGGCGCGGGCATCGAGTGTGGGCAGAAGTGCTTCCTCCTTTCGGCTTGCCGTTTGGCTGATGGCCACCCGGCGGCGGACGAATCACCGCACTCCTTTGCATCATTACATTGATGGTCCCTGGTTGGAGAAGGAAGCGTTGTATGCAAGTCAAGTTGAAAGTGCTCAATGGAGCCAGCGCTGGAAAGGAACTGCCGATCGCCACTCGCCAGATGCTGATCGGTCGTGGCGAGGAGTGCCATCTGCGGCCGCGCAGCGATTCGGTCAGCCGGCGGCACTGCGTGCTGACGATCGAGGAGTCGCGCGTGCTGGTGCGCGACCTGGGTAGCCGCAACGGCACGGCCGTGAATGGCGAGACGATCACGGGGGACCGGGTCTTGGTTTCGGGCGACCTGCTGCGGGTCGGCCGCCTGGAATTCGAAGTCTGCATCGACCACGGGCTGGGCGGTGCCAAGAAGCCCAAGGTCCGCGACGTAAAGGAGGCGGCGGCTCGTGCCGCGCGAAACGTGCTCGGCGACGAGGACATCACGGACTGGCTGGAGGAGGGGGACGAGGTGGACCGGGCCCGCAAGCTGGCGGAACCGGAAACCCGACAGTTCCGCCTGGACGAAACCGATCGCGTGGCGCTGGATCGGGCGGCGGCCGAGCAGGAAACGAAGGCGGACGAGACGGTCGAGGAGCCCAAGGAGGCCGAAGCCACGGACGCGAAGGGCAAGAAAAAGAAGAAGGAACCCGGCAAGCTGCCGCGCGTCGAAGCGCCGATGGCGGCCGACACGCGGACGGCGGCGGCAGATACGCTTCGCAAATTCTTCAACCGTCGCTAGAAACCGCCAGTGGCGCCGCAAGAAACCGCGGACGGTAATAGGAGGTAAGGTTTGTCGGACGATCTCCGCAGTCTGGTCCGTCGGTGTCTCGACGGAGACCAATCCGCCATGCTGGGCCTGGTAGACCGTTTCCGGGGGCAGGTCTTTGGCCTTTGCTACCGGATGCTGGGACATCGGCAAGACGCCGAAGATGTCGCGCAAGAGACATTTGTCCGCGTCTTGCGGAATCTGCACCGCTGGGATTCCAGCCGGGATTTTGAACCGTGGTTGCTGGCGATCGCCGGAAACCGCTGCCGGACGGCACTGGCGGCCCGCGGACGACGACCGTCTCCGCAGCCACTTTGCGACCTGGTGGCGGATTCCAGTCAGCATGAGCAGGCAGCCCGGCATCTGGCCGAAGAAGTGCAGGTGCTGTTGCAGAAGCTGCGCAGCGAGTATCGCCAGGCGTTTGTCTTGTTCCATGAACACCAGTTGAGTTACGCCGAGATTGCCGAGGTGCTGAACTGTCCGCTGGGCACCGTGAAGACATGGGTGCATCGCGCTCGGCGGGAATTGATTCGAGCGCTCCAGGGCGCGGAAGAGGCGGAGGAGTCGACGCATGCGATGCGAGCAGTTTGAAATCCGGTTGCAGGACCTGCTCGACCGTCGCGAACGACCGGAGTTCGACGCATGCCTGTTGGAGCATGCCGAGGCCTGCGGCGAGTGCCAACGGTTGCTGGCGGGCCAGGAATTGCTGCTAGCAACCCTGGCGGAACCTCTGCCGGATGAACCCGACCATCTGTTTGTCGACCGTGTGATGGCGGAGGCCACCGCTTGGCCGCCACGGCGCGTCAGACTGGGAAACGCGGTTCTGGCTCTGGCCGGTCTGGCCGCCATGTTTCTGCTGATGTCCGTCCCCGCCTGGAAGCTGCCCATCAGCCCGGAAGGGCATCCCGAACTGGCGGTGGCTGGCGATCCGGAAGCGGCTCCAAGCGGTGCGCTGGCTGGCGACTCTCGGCCCCAGCCTCGACCGGATGCCGACTCCGGCATGTCCGCGCCCGGTCCCTTGTTTGGCGATGTGCCGTTTCACCTGGACGAGTATCTTTCGCTGCTGGAGATTCATGGCGAGAACCTGCAGCACGTCGACCAGTTGGCGGGCGGTTTTCGCCCGCTGGCCAGCTCGCTGTCGTTTGCCTTCGATGCGTTCCGCCGCAGTTTCCCGCTGGGTCGCGATCCGCGCGGGAGCGAGCGGGGGCGTTCCGCGTCGGTGGCCTGGGGAACCGCTCAGGTCTGACCTGCTCCCCCTCTAGAGATCCCGTGGCGCTAGCTGCGGTGCGTCCAGTGCGGTGGTCTTCCGTCACCGGGTGTCACAACCGGAATTGTCACCCAGCCGGACACGCTTGCGCAATCCGCAAATATCGCCAGAATGCGATATTTTTGCTCCCCTGTGCAAACTCTTTGCGCGACAGACCGATCCTAGCTGGCATAGTTTCCAGGGATCGGTCCTGACGGGACTTGAGCCAGTCCAGGTCGGCCCGGCAGTGGACCAGGACTTCAACACTCCAAGCGGGGGGATTGTCATGCGTAAGACGAAGGCAGCCGAAGTGACGGTCGATCGACGCAGTGGAAAGACAGACCGCCGGTCAGGGGCAGCCAAGGGAGCAGCGCCCGCGGGGGGTGAACGACGGAAAGTGCAACGGCGCCGGCAGATCGATCCCACGACCTGCGAGCGGGATTATTCGGCCGACGAAATCGAGTTCATGCGGGCCCTGGACGCGTACAAGCGGACCAGCGGGCGGATGTTTCCGACGTGCAGCGAGATTCTGGAGGTGATTCGAGGACTGGGCTATGTCCGCGTGAGTTCCACTTCGGAGACGGAACCGGCGATGGAGGGCGGAGAGCCGGTGGAGGCGGTAACCGAGGAACCGAATCACGAGGTCGTGGCGGCATCCTGATTGCCGGCCGCCGCCTGGCCAGCGGTTCTCCAGTCGGCCCCGGACTCCCGAATTGTCTGGCAAGTCGGCCTTGAATCCTGTCGCGGTTGCCTCTATTCTCCCGCCTCGACTTTCGAATCGGTTGAGGCTGTTTCCGTGGGGACCGCTCGCGACGGGCCCTGGGCGGAACCGGCCGGCTGCTGCGAAATTTTTGCGAGGTGCGCTGGCCGTGTCGCAGTTTCATCCTCCCGCCCTGCCGGCTCGCCAGCGTTTCTGCTGGCTGGTGCTACTGGTTTGCGTCATGTCGCTGTGCGGGTGTAAGTTCGCCGCGCAGAGCAAGAACACCGAGGGGGTGCGGCTGTACCAGGCAGGGCAGTACATGGCGGCCTTGCAGAAATTTCAGGACGCGCGCGTCACGTCGCCCAAGGACAGCGACTCGTACTACAACATGGCGGCCACGTACCATCAGTTGGCCAAGCAGCAGGGCAACCAGGAGTATTACCAGCAGGCCGAGACGTTGTACAACCAGTGCCTGGATCTGAGCAAGGACCACGTGGAGTGTCATCGGGCGCTGGCGGTGATGCTGGTCGAAACCGGGCGTCAAGACGCGGCGTTCCGGTTACTGCAGAATTGGACCACGAACAATCCGCAATCAGCCGATGCGCGGGTCGAACTGGCTCGCCTGTACCAGGAGTTCGGCGATCCTCAGACCGCTCAGGTGCAGTTGCAGTCCGCCTTGCAGCTCGACCAGAACAACGCCCGGGCGTGGGCCGCCTTGGGCAGCTTGCGAGAGGCGGAGGGGAACCTGGCCCAGGCGATGGACAACTATCGGCGTTCGCTCAGTCTGAACGGCCAGCAGCCGGCGGTGGCCAGCCGCGTGGCGGCTCTGAACCAGTCGGTCGGCGGGACGGGTGCCACCTGGCCCGGCGACACGCGGACGGCGGATCCAGCACTGCCCAAAATGCAGTACTAGGCCCGGTCGCCGCGGGACGGGTCCAAGCCCCGTCGGTCTGTCCGTCCGATCACAGGCCCATCATCGCCGGGCCGTCGCCTTCTCAGGCGCGGCCGAAGACCGTAGAATCCGGGCTTCGCCGCGTACGAGTTTCTGGGGAAGGACGATGGATTCCGCCGTAACTACCGCTCGGATTTACAACTTTTCGCCTGGGCCGGCCGTGCTGCCGCTGCCCGTGCTGGAGCAGGCTCAGCGCGAACTGCTGGCCCTGCCTGGTTGCGGAGCGTCGATCCTGGAGATCAGCCACCGCAGCCCGGCGTTCATCGAGATCCTGGCGCAGACCAAGAGCCGTCTGACGCAGTTGCTGGGCATTCCTGCCGGCTACCAGATCTTGTTCCTGCAGGGCGGTTCGCGGCTGCTGTTCTCGATGATCCCGATGAACCTGCTGCGGGGTCGCGCGGTGGGCGCCGAGTATCTGTTGACGGGATCCTGGGGCCAGTATGCCTGCACGGAGGCTCGCCGCGAAGGTCCGGTTCATGTGCCGTGGGACGGCCGGGAAACCAACTACGACCGGTTGCCTGCCGAAGACCAGCCGCTGGCCGTGGATCCGGCGGCCGCGTATCTGCACTTCACGTCGAACGAGACGATTCAGGGCGTGCAGTTCCGCTCGGAACCGCTTTGCGGGGAGGTCCCGCTGGTCTGCGACGCATCCTCGGATTTCCTCTCGCGGCCGCTGGACGTTTCGCGCTATGGCCTGATCTACGCCTGTGCCCAGAAGAACGCCGGGCCGGCCGGGGTGACGATTGTGATCGTCCGCGACGACTTGCTGGAGCGGAGCCAGGACGAACTGCCGGGCTATCTGAACTTCCGCTCGCACGCCGAGCAGGATTCGCTGTACAACACGCCGCCGACATTCGCCATCTACCTGGTGAACCTGGTGGCTCGCTGGTTGCTGGAGGATCTGGGCGGGCTGGATCAGGTGGCGCTGCGCAACGAACGGAAGGCGGCTTTGTTGTATGCGGAGTTGGACGCCAGCGAGGGGTTCTACCGGGGGCATGCGCAGCCGGAATGCCGATCGCGGATGAACGTCACGTTTCGACTGCCGTCGGCCGAATTGGAGAGCCGCTTTGTGGCGGAGGCCGCGGCCCAGGACCTGGGCGAGCTGAAGGGGCATCGCAGCGTGGGCGGCATTCGGGCCTCGATCTACAATGCCATGCCGCTGGAAGGCGTCGAGGCGTTGCGGCAATTCATGCGGGATTTTCGCGCCCGGCACGCGGGCTAGGCGAGGGAGTGCGGACGCTATGCCTCATGTGATTGTGCTGGACAGCATTTCACCGCAGGGACTGGAACTGCTGGAGGCCGCCGCGGGCATCGACTTTTCGGTCGAGACTGGCTTGTCCGGCGAGGCGTTGCGGGCGGCACTGGCTCGGGCCGACGGCGCCATTTGCCGCAGCGGCGTGAAGATCACGGCCGAATCGCTGGCGGGCAACCGCCGGTTGCGGGCCATTGTCCGGGCCGGAGTGGGCACCGACAACATCGACAAGGAAGCGGCCACGCGGCAAGGCATCGTGGTGATGAACACGCCGGCCGGCAACACGCTGAGCACGGCCGAGCACACGTTTGCCTTGATGCTGGGCCTGTCCCGCAGTCTGGCGCCCGCTTACCAGAGCCTGCTGGAGGGGCGGTGGGACCGCAAATCGTACATGGGCGCGCAACTGGCCGACAAGACGCTGGGTGTGATCGGGCTGGGACGCATCGGCCAGGAGGTTGCCAAACGCGCGGTGGCCTTTGACATGCGAGTGCTGGGCTACGATCCTTTTCTGGGCCCCGCGCGGGCCGCCGAGTTGAACATTGAACTGGTCGAGCAGCCCAGCCAACTCTGGCCGCGGATCGATTACCTGACGGTGCACACGCCGCTGACGCCCGAGACCCGCAACCTGGTGGATCGCGAGGCCATTCAGCAGATGAAGCCCGGCGTGCGACTGATCAACTGCGCTCGCGGCGGCATCTACAATGAACAGGCCCTGATCGAGGGGCTGCAAAGCGGCCGGCTGGGCGGCGTCGCCCTGGACGTGTTCGAGGACGAGCCGTGCACGCGCAGCCCGCTGTTCGGCATGCCGGGCGTCCTCTGCACGCCCCACCTGGGAGCCAGCACCGAGGAAGCTCAAACGCAGGTGGCCATCGAGGCGGTCGAATTGCTGGTGAACTTCCTGACCACGGGCGAAGTGCGGCATGCGGTCAACATGGCGGCCGTGGATCCCAAGGTCCTGGCGTCGTTGCGCGGCGACCTGAACGTCGCCTATCGGCTGGGCCTGCTCCTGGGCCAGTGGCACGAAGTGGGGACCGAAAGCTGCCAGCTCCGCTACCGGGGCGACGTCACTCAGAAGGATACACGGCTGCTGACGTCGGCCTTCTGCGCCGGGCTGCTGGAACGGGCCCTGGACGAGGAGGTCAACATCGTCAACGCCGAGATTCTGCTGCGCGAACGCGGCATCCGGCTCCGCGAGGAATCCTCCAGCGACAAGGGGCCATTCAGTTCGTCGATCACCGTCACGGTCACTGGCGGCGGCCAGGATTTCGTGGCGTCCGGAACGCTGTTCGGTTCGAACATGCCGCGTTTGATCCGGCTGGGCCCCTACCGCCTGGAAGCCTACCTGGACGGCAATCTGTTTGTTTTCCTGCACGACGACGTGCCCGGCATCATTGGCGCGGTGGGGACGATCTTTGGTTCGCACCAGGTGAACATCGGGCAGATGTCCGTGGGACGCGCCGGGGACACGCCGGGCGGACCGGCCATCGGGGTGCTGAACCTGGACAGCCTCCCGCCCGACGAGGCGGTGGCCGAGGTGCTGCGACATCCTCACATCGACAAGGTCAAGCTGATCCAGTTGCCGCCGGCCGGACAGCAACCGCCGTGGCTGCACCAGCCAGACGAGAGCGCGGCCACTTGCTGAGCCGCGACTTCTGGATGAACGGCAACCGCGGCGAACGCGCTCTCCGGCAGTGGGCCGCCCGCCGCGATCAGCGAGGGTTTCCCGGCCGGTGGCCGAGCACCGCTTCCTCGCGGCTGCCGTAGCACGGGATCAGGTTGCTGAGCTGCGAGAGTTGCAGCACCTGCTGATTGGACGGCGACAAACCGCACAACCGCAGCAGGCCACCGCGAGCGTGTATCCGCTTGTGCAGGCGGACCAGTTCGCCCAGCATCTCGCTGCGGAGCATCGACACGTGATCCATGTGCAGCACCAGGCGGCTGGCCATCTGTGTCTGCATCACATTCCACAGCGCTTCGGCCAGACCCGCTCCTTGCCAGCCGGACTCCTCGCTGGACAGCAGCCGGATAAAGACCCAGTCCGGTCCGCGCTCCAGTTCCATCTGCCAATCGGCCGTCAACGGTAACATGCCCCGCCTCCTATCGAAGTTTCCGCCACCTTCGCGCCGACCCTTAATCTAAGTCCGCCAGCCGATCACCACAATATCGTTCCCGCCAAATGCGCTCGAATGTCGGCAGCGGCAGCCCCCTTGAAGAGCCATCCCGCCGGCGCGATACTGAGTCGGTCGGGTGATCGTCGCGTTTCACTGTCGCCTTTCATAGTCGCCTTTCGCTCCGCGAAAGTAGCGGATCGTCGTATAGTCGCCTTTCGCTCCGCCATAGTCGCCTTTCGCTCCGCGAAAGTAGCGTGCCCAAGTTTCCCTTTCTCCACCAAGACCCCCAACCAGTCCCTCAAACTTCAAACCCAAGGTGCGCTCATGTCTCGTCCCAACGCCGTCACGTTCAAAGGCAATCCGTTGACCCTGGCAGGCGACGCGGTCCAGGCCGGACAGCCCGCCCCCGACTTCAAGCTGCATTACTACGAAGGCGGCCTGAAAGCGTTGACCCTGGCGGACCTGCGGGGCAAGCCCAGCATTTTGAGCGTCGTGCCGTCGCTGGACACACCCGTTTGTGCCACCCAGACCAAGCGGTTCAACGAGGAGCTGTCGGCTTTGGGGGACCGGATCAACGCGGTCACGGTCAGCCTGGACCTGCCGTTCGCCATGAACCGATTCTGTGGCGCCGAGAGCATCCAGAACATGCGCGTGGCCAGCGACTACCAGGACCGCAACTTCGGCCAGCGGTGGGGCATGTTGATCGAGGAGCTCAAGCTGCTGGCACGGGGCGTGTTCGTGCTGGATGCCAGCGGCAACGTCGTCCATGCCCAGACGGTGCCTGAAGTCACCAGCGAACCCGACTACGCGGCCGCGCTCGCGGCGCTCAAGGGCCAGTTGGGCTAAGCAGCTCGGCCTGCGCCATGACCGACTCGCCGCCGACTGCGGACAACAGCCGCCCCGCATGGCGATTCACGCTGCGCGGACTGCTAGTGTGGATCGTGGGTCTGAGCCTGCTGCTGGCCGTGGTGGGCGGGTTTCTGCGCGCCGTGAACAACGCTCGCCGGCAGGCGCATGCCATTGCCTCGCAGGGCGCTTTCAATCAGTTGCTGCTGGCCTTGCACAACTACCACGACCAATTCGGCTCCTTCCCGCCGGCCTATGTCCCGGACGGCCAGGGTCGGCCGAAGCACAGTTGGCGGGTGTTGATTCTGCCATACGTGGAACAACTGGCGTTGTACGAGGCTTACGATTTCACGGAGCCCTGGGACGGACCGAACAATTCCCGCCTGCTCGGGCAGATGCCGCGCGTGTTCGCCACGGACTTCTCGCAAGTCGCCTTGGGCAACACGCAGGTCGTCGCCGTGACCGGACCGGGGACCGCCTTTCCGGGCGCCAGCGTCACTCGGCTGTTCGACTTGCGCGATGGCGCGGAGAATACGCTCATGCTGGTCGAAGCCACCAACCCGGCCATCCCCTGGCTGGCGCCGCGGGACTTGGAGATCGCGGTGCTGGACAGCGAGCGAGGAGCATTTGCCGGCCGCCGGGCTGCGGGGGCGGGCAGTGAGGAGGCGCGAATCTCCGGGCCGAGTTGGCGCCGGCCCTATGTCGTGTTCGCCGACCGCATCACTGCGTACGGAATCGATCCGCGCATCCCGCGCGACAAGCTGCGAGCCCTGCTGACGATCGCCGGAGGGGAAGCGGTCCGGCGCGACGACCTGGTCGCCGAAGGCTGGCTGGATTAGTTCCGCGGCGCCTTGGGATTCACATATCGCCCGACGCCTGAGCGAGGGAGGCCTTGGTTCGAGGGCCTCCCTCGCTGACGCGTCGGGCTACATAGTCGCCTTTCGCTCCGCGAAAGTAGCGGGGCCCCTCGCTGACGCGTCGGGCTAAATGTGGCAACCACATACGTTCAACGTAGCGCTGTCCAATTCGCCGCCGGTAGTGACGGGCCTGGGACCCGTCAGTCTTCGGCCACCAGTTCCAGGCCGCTCACCCAGGCCTCCGTCGACATCAACTCCTGGTCCACTGGCGGCCGCTGGTCGCTGGATTCGCCGAACAGGACGATGCCAAACAGGTCAGGGACCTCGGTCCCCGCTTCGGCGAACTGCGGGCCATGCTCGGTCGCGGCCTGCAGGAACGCGCGGGGAATATCCACCTGCTCCGCCCGCGCGGGCTGCGGACCGTTCTGCAAGCGGCGAACAGCAACGGGCACGCGCGGAAAGCCGTCTTGGGGAATGCGGGTAAAGTACAAGGCGTTGTCGCGGCGAGCGTCTTTGGTCCAGGCGAAGCTCAGCGCCTGGTAGGCCGCCGTCGCCGGTTGCCTGAAGATCAGGATCACCTGGATCGCCTGGTCGTCGGGGCGTTCGCCCAGCCGGCCGCGAGGTGTATCGCGGACCACGTGCCAGTTCCAGCGAAGCTGCGTGGCGCGAGCGAAATCGGCTGGCACTCGCCGGACCAGCACCACGTAGTTGCCCCGGGTGCTCAACCGCATGGTCTGGGCATCGCCGCCGGGTGCCAGCCGCACGTACTTTTCCACGCGCGCCGAGCCGGTGATCGGCAACAGGCTCACACCGCGAGTGACAAAGTGCGACCAGCGGTCCGTCCGGGCCTCGCTGCCGATCCGGTACAGCTCCGGCGCTTCGGCAAACGCCGGTTGCCAGGTGCGTTCCGCTTGAACGGGCCGCGGCCAGGAAGAGAAGAACAGCAGTGCGGCCAGGCACACGAAGGGTTTCATCGGCGATCATCTCCCGGCGATTGCGCGGGTCTGGCGGGTTCGACGCGGGCCAGCACGGTGAACCAGCCTGGCCGAGACTCGAACCGTTCGGGCCACACGGTCCAGCCGGCTTGTTCCAGCACGGCGGGAATCGTCACCTCGCGCTTCATCGCGCCCAACAACTCCTGGCGGCAGGCCAGGGTGAACCGTTCCAGCAGATCTTGATCAGCGGTGCGGTCGTCCGTGAATTCCAGCCGCGGCTCGCCTTCCCGTAGCAGCACGATCTGCCGCCGCTCGGCCACAAGGCGAAAGTCCAGCGTCAGAGCGACGCCCGACAATTCCCGTTCGTCCAACCGCATCCGTTCCGCTCGCAGCACCAACTGGATCCGGTCCCGATCAAACCGCAGTTCGAACGGCCGCCTTTCATGTAATCGTACGTGCAGGCTCGTCCGCGGCAAGAAATCCCGGTGCTCGAACAGCGGGACGGGCAGTTGATCATTGAACGATTGCAGGCCGTTGGCGTCCAGGTCGCGCGGCCAGTTCTGCCCGCGGTAAACGCTGTTCAGCACGTCGGCGGCAAACGTCTCGTGGACCGTCAGCGCCGGCAGGTCGGATCGCGCGTCGTCCGGACACGGCCGGGGCGCCGCCAGGCCGCTGTGCCGGTCCTGCGTCACCCGCACGGTAAAGGCCGATTGGTCGGCCGCCGTGTGCCACTGCCGCGGCTGCAACTGCAAGCGGACCGCCGAGTCGGTGATGGAACTCGCAAACTGGCGGTTGAACTCGGCAAGCTGCTCCGCCGCCCGCCGCGAAAACTCCGCTCGCAGTTCCTCGCGAGCCGCATGGCTGATCGCGCCGGCCGCCTCGGCGGATCGCCGAGCGACCAGGCGGTCGGCCAGGCGAGCGGCCGTATGAGGCAGCGGGCCATGCCGCCGAGTTTGCACGGGACCGTTGCGCAGCACGGTGCGAGCGGTCACTTGCGGTTCCGACGCCAGACGCAGCCCGTGGAACGTCCAGTCCAGTCCCTGGGACGCTTCCAGAGCGGTTCGCCCCTCGCTGCGAAAATGAAACGGGCCCAGCCAACTGGTCGTGGTCAGCGTGAGCGAGCCGGGAAACTCCAGCCGCAGCGGCGCTTCGCCCCCGCTCGGCATCAGCCGCACCTGGCCGCTGAGTTGACTGCGGCCGCTGGTTCGTAACTGCCCGGACTGCCGCGACACCGGTTGATCCAGTTCGATCGACTGCCGCGAAATCAGCGCCAGGCTGCCGGCGGGCATCGTCAGGATCAGGTTGGGATGCGACAGCCGCTGGCGCAACGCCGCGACCAGCTCCGCCGCTTGCAGATGCTCGTCGAACCAGACTATCTGCCGCGCGATCGCCGCATGGCTGGCCAGGTCGCCAGTCGCCAGCCAGCGAGCCAGTTCGTCCCGCACTCGCTGGCGCCGCCCGTGGAATTGCTCCACCAGATCCGGTTCAGCCCGCGCCGTCAGCGTGCGGCGGTACAACTCGATGGCGGATCGCAACTGCTGGTACCGCGACTGCTCCAGCGGTTCGAAGTCCTGTTCCAACTGACTCTGAATCTGGTTCAGTCGAGCGGCGTCTTGCAGCACGGGTTCCAGCGGCGCGGAGGCGTCCGCCGGCAGGCCGAGCCACTGGAGCTGTTCGCGGTCCGCCAGGTCGGGCGACCGCTGCAAGCCGCCGATCGCCGTTCGCAACTGTTCCGCCGCGGCAGCCAGCCGGGAATCGTCCAGCGGCGTGAATTCCTGTTGATCCGCCAGGGCCGCCAGATCCCCCGGATTCTCAACTTGAATCGGTTGCGCCCCGGTTTCCAGCGGCGACAGGCCAAGCGCAAGGATGGTCAGCAGCCAGAGCAGCCCGCGGGCAGGCGAGAAGCAGGACGGCGCTGATTTCACGGTTCATGATCCGGTAGGGCGGCGCACGCCGACCCTCAGCAGCCGGCCAATCAAAAGATAGCACGCGCAGAGCCCGCTGGCGCTGGGAATTGAGTTGTCAGTTGTCAGTTATCAGCGCTGGTTTTTCAACTTTCAACGTTCAATTCTCAATTCTCAATTCTCAATTCTCAATTCTCAATTTGCAATTTGCAATTTGCAATCCCCAATTCTCAATTCGCAATCCCCACTATCGTGCCAACCCTTCAATCGCAAGCTGCCTCCGGTCTGCTTGTCCTACTGTTCGGCGGCCGACATTTGCTGAACCAGCAGGCGAGCAAACTCGGCGGCCTGCGCATCGCTGCTGGCCGTCACAAACGGACCGCTGCACTGCACCGAGCTGGCGCGCCAATCGGCTTCTCCGTCTTGGGCTCCCGCCTGCACCGCCCACTGGCTGGCCGCGGCCGGCCGGCCGGCCAGGTAGCCATGCCGGGACAGGATCGCGTTGGCGGCACAGATCGATCCCACGGTGGCCCCGCCGCGCACGGCCTGGTCGACCACTCGCCTCATCAAATCCGCATGCCGTTTGCCTGGCAGAAATTCGTCGATCTCATAGCCGATCAGAACGATTCCCTGGAACTGATCGATCCTCGCGTCGCTCAGCAACAGATCGGGCACGATCTCTGGCCCTGGTTGATCGATGGCTGCCAACGTCGGCACCGAAGTCGGGCGACTGGACGCGACCCGCACGTCCAGACCGGCATGCTGCAGTGCCGTGCGGACCCGTTCGTAGTCGGGATACCAGACCAGACCGGCAGGCAGGACGATCAGCACCTGCCCGCGGGCCAGCGGGGTCGCCGTTGCCGGGGAAGA
>JAGFJK010000195.1 GCA_024102795.1 Pirellulaceae bacterium
CGAGCGGCGCGAGCGCGGCAACTGCCAGCCGGCCCGCCCCGGGACGCGGGTCGCCAGCGCCAGGATGCGGGCCGAAATCAACAGCAGCCAGTAATCGGTACTCAGCAGCAGTCCGCCCAGCAGTACACTCAAGCACAGAATCAGCCCGCCGGCCAGGGCGAAGTGTGCCTGGATCAGGCCCCCGCAAAGCGCTCCGCAGTATCCGCCGGCGCCAATTACCGGCCCGGGCGAGATGTGGGGCGCCAGCAGCGCGGCCAGCGTCGTGATCCCGGCCAGGGACGCCAGCCAGCCCAGCGTGCGGACCACCGGGTTCTCGATTGCCTGGCGGCGAAGCAGCGTGATATCCACCACCGCCAGCGACAGCAGCACGTACCAGGCTCCCACGCCCAGCCCTTGAAACAACACGTCCGCCGCCAAGGCGCCCCACCGCCCGCATGCATTGTGGAGCTGTTCGTTTTGCGGGTACACCAGCACGTCGGTCGCGTACCACCCGCCCAGCTCGGCGGCCACCTGAGCCACCGGATCGGCCGGATCGTACGTGATCAGCGAAACGCCCAGAAACACGACCAGGGCCAGCAGGCCCAAGGCGAACAGGTCGTGCCGCAGATTACGGTTCTCGAACATCAGCCGCGCCGAATGCTGAGCAACTCCGGCGACGGTTTTCGGGCGCCGGCATGCCGTGGGCGCGTCCTTGCCCGAAACAACTCCATGAGTCTCATCACGTCTTGTCGGCCAGCGGCGGCAGCAATCACCAATCCGTCCCTGGCCGGCCGCCCGCCTTCCCTGGCACTCAGGATCGGCATGATTGTCCAAGTCCGCATGTTGCGGGCAACGCGGGCGATCCTGGCGATCGGTCCTGCGGGGTCGGCGGCGCATTGGCCGCCGGAAGAATAGCTCCCGCCGCCGCGGTGTCCAGGGATTTCCCGCCGCGCCGCCCGGAGAATCCGAGAAGCGGCGTCCACGGCGCACGTGGCGCCGGTTGTAGGGGGACCGGGCCGCATCAAAGACTGGAAGGCCACCAAACGGACCGGCGGGCCCGCGGGCCGATCACCACCCGCAAGCCGGCACGGTGTCAGGCGCTGGCAACCTGGGCCAGCACGTAGGGTCCCTTGGGAATCACGGCCACCTGCGCGTCCCGCCCGTACTCCCGCAGGGAATCGGCCAAGGCCTGCTCGACCGTCGGAGCCGCCTCGACAAACAACCGGTTGAGCGTTTCGGCGGGCAGTCCGTCGCTCACGATCTTGACCCGCGCCTTGCGGCAGACCTTGGCCAACTCCTCCAGTTGCCACTGGTCCATGACGAAATAGTCCTTGCCCAGAATGCGTTCCATGAACACGTCCAGGCTGGGATTCTCGTCGAACAACTGTTGGAATTGCGGGCTGCCGATGCCTTCGGAAAGACTGGCCGCCAGGATGATGGTGCCGCCCTGCTTGACCACGGGCAAGGCTCCGGTCAGCCCCTTCACGGCCTGATAGAACGTGGTGTCCAGCGGATAGCCCGCGCAACTGGTGATCACAATGTCCACGGGCCGCGGCACCGTGTCCACGACCACCTCGCGAACGAAATCCACGCCCTCCAGGAAGGCCTGCTCCATGTCGCCGGCCACGAACTTCAGCGGCCGACGCTGCGAGTCAATCACCACGTTGGCGATGAAATCGCAACCCGCTCGGCGAGCGATCCAGGTGTTTTCCTCGTGCACCGGGTTCCCATCCAGGATCCCGCAATCGGCGTGGGGATGCTCCAGGAAGTCGGGGCCGTGCCAGACCTTGACGGTTTCCAGCGCGGCGATGCCGGGACAGATCAATTTGCGGCCGCCGGAAAACCCGGCCATCAAATGGGGCTCGATCAGCCCGATCGTGATCTTCAGATCCGACTCGACGTACCGCGAATCGATCCAGATCGGGACCCCTCGCGGACTGTCTCCCAGGTAAGAATGCTCGGACAGATTCTGGCCGTCGTGGTTCTCGATGCGGTACGTGCGAGCGATCTCCGCTCCGACCATTTCGACCAGCTCGTCGCCCACATTCGGCCGGTGCAGTCCGGTGGCGATCAGGATCAGGATCCGCTCGCGGGGCACGCCGCTGGCTTCCAGCGTCTGGAGAATCGGCCGCAGCATCAGCTCGTTGGGCACCGGTCGCGTGATGTCGCAGATCACGATGCAGGCGCTGGTCCGACCTCGAGCCAGTTCCGCCAGCGGCGGCGACCCGAGCGGCCGATCCAGCACCTCGCGCAGTTCCCCCTCCGGATCGGCCAGGGGAACCGCATCCTTGTAGGCCAGCGGGCGGACTGCCAGGTCGTCGGGCAGGTCGATCTCCAGCCCCGTGCGACCGTACTCCAAACGAAACCTCATTTACCCTTCTTTCCGGTGGTCTTCTCTTCTTCCTCGCCCTTCTTGGCCTTCTTCTTCTTCTTCAAGGAGACCTTGAGCACCCGGACCTTGGGGATGCCCAGCACGGGATCCCCTTCCACCCAGCGGTCCGCTTCCTTGAGCTTTTCGAGGCGTTCGGCGCGGGTCAGCACATTCCGCGAACGAATCATGCCGGCCCGCACCTTGAGGCTCTTGTCGATAGTCATCTTCCGATCCTTTCCCGCCAATCTGTCTCAGCCGAATCCATGAATATAGGGTCCCCAGCCGCCGAGTTCAACCGCAACCGGCCGGCATCGCCACGGCAGGCGGTGCCTTTTTCGGCTACTCGTCATCGCCGGCAATCTGTCGCAGGTCGCGGACCACTTGTTCCATGGTCTGGGGGCGGTCGTTGGGGTTGGCCTTCATACAGCGCATAATCAGCCGCCCCAGCTTGCGGTTAAGCGTGGGACGGAACTCCAGGATTTCGATCGGGGGCAGCGTGTCGTGAGTCAGGGCGGCCTGCCCCGTCGCGTCCCCGGACGGCCAGGGCAGTTGGCAGGCACAGACGTGGTACGCGGTGACGCCGAACGAGAAAACGTCGAGCCGCTGGTCGGTCCAGCGTCGGCGGACCACTTCGGGCGACATGTACAGCGGAGTTCCGGTGCGGTTGCCGGGCTGCATGAATTCGCGGGTGGCCGGCACCGTCAGGCCGAAGTCGATCAGTTTCAGCGCCTCGCCATCCGGCGAGACGATAAAATTCCGCGGGCAGACGTCGCGGTGGATATACCCGGCCTTGTGGACCACCTCCAGCGCCTCGGCCATCTGGCGCACCAGCAGCAAGCGGCGGCCTTCCAACAGCGGGTCGTTGTTGTGCACCAGCGTCTGCAGACCCGGCCCCGACAGGTATTCCATGACGATGTAAGGCACGCCCTCGGACGTCGTCCCGTACTCGTACGTCTCGACGATCAGCGGGTGCTTGAACGAGCTGGCGATCTCGCCCTCGGACGGTTTCTTCAAACCCTTGAAACGGGCTTCGAACGCGGTCACTTTCTCGCGGTCGCCCACCTTCAGCCCCACGATGCGGCCGTCCCGCCGGTCCCGCGCCATGTAGAAGCTGGACATGGTGCCGGAGACGGCCTCCCGCAACAGCTCGAAGCGGTCCGACACATCGACCTTCTTCGTGCCCTGAAACATGGACTGGAAGCGGTCCAGCAGTCCCATCGCCTTACTTCCCACAGTAGTCGATGGTGCGGGCAATCTCGCTCTTCAACTTGTCGCGCGGGACGATGCGGTCGACGAATCCGTGCTCCAGCAGGAATTCGCTGGTCTGGAAGCCCTTGGGCAGCTCGATGCGGATCGTGGCCTTGATCGTCCGCGGGCCGGCGAAACCGATCAGGGCCTGAGGCTCGGCGAACACCAGGTCGCCCAACGAGGCGAAACTGGCGGCCACGCCGCCCATCGTCGGGTTGGTCAACACCGAAATGAACAACCCCCCCTCGCGATCGTAGCGGGCCAGGGCGGCCGAAATCTTGGCCATCTGCATCAGCGACAGGATGCCCTCGTGCATGCGAGCCCCGCCGCCCGAACCGCTGACCACGATCAACGGCAGCCGCTGCTCGGTCGCCCGTTCGACCAGCCGCGTCAGCCGCTCGCCCACCACGCTGCCCATGCTGCCCATGAGGAAGGCCGAGTCGGTGACGCCGAACGCCACGCGGCGAGCGCGAATCATCCCGCAGCCGGTAATCGCGGCGTCCAAGAGACCGGTCCGCTCCTGCTCCAGCTTCAGCCGCTCGTCGTAGCGCTTCTTATCCTGAAACTCCAACGGGTCCGTCGGGCGCAAACCCCCGTCCCATTCCTCGAACGTCCCGGTATCCAGCACCTGCTCGATCCGCTCGCGGGCCGAGACGTAGAAGTGATACCCGCACTCGGGACAGACACTCAGACGCTTCTCCGCTTCCTTGCGAAAGATGGCGTTCTGGCAGCCCGGGCAGCGCAGCCAGAGACCCTCCGGTACACCCCGTTTTGTGCGTTTGATGGGTGAAGCCATTGTCCGCCCCCGACTACCCGCTGAAGACATTGCTACCCGCTGAAGACCATGTCTCGCGGCTCCACTTCCAGCAACTCCCACCGCCCACAATCGCAGGCCGCCTTCCACAAGTCTCCCAGGTCCCGCTGCAGCAACAGGCTCTTGACCAGGCTGGCCAACGGTTCCGAGACGACCAGGGCCAGCGAGCCGCGGCGATGCTTCCGCAGCATCTTCGCCAGCGCCAGGCGGACACGCTGCTCGGCAGATTGGAGCGTCTCGCCCTGCGGCGGGCAAACCGATCCAGGGTCGTCCTGCCAGAGGCGATAGACCTTGGGCTGCGTTCGCCGCACCTCCTCAATCAGCTTCCCGTGCCAGAGCCCATGGTCCAGGTTGCGAAGCTTGTCGAGCGGCTTGACCCGGATGCCCCGCTCGGCCGCCAGTGCCGCCGCCGTCTGCTGAGCACACTGGCAGGGTGAGCAGTACACCACTTCCAACTCGACCTCCGCCAGCTCGTGAATCGTGCGGGCCACCTGGTGCGTGCCGTTTTCGTTCAAGGGAATGTCCAGGGTGCCCTTGATCCGCCCCTGCTCGTCGAAATCCGTCGATCCCGGCCGAATCAACACAATGCGCAACATCAGCGGTTCCAGCCTTCAAAGTAGTGCGGCACGGTGCACCAGGTCGGCCACCGTCGCCGTGTAATCCTGCCGGCGAAAGATGGCCGAACCGACCACAAACCAGGTCGCCCCGGCCTCCGCGCAGGAACCAATCGTTGTTGGATCAATGCCCCCGTCCACTTCCAGCACCGTGCCCGCGGCCACACGCGACCGCAGCCAGCTCAGTTTCTCCAGCGCCACGCGGTTGAATGCCTGCCCGCCAAAGCCCGCCTCGACACTCATCACCAACACCAGGTCCACCGCGTCCAGCAACTGCTCGATCGTCGTCAACGGCGTCCCCGGATTCAAGGCCACTCCCGCCGCCATGCCGCGGTCACGTATCCGCTCCAGCACAGCCCGTGGCTCGTCCGCCGCTTCGACATGGATCGTCAGCAGATCGGCCCCCGCCTCGTAGAACGCCTCCACGTATCGCCCAGGGTCCGCAATCATCAGGTGCACGTCCAGCGGCAGATCCGTCAACCGCCGAATGGCCGCCACAATCGGCATGCCATAAGTCAGATTGGGCACGAAGCAGCCGTCCATCACGTCCAAGTGCAGGGCCTGCACTTCCGCCGCCTCCAGCCGGCGAACCTCCGCCTGCAAGTTGCCAAAATCGCATTGCAGCAACGAGGGCAACACCAGCGGGCCCTGACCACGCAACCGGACTAGATGATCGCGTCGAGACATCCGCGGTGTGTCCGTGAGCCGGGCAACATACCAATCCACACGAAGTGATTACCGAAACGTGATTTCGAACCGCTGGATTGAAGGCTCGGACTCGAGCCGCCCTGGATGAGTTGCCGCGTAAACTACCATGCTGGCCGATCCTGGCTACCCCATGATTCTACCAAGGCCCGTGTCGGCCGTCTGCGCTGGTTGGGGCCGTGAAAGGTAAACTGTTTGATGGCAGAGGTTTACTGGTGATTGGACGGTCGGCCGGGAGGCTTCCGGCAGTGGTGGGCTCTTGGCTGGGCCGATAAACGAGGCGTTGGCCAAGGCAAGGCAGTTTGCCTTCCTCCTCGCTGACACGTCGGGCTACTTTTGATTTTCAAAACGGCCCGGTACAACCGCTACGGGGCGCGATCCGGCTCCTGGCTGCGGGGAAGCTCCTCCAAGCTGGCCAGCCCGAACAGTTCCAGAAACCGCTGCGTGGTCCGGTAAATCGGCACTCGCGGCCGCTCGGCGTCCCGCTCCACCTCCAACAGTTCGCGGCGGACCAGTTGCGCCAGCACTCCGCCAACCGGCCGGCCACGCAACTGCTCCACCTCGTCGCGAGCCACCGGCTGGTTGTAGGCCACGATCGCCAGCACATCGATCGCCTGCTGCGACAGGCGAGTGGCCTTGATGCGGCCCAGGAACTTGTCCCGTAGCGGGGCCATCTCCGGCCGCAATTCCAGCCGGTACCCTGGTCCCGCCGAAACGATGTGAAACGCCGCCCGCTGCTGGTCGTAACTGGCGTTGAGTTCCGTCACCAGTTCGTCAATCTCGCGCGGGCTGACACCCCGCATCAGGGCCGCGATCTGCTTGTTGGTCAAGGGCTGACTGGCCGGATGCCCGACGAACAGAATCGCCTCCAGAATGCTGGCCGGCGAAACGGGACATGTGCCGTCGACCTCCGGCAGGCCGTCTCCGCCGCCCCCCGCGCCAAACCGCTCGGAATCTTCCGAGCCGCCATCCGCCCCGGACTCGGCCTGGTCGTCGCCCGCGGCCGCGTCGGCCGCGTCGTCACTGGCCGGTTCATACGGGTCGGCCCCGCTGCCCAGCAGTTGGGCGTAGGTCCGACTGAGCGCGTCCAACGACAATCCCTGCTCGTCGGCCGGGGCCAGGAACTGCTCCAGTCCCAACTGGCCGTTCTCGGCGCCACTCTCTTCGGGATCCCGCGGGGCGCGGCTCATCGGTCAGCCCCAGTGCTTATCAACTTGCTTCTTCATGAAAGCCAGACCGTCGCGCGCCAACTGCTCCTCGCTGTCGAACATCCGCCGCCAGATTTTGGTGGCCGCCGCCAATTCGGGCAACGCCAGGCCAAACGCCTCGATCATCAACCAGCCGTCGTACTCCACTTCCGACAGCGTTTTGAAGTTGCGATTCCAGCGGACATTCCCCTTACCTGGCGTGCTGCGGTCGTTCTCCGAAATGTGGACGTGGCACAACAGGTCGCCACAGTCTCGAATCGCGGCCGGGATATTCTTCTCCTCGATGTGCGAGTGGAACGTGTCGTACATGACCCGGCACCGCGGATGATCCACCTGGCGGGCGAAGCGGGTCGCTTCCGCGTGGGTGTTCAGCAGATAACATTCGAAGCGGTTCAGGCACTCCACGCCCAGCGTCACGCCTACCTGCCCGGCATGCTCGGCCACTTGCCGCATGCTCTCGACACCCCAATTCCATTCATCTTCGGTCGGTCCCTGGCCGCTGAAGTGGCCCAGCGCCGAATGGTAGGGACCGACCAGCAACTCCGCGCCCGCCGCCGCGCAGCAGTCCAGCACGCGGCAGGTCTTGGCCACCCCCGCGGCTCGCACCTCGGCCTCCGGGCTGATCGGATTATCCTCCACGCCCCGCACGGTGACCGCCGTGCGTTGCAGCCCCAGGTCGTCCAGCCGGCGGCCCCAGGCGTCGTACTTCTGGACATCGTCGTCAAAGATTGGCAACTCCACGCCGTCGTAGCCCATCGCCTTCAACGACTCCAGTACCGGCAGCATCCCGTCGTGCAGGTCGCCGGTCCACAGCAGCAGATTCATGCCGAATTTCATCACTTTTCTCCTTCCAGGTCTCGGTCCAGCAACTGCCCGCGACAATCGCGGACCGTTTGCCGGGCCTCCGCCAGAAAATCCACGAAACGGGCGGGCAGCACCGGCAAGCCGACACGCAACATCACACGGTTCAACCGGCCCAGCAGTTTCTCATCCTGGCCATAGTCGTACAAGAACCGCTCGCGGCAAAACACGGCGATGAACTCCGGCAGCCGCGCGGCTGGCCGGCCGGCAGACCGCTCGACCACGCTGGCCACCAGCTCCGGGCAGACCGTCTCCATCGCCCGGTAGTACTCGTCCAGTGCCCCCGGCTGCTCGGCGATCAACGCCGCGTCCAGGAGGATCTCCACCAGAATGTGCCCGAGAAAGCTGGGCCGAAACCCCGGCTCCGCGTCCAGCAGGTCGCGGACCCGCACCGTCAGCGCCAGGCTCAGTTCCGCGAACGCCCGCGTCTGATGAAACCAGCGGTCGTCCGCATGATGCTGGATGATGCCCCGCGCCAGCTCCACGGTCCGCGGGTCCGGGTCCTCCAGCAGCCGCTGGGCTCCGCGGCTGGACGCCCGCACCTTGCGGTCCACGACGCTCAACCAGTCCGGCACGGCGGTTCCGGCCAGCAGATGGGGCCGATCCAGAAAAGGGCGGCCGTGCGCGAAGTAGTTCATGCTGGCCGAGCCACCCGTGGATGCCGCCTGACTGACCGCGGCCTAACCGACCGTAGCCCACTGCCGCTCGGACGCGCTGCGCAGCACGGCGTCGCAAACTTGCTGGGTTTCCAGCGCGTCGCGGAAGGTCGGCGCGGCCGATTCGCCCCGCGCCGCCGCCTCCAGAAAATCGGCCACCTGATGCACAAAGCTGTGCTCGTAGCCGATCTGCAAGCCCGGCACCCACCACTTGTCCATGTACGGATGGTCGCCGCTGTGATCGGTCACGTGTATCGAGCGCCAGCCCCGCAAACGACCCTCATCGCCATGGTCGAAGAATTCCAGCCGATGCAGGTCGTGCAGGTCCCATTTCAACGAACCGTGCTCGCCATTGATTTCAAACGTATACAGGGCCTTGTGCCCGCGGGCGTAACGGGTCGATTCGAACAGGCCCAGCGAGCCGTTCTGGAAGTGGCACAGGAACGCGCAAGCGTCGTCGATCCCGACCGGCTCCACCTGGCCCGTCAGGTTGTGCATCCGCTGCTTGACGAACGTCTCGGTCATCGCGCCCACGTCGCTGATCCGGCCGTTCAGCCAGATCGCCGTGTCGATGCAGTGGGCCAGCAAGTCGCCGGTCACGCCCGAACCGGCGGCGGCCGCGTCCAGCCGCCAGAGCCCCGCGCCGCCCTGCGGCAGGTCTTCGGAGATCGTCCAGTCCTGGAGGAAATTGGCCCGGTAGTGGAAGATCCGGCCCAAGCGGCCTTCGTCAATCAGCCGCTTGGCCAGCGTCACCGCCGGCACGCGGCGATAGTTGTACCAGACCGTGTTGGGCACGCCGGCCCGCTCCACCGCCTGGCACATCTCCTCGCCTTCCGCCGAGTTCATCGCCAGCGGCTTCTCGCAGAGAATCATCTTGCCGGCGGCGGCCGCCGCCAGCGCGATTTCGCGGTGCAGATTGTTCGGCACGCAGATGTCGACCGCGTCGATGTCCGGCCGCTCGATCAGCCGCCGCCAGTCCGTTTCGATCGACTCGTAACCCCAGCGGTCGGCGAACGCCTGCACCGCCGCGGCGTTGCGAGCGCAGGCGGCCTTGAGCACGGGACGCAGCGGCAAGTCGAAAAAGTTACTTACCCGGTTATACGCATTGGAATGCGCCCGGCCCATGAAACCGTAGCCAATCATGCCAATGTTCAACGGCTTCGCCATCCCGCCTACCTCGCGTTCAAAATGAGCTGCCTGATTCGGTGAAGTCGCACTCCGCCCGCGCCGTTCGCGGAAACCTACGCCTGCCAACCATGCGCGTCGCGGACGGCCAGCATCGCGGCCAGAATGTCGTTCCAGGTCTGCGGCCGCTGCATGACCTCGTTGGGGAACATGCAGCCGTCCCAACAGATATGCGCGTAGTTCCGGTGGACCGTGCCCGTTTCGTCGCGCAACCAGTATCCGGCCCGCTTGACGATATCCAGTTTGCCGTTCGGATCGTTGGGCAGGCAGTGCCGCCCGGTCTTGTCGTGCGAGCCGGAGCCCTTGACCGTGGCGTCGTTCTGCGCGACGTGAAAATCGATCGTCCAAGGCCGCAGGGCATCGGTCAATGTCTGGTAGGCCGCGTCCAGTTGCGACTCGTCGCTCCAGTCGAAGTTCTGCGGCAGCAGCGCGTCCTGGGGTGCGTTGAAACCAAGCAGGTACAGCAGCGTGTGGGCCATGTCGGCCTGAAAGCCCAACGTCTCCGGCCGATTGACCGTCTCGAGCAGCTTGAGCATGGCCTTCCAGCTATGCATGCCGCCCCAGCAGATCTCGCCCTCGGCCGCCAACCGCTCGCCATGCTCCTCGGCAATGTCGCAGGCCCGGCGGAACGTCTCGGCGATCCGCCGCGTGTTGCCGTCCGGGTCGGCGGCCCAGTCGGCCGGGCCGCACGCCGAATCGATCCGCACCACGCCGTGGGGCCGAATACCCATCTCGCGCAGCGTGCGGGCGATGCGGCAGCCCTTGCGGACCTGCGTCAGGAACCGCTCCTGTTGCTCCTCGTCGCCCATCGCCGAACCGCCGCCCGTGGGCGGCCAGACGGGGGCCACCACCGAACCGATCGCCAGGTTCCGCGAACGAGCCTTGTCGGCCAGCCGCTCCAGTTCGTCGTCCGAGGCGTCGATGTCGATGTGCGGGGCGAACAGGAACAGGTCGAAACCGTCGAACCGCACGCCATCGACTTCGGCCGCGGCCGTCAGGTCCAGCATCGTGTCCAGGTCGATCGGCGGTTCCGAATCGGGCCCCTTGCCGACCACGCCCGGCCAGGCCGCGTTGTGCAGCTTGGGAAAGTTGTTCGTATGCTCGCTCAACGGAAGCTCTCCTTGTCCAATGCCGATCACTGGCCAGCGTGGTCGCCCACCTGCGGCAACTGGCTGTGCACGTCCGGACCGAAGTACCGCAAACTCACCAGCGGCTCGCTGCCCGTGTTCACCACCTCGACGCCGCGGGTCGCCGCCTCGTGCGAAATGAACACCTCGTCCTCCGTCTCCTGGCCGAAGCGGATCAGGGCGGGAGTCTGCAGCCGCAGCGGTCCGATCCGCCCTTCACCTTGCACGGTGATCCAGCCGCTGGAGCCCGGATCGCGCAGCGTGCAGCGGGCCCCCGGTTCCACCGTCAGCTCCTTGGCGCTGAACAGTTGCCGGCCGTCAATCGTCCCGTACACGATCCAGCGGTCGGTCACGCCCGGACCGCTGGCCGCCGCGTCGACGATCGGTTCGAGATAATTGTGCTGCTTGAAGTGCGTGTCGACGTTCTTTTCCCAGTCCAACTGGTCGATGATGAAGTCCAGGTCCTGGTGCTTGTCGCGAGGCACGTCCTTGACCAGCAGCGACCAGGGGACCACCCGGCCCTCCACCAGCGACTGAAACATGCCGAACACGTCGCTGCCCCACTGCGGTTCATACGTGCACAGCGATCCGGGAGCGTGCAGCACGCCGGGCGGGATCAACCAGCCGGTGCCGCGCTTCAGCCGGTACGCTCGCGACAGGTCCAGGATGCCGTTGTCGCCCTGGTTCCAGTTCTGCAGGCAGCGTCGCACGTCGTCCTTGGTCGTGCCCGGTTCGAGCCCCATGAAGGTGTAGCAGAAGTTGTTGTCGACGTTGTTGTATTGCGGCGGAAAATAATAACTTTCCGGTTTGCCTTCCTGCCCCGTCAGCTTCGCGTGCTCGAAGCCCTGGTGCATGTGGTGCGGGATCGGTCCCATGTTGTCGAAGAACTTCGAGTACACGGGCCACCGCTGATACTGGCTCCACATCGGCTGGCCGATCAGCCGCGAACCGACCTCGGCCACGGCGTCGCGGAGCGTGAAGTGCTGCCCCTCGAAGCTCACGAAGCTCAACCCCTCGTGCCACACACGGCCGTCGTTCGCCGCCTCCGTGGTGCTGGCAAACCACCGCTCGTCAATCCCGCCGCGGTCCGCCCCGTAGGCGTACAGATCGGCCGGATGCAGCTTGATGCGGCGCCCCGGATGCAGGAAGCTGCGGGGCACCCAGGTCGGCGTCAGCCTCAGCAGGCCCGCTCCCGCGTCGAGAGCCCGATCCAGAACCGCCGCGACGCTATCACTGGAAACAACATTGGGAGAGATCATGTCACCTGTGCGGGCCAGCTCGCTTGCCCGATGAAAAAGAGGGTGGCGGACAGTCTTACGTAACTGGGGATAGACCGGGTCAAGCGACTGTTGTATTCCGTTTTCCCGCCGCTCGCAAGTCACCCGGTCATGCGTTCAGCGCCAGGTCCAGGACCAGGTCCAAGGCCACTTCCACGGTCGCCAGCGACGTCGATTCCGACGGCGTATGGAACCCGGTCGTCGGGATCTGCAGCGTCGCCCCCTGGATCTCGCCCGCCGAAGCGGCCGCCACCCGCCCCAGTTCGGTGCTGCCCAGCGACAGGGGCCGCTTGCCTTCGCTTTGCCGCGCGGCGTTCTGCTGCTGGATCAGCACGTCCTTGAACAGATAGGAAACGCCCCGCTGCCGGCAGAGCCGCTCCAGCCGATCGACCATCGGCCCGTGAAACTCGGCGTTCGCGTCGCGGCGGCGGAGCACCACCTGCTGAGCGTCGGCCGCCTGCTGGTCCGCGAACGGGCTGGTGTCCAGCACCAGCAAATGATCCGAGCGGGAGCCGCCGCGGCGAAACCACTCCAGCAAAAACCGCCAGCTCCGCCCGGCCTCCTCCTGAGCCGTGAAGAAGGCGGTCCCCTGGTAGCCCCGCTGGAAGGCGAACACCAGCATCGCCACCGTCAGAATATTATCCAACTGGGCACTCAGCCGCCCCTCGGCGATGTTCAGCCGGTCCAGGTAGGCCACCGGCGTGCCCGGAGGCAGATGAGCCAGCCCGCGCACCTCGAACATGATGTTCCCCCGCCGGTCGCAGAGAAACGACCGCTCGATCGTCCCCGCTCCCAGGTACGATCCCGACCAGGGGTTGTAGGCCTGCACCGCCTGATCGTGAAACCGGCCGGCAATCGTCTTGTAAGTCTGCTCCGACACGGAGTCGCCCAGCAGATCGCCCCGGTTGCGGGCCACGAACGCCGCGTATTGAAACTCGTTCGGCCCGGTGCAGATCAGCCCGTGGCGATCGGCGTGAGCGGACATCTGAGCGGAATGAGGCCGCCGGCCCTGAGCCACCAGCAGACCCTCGTACCAGGTGACTCGAGCGCCCGCTTCGTCCAGTTCCCGCTGCAACGCCCGAAAGAACGCCTGCTCGGCTCCCACGACCGCGGGCTGCCTCACAAGCTGCTTCAGCAGGTCCAGAAAATCGGCGAAATCGCTGGTCATCCTTGGCAGTTTACGGACTTCCGGCCGGTAACGGAAGGACGACATTGTTCAGCCAGATCGCCGCCGGCCGCGCAACTTGCCAGGGAGACGCGCCGAGCGTTATAACGGGTCGCGATGTCGGAATCTCGTCCGTCCGCCGGATTTTTCGCTGGAGTTCTGCAAGATGGCACCCCGAAGTTGGAAGCTGACCGATGTGGCCCACCGGGTTCAACTGGACCAACTGGACGTGCGGCCGGACGACGTGGGCGGAAGCACTCGCGGCTACTCGGTCAGCAAGCTCACCTTGCGGGGCGGACGGAGCGGGGGCGTTGACCTGGTGCGAATCAATAACGGCCGGTTGCGCTTTGACGTGCTGCCGACGCGCGGCATGAGCCTCTGGAAGGCCTGGCTGGGCGACCAGGAATTCGGCTGGAAATCGCCCGTTCGCGGCCCGATCCATCCGGCGTATGTGCCGGTGGCGGAATCGAGCGGCCTGGGTTGGCTGGACGGCTTCGACGAATTGCTGGTCCGCTGCGGGCTGGAAAGCAACGGCGCTCCGGAATTCGACGAGCACGGTCGCGTCCGATTCCCGCTGCACGGGCGGATCGGCAACCTGCCCGCTCACGACGTGCAACTGGACGTGGATGGAGCGACCGGCGAAATCACTCTGCGCGGCGTGGTCGACGAATGCCGCTTTCACTTCCTCAAGCTGCGACTGACCAGCACAATCAAGACTCGCGTCGGCGAGCCGACGATCGAGATCCACGACACGATCGAAAACCTCTCGGCCAGCCCCGCCGAAGCCCAACTGCTGTACCACGTCAACTTCGGGGTTCCCCTGCTGGACGCCGGCGCGCAAGTCGTCGCTCCGGTCAAGGCCGTGGTGCCGCGCAACACTCGCGCGGCCGAGGGGATCGCCAACTGGAACAGCTACGCCGCCGAACAGCCGGGATTCGAGGAGCAGGTGTATTTTGCCGAGCTGCACGCCGACGATGCGGGACAAACGCGCGTGCTGCTCAAGAACAGCCACTCCACCCAGGGTGTCAGCCTGCTCTACGACCGCCGGCAACTGCCTTGCTTCACGGCCTGGAAGAATACGACGGCGGTCGACGACGGCTACGTGACGGGGCTCGAACCCGGCACCAATTTCCCGAACCCGCGCACGTTCGAAGGAGAACAAGGGCGGGTCGTTCGCCTGGCGCCGCGCCAGCAACGCGAATTCCGCCTCACCCTGGACTTCCATGGCGAGCCGGGCCAGGTGGCGGATGCCGAACAGACGGTCGCACGACTGCAGGCCGGCCGCGAATCCAAGCTCTTCAGCGCGCCTCAAAAGGGCTGGTGCGCGGACGCTTGAGCCGGTTCCTATCCTATTTCACCTCGTGGCCTTCCAGGTGATAGATGGCCAGGTGCTTGCCGTTGGGACCCTTGAACGGCTTGACCGTGAACTGGCCGGTCACCGCCACGGGCCGGACGGTAAACGACGTGGACTTGCCGCTTTCCATGTCCACCACGACGCAGTCGTAAAGAGCCGCGCCGGGTCCAAAGCAGCATTCCATGTTGTCGCGGACCAACACGAACTGCGTGATGCCCGTTTGCTGAAAGCTGGGCAGGATATAGCCGCGGATGCGGATCTTCTTGCCGACCAGTTGCTCGATCTCGCCGGTCAGCATCGAACGCTCGAAATCGGCACCCTTCTCCATTTCGAATTTCAGGTTGTCGAAGGTCACGTCCTGCGGCTTGCCGGGCGACTGGGCCAGCAGCGGCTGGGCCAGGAACAGTACCGCGGCGCCGATCAGCAGGGACGCGAGGACCGCCAGCGCCGGGCGCGCCGCCAAGGCGAAGTTCAGGGCCGCCGTGCCAGTTGCTTGCACGTTCATCACATCTCCCGCTGGTTGTCCGACGGTTTGTTACCGCAGGTAATCCGCTTCCAACTCGTAAATGCCGCCGTTCAAGCCGCCGGCCACCGGCTTCACCTCGTTGCTGACGCGCAGCACGCCGCCCAGTTTCCGCAGCCGCTGGCTGTACGTGATGCGCAGCGGGTCCTTCAAGGTGACCGTCATCATATCGGTCAGCTTGGGCTGGCCGCCAAAGCAGCAGGTGCCCATGTCGGGCACCAGGATGAACTCGCGGATGTACCCCTGGGACGCCACGCCCGGATGGACATAACCTTTGACGAAGACCTGCTGGCCGTTCAGGTCAAACGCCGCGTCCGGAATCGGCGAGGGCGAGCCGCGTTCGGGCTGCAACTGCCGGAACGCGATCCGCTGATACCCTTCGGGTACCTCGGTCACGTACACATAGGTGTGCAGGGCGATTGCCGACACCAGCAGCAGCAGGGACAGCGCGATACCGGCCGCGGCCAGGCCGCGCCCGGCCAGTTCGTCGGGATAGCGGCGAATGTTCCACCAGGCCAGCCCGCCGAAGAACAAGCCGAACAACGGCAACACGCCCATCACGGGCGCCAGCAGCGCCGCGACGCTCAACAGTCCGAAGATCAGCGAGATCACGGCCGTCCTGCACAGCGCGCGGTACGGAACAAATCCCTCGGCCTCCGGAGCCTCATACGCTTTGGTGACGCTGGTCATGTTCCCTCCGCCGTTCGATGTGAATCAGGTGCCGCTGCCGGAACTGGCCGCCGGGAAGGGGACGAACGTGTTGGCCCGCTTCACGGCCTCCGGGTCCAGCTTCTCCAACTCCGCCAGCCGCTGCTTGGCTTCGGGCAACGGGCAGGCTCGCAGGTAATTGATTACCGGCACCTGCACCCAGCTCGATTTTTCATCTGCCGCCTTGAATAAAGATACCAGCCGGTCCATCTGCGACCAGTCTTCCCAACGGGCCAGGTCCGGGATCACCAGGTCGGCCAGTTGGGGCCGGTCCAACATGTGGTGCAAGGCCAACAAAATCCGCTTACGGGGGATCAGCTCCAGCTCCGTGCCGTGAAACCGCAGGGCCATGATCGCGGCATACGTGTCGGCATAGTCGGCTGATTTGTTCTTGAGGAACAGGTCCTCCACCAGCGGCAGGCCGTCCGGGCCCTTCAAAGTCAGATAGCAGGCAATCAGGGCGTCGAGCGCCGAGCGGCGCTTGGCATCGGCCGACTTGAGCATCTCCTCCAGCAGCGGCACATCGGACGCCGTGCCGCAAACGCCCAGCATGGTCAGGTACAGCCGCCGACGGCTGGCCGGGACGTCGGCGTCCTTGATCCAACTGACCAGTTGGTCGTGGTTCATCTTGTCCTTCAAGGCGATCACGGCCGCGTACGAGGCCTTGGCGAACTCGTCGTACGAGTCGCGGGCCAGCATCTCGTCTTCGTCCTCCAGATGATTCTGAAAGAACTCCAGCCGCTGGGCGCCCTCGGCCGGCAGCTTCGGGAGCTGCCGCACGTAGTTCGCCCCGCGGGGCGTGAGTGGCAAGGGAGTGGACCAGGCCAGCTTCGGCGGATCGACCGCCATCACCAGGAACTGCGTCCCCGGCCTGGCCTGGCCAAAGTAGACCGTTTCCAGGACCTGCAACTTGCCCAGGTGCGGCTGCCCCTTGATCACCTCGACCACCTTGAAGCGGGCTGTCGCCGGTTCGTCCTGATCGCCGGTCGCCGCCGGCGCGCGACGCACATCAGGCACCAGTTCGGCAATCACCACCACATCCATGGCGGCCATTTCCTCGCTGAACGTCTGCGAGACGGCCGTGCAGAACGGGCAGGCCACAGCGGTCGCGACGCCGATCAGGGGCAGCGGCAAAGTCAGCGCCAGGGTCCAGAGCAGTGAGCGTAACATGAAACTGATCCTCGTGTTGTGTTCGCGAGCTGGTGCCCGCGGGCCAGGCGTGTGGCAAGCGGCCGCACTGCCTTAATTTACGCATATTGATCCGTCCAACGCAAATCGGAATTCCCGCCTGCCGGTTCAACCGGTTCAACCTGCCGGTTCAGGTTCCCAGCGATTTGGCCACGTCCGTGCGATAGGCCGCCACCGCCGGAAGAAATCCTACCACAATCGCCAGCAGCACCAGGGCCGGTATCACAATCACCTCGCTGGAAACGGCCAGCCACGGCAACGTCGGGTCCATTCCCAACACTTCCTGCAACTGGACACTCGGAGCCAGGTCCCAGAAATGCATCCGCACACCAGCCTGAGCCTCGATCCACGGGCTGGCCAGGGCGATCAGCGTATGCCCCAGCAGCCAGCCCAGGATCCCGCCCCCCAGGGACAGGATAATCGATTCCATCAGAATCACCGACATCACCGTCCCGCGGCCGGCCCCCAGGGCCCGCATGACCGCAATTTCGTGCCGCCGCTCGCTCATCGAATTGTAAATGCTCACCAGGATTCCGATCCCCGACACCACGCAGATCATGGCGGTCAGGGCCAGCAGAATCCACTGAATCGGCTTCACGATCAGTTCGAACAGGCCATTGATCTCACGGATCGGCAGGACTGCCTGGGCCTCGAGTCCCTCGTTGATCAGGTCCGGCATGCCCAGCGCCACCAGCGGGCTGGTGCGAAGCAGGATCGCCGTCACTTCCCGCTGCTCGACGGGCAACGGTTCGGGCCATCGAGCGGCCGGGGCAGGCGGAGTGGTGGCCAGGGCGGCCGAGCCCGCCGGCACGTCCGCCGACGGCGAGCCGGTCTGGGAACCAGCGTCGCGCAGCGGCTCGACCGTCTCCTCCTGGGCGTCCGCGATCATCTGTCCGAAGCCACCACCCAACAGGTTCTCCTGCTCGATCGGCCGAGCGTGGTCCTCCATCAGGTAGAATCCCTCCATGTTCACAAACACGGCCCGATCGTGCGGCGTGCCGGTCGGCCGCAGAATCCCGACCACGGTGAACAACTGCTCGTGCTCGTGCCCCGCGTCGGGATCGCCGTGCGTGGACGCGATCCGCTGGCCGACCTGGACCTGCATCGTGCGGGCCACCTGCGAGCCGACAATCGCCTCGAAGTAACCGTTCTCGTCGTTGTACCGCTGAAAATTCCGCCCGGCGGAGAACTCAAGCTGCCGGTCGGCGGCCGGGCCGATCCGCAGTTGCTCGACGAAATCGGGCGTCGTGCCGACCACGCGATAGTGGCCGTAGTAGTCTCCCAGGCAAAGCGGGATCGCCATCTGGGTGAGCGGCCCGAACCGCGACTGGCGCCCCCGTTCCAAGGCCACGCCAGACCGCGGCAGCAGCACGCTCAAGTCGTGGTAGCGGGCCGCCGCCGATTCCAGCGCGGGCTGAGCGGCCAGGCCCATCAGCAACGGCCCGCCACCCGGTTCGCCCCCGGCGGCGAGCGTTTGCAGTTGCAGCGTCCGCCACAGGGCGTCGTGGGCGCGAGCCTGGATGGAATGCTGGAACTCCTCGTCCCGCCGTTCCTGGGCGAGGAACTCCAGGTAGTAGGCATAGTCGATGTTTTCCACGGGTGAACTCAGGTAGTACACCGTGTTCAACGTCAACTGCAGCTTGCCCCCCTTGGCTCCCACGATCATGTTGTAGCCCAGGCTGGCGTTGTTGCGGAACGAATCCCGGATCACGCCGTGAATGCTCAACACGGCGATCACCAGCGTCACGCCCAGGGCCATCGAGAGCGACGTGAGCAGCGACGCCACGCCGCGCTGCTGGATGCTGCGCCAGGCAATCTTCCAGAGGCTCATGGCGAACCTCCGGCCGGCGCCGCGGCCCGCGCGGCGGCCGTCACACGGTTGATCCGATCCAGTTGCTCCACGCGATCGAACTGCTCGGAGACTTCCAGCGAGTGCGTGACCAGCACCAGCGCCACGTTCTCCTCGCGGCACGTCGAGCGGATCAGGTCGATGATCTGCTGCTGGTTCCCGCGGTCAACGTTCGCCGTCGGCTCGTCGGCCAGCAGCAACCGGGGCCGGTTGGCCAGCGCTCGAGCCACCGCCACCCGCTGCTGCTCGCCAACCGAAAGCTGCTGCGGCCGATGGGTTGCCCGGCGAGCCAACCCGACCCGTTCGAGCAGTTGCTTGGCTCGGGGCAGGTCGCGGCGCCCGCGGGCGAAGGTCATGCCCAGCAGGACGTTCTCCAGGGCCGTGAAGCCGGACAGCAGGTTGAACGTCTGGAACACATAGCCCAGGCAGGCGGCCCGGAAACGGTCGCGAGCCGCTTCGGACAGCTTCTCGACATCCACTCCGTCCAGCACCACGCGGCCCGAGTCCGCGCGGCTGATGCCGGCGATCACGTGCAGCAGCGTGCTCTTGCCCGAACCGCTTTCGCCCAGCAGCACCATCTGCTCGCCGGCCGCCACTTCGAACCGCGGAATCTCCAGAATCGGCAGCGGGCTGCCGTCCGGTTCCGTGTACGATTTCTTGACGTTTTCCAGCAGCAACATGAGCGGCCAGCAGCAACCTGAGTGGTACGAGTTACGATTTCCCGCGGACAGCCCGCGCCAGGTCGCGCTGGACCGACGCCTTCTTCATCGCCTCGCGTTTGTCGTGCAACTTCCGGCCCCGGCCCAACCCCATCACCACCTTGGCCACGCCGCGGGCATTGAAATAGACCTTCAAGGGAACCAGCGTCAAGCCCTTCTCGTGCGCCTGGGCCGCGAACTTCCGCAACTCCCGCTGATGCAACAGCAGCTTGCGGGGCCGCTTGGGTTCGTGATTCCACAACGTGGCCTGGGGGTACTCCGGGATGTCGCAGTTGACCAGCCAGAGCTCGCCGTCCCGCACGCGGCCGTAGGCCTCCTCCAGCGAGATCTTGCCGTCGCGCAAACTCTTCACCTCGCTGCCCAGCAGAACGATCCCGCACTCCAGCGCATCGAGGATCTCGAACCGGTGACGCGCCTTGCGGTTCTCAGCGACCGGCCGGATCGTCGGCTCCGCCGGCTTGCTGGCCTTCTTTCCCGGTTGCTTCGGGCTGGGCTGCGTCGGGTTGGCTTTCTTCTTTCCCATGCTCCGGCTTTTCGCTGCCGTCCCCGGCGCTTCGGCACTCCCCCTTGTGATATCACTTCCGGCCCCCTCCCCGGAAGCCGGGGAGGGGGCCAGAGGGATATCAAGTGTGGAGTGCTCGCCGAAGCCCAGGCCGCCCAAGTTTCCCAAGGTTGTAACGCCAAACTCCCTCGGCAAGACAACGTAAAAGCTGCACGATCTCCTTCGGGCAGAGGAGGCCGCACTGATTGGTTTGTTTGCTCGTCATTCTGCGGGACAACACGCATCCCCGTGAACGATTACGGCCGTTCGTTGCCGGCCGGTTTGTCGCTGTCAGTCGGCTTGTCGCTTTCGGCCGGCTTGTCGCTTTCGGCCGGCTTGTCGCCCTCAGCCGGTTTGTCGCCATCAGCCGGCTTGTCGTTATCGGCCGGCTTGTCGCCATCGGCCGGTTTTTCTCCGTCGCCCGAAGCCGGTGGCAGCTTGGAAAAGTCGCCCAGGCTGGTGTCGGCGTACAACTGCGCCCGCACCCGCAGCAGTTCGACCAGCGGAAAATCGGGCGGCGGCCAGGTTTCGCCCAACTGTTCGATCACGACCCGATAGCGCTTGATGGCCGCGACCAGTTCGTCGGCCGTCACATCCTCGCGGAGACTGGGGTGCTGATCCATGATCTTGCCCCATTCCCGCCAGGCTTCTTCATACAGATCCTTGGCTTCGAAGCTGGCATTCTTCTCCCACAACTGATCCGCTTCGAAGACCAGCCGCCGAGCGCGAATGGCCGTGTCGGTCTGTTCGACATCGCAGCGCGTCTTCCAGTAGTTGTAGTTGACGATCGTGCGGTAGCGTTCGATGCGGCGGCGGTGTTCGGCCTTCTCCTCCAGATCGCGGGCCAGTTGCCGGGCCTCGACGCGCACGGCGTCCGGCGCCCGCTGAGCGATCTCGCGGTACCGCACCTCCAGCTTCGCCTCGGCTTCCACGCCTAACCCATACTGCTGAGGTGTCCGTTCGGCTTCCGGCACCTCCAACACCTGCCGCTCCTCAGGGCTCAGCTTGGCCAGCTTCTCCTGGTACAACTCGTCCTGGACGCCCGGCGCCAGGGCCGCCAGGCGCTGCTCCATTTCCTGGACTTCGGTCTCCACTCGGGCCACGTCGTTCAGCCGCAGATTCACGCCCCACGAGGTGGGAATCTGGCGATCGCCGAACCGCGTCCATTCCTCGCCCGCCCGCCGCCAGGCATATTGAGCTTTCTCGTCCAGGTACCCTTCGCCCTCGATCGCCGTGGCGTAGTTGATCGTGCACATGGCCGCGTTGGAGTGAAAAATCAGCGGGCTCTTGCCGCGCAGCGGAGCTCCCAGCGTATCCACCACCCGCTGGGCCTCGACCAGCCACAGGCGGCCGACCAGCCAGTTGTCCGGCTTGCCATCGGGACCCTTGGCGTCCGGGCTGTCCACCTCGATGTACGGCCGATCGATTTCCGCGTGAAAGTCCCGGTCGTCGCGAAACAACCGCCGGAACGCCACCTTCTCGTCCGCCCGGCCGATCTTCTGCGACAGGTACCAGCCCACGGTCCAGAGCAGCTTCGGTTCGTCGCGGTTGAACTGGATCCCTTTCAGCAGGTACTCGACGCCCTTCTTGACCCAGTGGTACCTCGAACGGTAATCGTCAAATTCGACCGAGATGTTGTACGACAGGTTGTGAGCCTGGAATTCCCAGACCGACAGAAAGTTCGGCTGCAGGTTGGCGATCTGGTTCAGCGTGGCACTGAGCGCATCGTAGTCTTCCACTTTCTTGTAGTGGAACGCCTTGCCCCAGAGCAGATGGGCGGCCAGGGCCCGAAATCCCAGCAGCGCCAGCCGCATGCCTTCGCTGGCCGGATCGACCTGGCCCAGGTTGGCCTGCGACAGCCGGTGCTCGTAGCGCAACTGCGACAGTACGCCACCCGGCTTCTGGCCCTGCTGCGGGTCGTAGGTGGCGGGGCGGCTGAGCTGGACCAGGGGCACCAGCAGCAGCATGATGCCCACGATGTAGATCACCTTGCGCCGCAGAGAAGCGTTCATGCCGCGATCTCCCGCGTCTTCAGGAAGAAGTAACTGATCAGGACCACCACCCCCACGAACACGAACGTGGTGAGGCACTGGCGAGCCAGCAGCGTGTTGAAGATGTCAAAGCCGTTGACCAGCGGCCCGTTCTCGGCGATCGTGCGGCTAAGTTCCTTGTAGTTGGGAACCAGAAAGGTCATGAACCGCACCACGTTCGAACCCACCAGGTCGGTCCCCTGCAGCAACTGGGTGCCCACGTTGGCATCGATTTCGGCCGAGACGTTCATCTGCCGCACGATCCGGACCGACGACTCCAACGCTCCGCCACCCGGCACTTCGCCCGTGGCCAGTTCCGTCACAAAATCGACCGTGTGTCCCAGCACCACCGTGGCCAGCGTGGCCACCATCGCCACGATGCCGCTGAGGAACGTGCTGAACATCACGCCAAAGCTGACCACCAGCACCATCTGCAGCCAGATGGCCACGTGTCCCTTGACGAAGTTCCAGAAAAAGGACCCGTCGCGAGCTCGCAGATAGACGTCCCCCTCGGCCATGCCGAAGTATTGGGCCGGTTCGGCGCACTGCACGATCACTTCGACCGAACCGTCGGTCTTGTCGACCAGGTCCTCGAACAAGTCGATCGGCTTCAAGGTGCCGTCGCTCTTCTGGGCCCGCAGGTTGCGGTCGATGAACAGGTTGTCGATCTGGAATTCCTGAGCGGTGAACGTGAAGGTTTCGCTCTCGGTGTTCACCGCCGGATCCGGGTGCCGCAATTTCAGCAGGCCCACGATCCCTTTCTCGACATCCCCCTTGTGCGTGCGAAACACGCGGAGGTTCAGTTCCAGTGGCAGGCCTTCGGGATAGCGTTCGGGCGTGATCCCGCGGAATCGCCAGATCGCGGCGGACTTGGTGCCGCCTTCGACATAGCTGCGATACGACCACTCCTTGCCCACGTTGTATGCCGTGGCGCGCTCCTTGCCGGTGCGGCCCAGAAACCGCAGCCGGCCATAGTCGGCGATCCGGGCCTGCAGCGTGTCTCGCGGCGGTCCCACGACGAACGTGGCGTTCTCACCCTCGCCCACCTGTTCCACCTCGTGCCAGTGCCCATGCGCGATGTCCGTGCGTCCCTGGCCGTCCCGCAGCGTAAACGTGTGCACGTGACGCAGGTCCTCGGTCGTCTGGCCGCTGACCACGCTCGCCCCGTCCACGGTCTGCCGCGTCACCGTCGTCGGGTCCACTCCATGCTCGTGATTCAAGCCGCGCGTCACGAAGACGTAGCTGATCAGGCACATCACCACGACGAACACGGTGCCGACGAACGAGAACCCCAGGACCCGCCCCAGGATGATCTCGCTCGGACGGACCGGCTTGGTCACCACCGTGTAGATCGTCCGGTTGCGGATGTCCGACGGCAGGCTGAAGGTGCTCAGAACCAGCGCCAGCAACAGCAGCAGCATGTTGTTCATGCCCAGCACGAACCCCATGTACAGCCGGGCCGGATTGTCGCTGTTCACGTCCAGGAACCAGCCCGCGAACAGGACGAACAGCAGGAACACGGCGAACACCACCAGCACCAGGCGGCGGAGCGACTCCTGAACCGCCAGGCGGGCCATGGCGAACGTGCGCCGCGCCGAGGTCTGGCTGAGATCCTTGACGGCCGTGTCGATCGTCCGCGCGACGGCGAAGAAGCCTTCCAGAATGCCGCTCGCCAGACCGTCCCGGGCCGTGTAATGCAAGGTGGCCCGCACGAATCCCACCAGCAGCCCCAGCAAGGCCACGATCGGGACCCAGATCATGAACCACCCCAGAGCGCCAATCCCCTGGCGTCCGGGCAGCAACCACTGCATGAAGGTCAGGAAATAGTCGTCTTCAAGTACCATCGGCGTCGGGCGTGTTCTGGTGTTGGAGATCGCGGCCGGAAGCGCCGAGCGGTCGCCGGCGGAGCCGCGAGAGGGTTGAATGAGGAAATGCCCGGGTCGGGCGGGCTACTCTTCGGAGCGGTCTTTGTCTCCCTCGCGCACGCGACGTCCCGGCCGGGCCTCGCTGTCGCGCACAATGCTCAGGAACAGCTCCTCCATCGTCGTGGTCGGGTTCTCCAGCGACTCCAGCGTGCCGCCATGACGAGCGATCACTTCGCGGATCTCCGCCTCCGCCTCCTTGCTCAACCCCCGCGCCTGGATCTGCGTGACGTCCTGCACCTTGAGCAGCGTGTCGACCCGCCCCAGTTCCTTGAGCTCCCCTTGGTGCAGGATCGCGATCCGGTCGCAAACATCCTGCACGTCCGCCAACTGGTGGCTGCACATCAGGATCGTCTTGCCCTCGTCGCGCAGCCGCAGGATCAAATCCTTCATCTCGCGCGTGCCGATCGGGTCCAGGCCCGTCGTCGGTTCGTCCAGCAGGATCAGCTCCGGATCGTTGATCAGGGCCTGGGCCAGGCCAATCCGCCGCGCCATGCCCTTGGAGTATTCCTTCAACTGCCGGCGCTTGGCCCAGTTCAAGCCGACCATCGTGATCAGATCGGCGATCCGCTGCCTCCGCACCGACGCCGGCATGTCGAACAGCCGGGCATAGAAGTCCAGCGTTTCCTCGGCGTTCAGGAACCGGTACAGGTAGGACTCTTCGGGCAAGTACCCGATCCGCTCGTTCTTGCTGACGTCCAAGGCGTCCTTGCCGAACACCAGAGCGGAACCGCTGGTGGGAAACAGCAATCCCAACAGCAGCTTGATCGTGGTTGACTTGCCGGACCCGTTGGGGCCCAGCAAACCGAAGATCTCGCCCTGGTAAACCTCCAGGTCCAGTGCCTTGAGCGCTCGGACCTTGTGCCGCCCCCAGAAGTCGCGGTACACCTTGGACAGGTTCCGCGTTTCGATCACGACGTTCTCGCCGGCCGCGGGGGCGGCCTGAGCCAACACTTCGGAAACAGGTGTTGCCATGAAAAACCCGACCGGGTCACTACCTGGGGAAACGGGACAGAACTCGCAAAGCTCGCAACCGACGCGATCCAAAGCGTTTAGGACGACCCGGCTGGTGTCGTCTCCTGTGTACGAATGGGTCGCTAGAAGGGTTCAGGCAGCCTGAGAAAAATCGGTCAACACAGCCCGCAAGCTGGGAATCAAATCCGCTCTCGCACTCACACCGCCACTATAAATCAGGGTTCCCAACGCTGCAACCGGCCGCCTTCCCCCTGTCTGGCTCGGCCAGCGGCCGCTACACTGCGCCCAGCCGCCCCGCAGCCAGCTCTGGTTGATTCCGCCGCCCATGCCGCGACCAGCCCCCCACCGCGACGAAACGCCCGGTTCAGGTCACGAGTCCCGCCCCGACCAGACGCCCGGCCGCGACGAAGCGATCGCCTTTCTCTACGACCGGATCAACTACGAGCGCACCGCCAGCGTTCCCTATCGGTCGCACCAGTTCAAGCTGGAACGCATGCGGAACCTGCTCGACCGGTTAGGCAACCCACACCTGGACCTGCCGATAATTCATGTCGCCGGAACCAAGGGCAAGGGTTCCACGGCGGCCTTTCTGAGCTCCATGCTGACCGCCTCCGGGTACCGCACCGGGCTCTACACATCTCCCCACCTGGAACGGCTCGAGGAACGCTTCGCGATCGACGGAATGGCCTGCCCGTCCGAGGAGTTGGTGAAGCTGGTAGGCGAGGTCCGGGCGGCCGTGGAACCGCTGGACCGGGACGCGCTGGCCCACGGCCGGCCGGATGCCCAGGCAACCTACTTTGAACTGACCACGGCCGTGGCCTTCCTGTACTTCCGGCGACAGCGGGTCGACGCCGCCGTGCTTGAAGTGGGCCTCGGCGGCCGGCTCGATTCCACCAACGTCTGCCAGCCGCGAGTGGCCGTAATCACCAGCATCAGCTTCGATCACACCGTCCAGTTGGGAAACACCCTGGCGCAAATCGCCGGCGAGAAAGCCGGCATCATCAAGCCCGGCCTGCCGGTTGTCTCCGGCGTGCTCGATTCCGAAGCGGCCGACGTGATTCGCGCTCGCGCGGTCGAACTGAACTGCCCGCTGCACGTCCTGGGCCAGCAGTTTGGATTTGACTTCCGGCCGGCGGCGAGCGAACCCACGGGTCGCTCGGCAGGGGCTGCCGGAGAGCCTGGCGGGGCGCCCGTGGCGGGCTGCCTGGACTACTGGGAATCCTGCCTGGAATCGTTTCGCTTGCCGGGCCTGCGGCTGGGACTGCTGGGACGCCACCAGGCCGCCAATGCGGCCGTGGCCATCGCGGCATTCCGCCAGTTCGATCGGAACGATTCGCCGCCGGCCCTGGCTGCTATCCGCCAAGGACTGGCCGCCGCCCGCTGCCCGGCCCGCATCGAAGTTGTCGCCCACAACCCCACGATCATCCTCGACACGGCCCACAACGTCGCCTCAATCGCCGCCCTGGTCGAAACCCTGCGCGACACGTTCGCTCCCTGCCGGCGGACCCTGCTGCTGGCCGCCAGCCGCGACAAGGACATCCGCGGCATGCTGCGGCTGCTGTTGCCGCATTTCGACTCCGTCCACCTGACACGCTACCGGACCAATCCGCGGGCCGCGGAACCGCAGTGGCTGGCACGCCTGGCCGGCGAATTGCTGGCCGAGATGCCGGGCGCTGCGCCGCGGCTGCATACCTGGGACGATCCGCAAGCCGCCTGGCTGGCCGCCCGCCAGCAAACGGCTGCCCACGAACTGCTGTGCGTCACCGGATCGTTTTTCCTGGCCGGCGAACTGCGGGCCTGGACGTAGCATGGGCTTCCAGCCCGTGATTCCAGGCGTGTTGTGCCACGCCTGCGGCGAACAGACGGCATTTTCCCCATCCTGCCAAATCGACCCCAGAGGTCAATGGTCATCCGCGGCCGGCAGCAGGCTCTGCAGATACTCGATCGCCCTGCGCACCTGCGGATCGTCGAAATCGGAGCCGTCGGCTGCTGGCTCGTCGGCGCCCGGCTCGCCTGCCGCACCCTGGCCACGGTCCGCGTCAGGCTGCGAGGAAGATTCCGCGCCAGACTGAGAACCGGATTCGGCCGGGTCGCCGCCCGGATTCTCCACGCTGCCCGCCGGCCGCGGCCGTTTGCCAGGGACGATGTCGCGCCGGCGGCGGACGGCCACGGCTTGCCGCAGTTGCTCGTCGGTCATCCGCACTTCGAACCCTTCACTGGGCCGCACGCCCCACTCGTCGTCCTCAGTCGCTTCGCTGGTGCGGTGGATGTTATGGCCGTTTGGCCGCCAGTAGCTGGCCGTGGTCAACTTCAGAGCGCTGCGACCGCCCTCCAGTTCGATGATGTTCTGGACTGTCCCCTTGCCCCACGACCGCTCGCCGACCACTTTCGCCCGGTCGTGATCTTTCAGACAGGCGGCCACAATCTCGCTGGCGCTGGCCGAGCCGCGATTGGTCAACACGACGATCGGCACTTCCCTGGGCAGTCGCAGCTTGCGCGTCGCCTCGTACCGCTGGCGCACCACCCCGCCGCGCCCGCGAGTGCTGACGATGTCGCCCTGGTCGATGAACATGTCGCACGTTTCCACGGCCGATTTCAGCAACCCGCCGGCGTTGCCTCGCAGGTCCAGGATCAGACCCTGCACCGGACCGCAGGATTCCAAGGCCGCGGCCAGGTCGCGAGCCGTATGTTCGCCAAACGAGGTGACCCGCACGTAGGCCAGCCGCGGATCCTCTTCCAGATGAAAATCCCAGTCGCCGTCGACTGTCCGCGTGTCGCCCAGCACCGACTCGATCGGGATCAGGTCGCGTTTCAGGCTGTAGCTTCGCGGCTCGCCGCCGTCGGAGTGCCTCACCAGCAGTTCGACCGCCTGGCCGCGCGGGCCCCGCATCAGCGTCACCGCCTCGTCCACCCGCATGCCCTCGGTCGTCGTGCCATCCACTTCCAGGATCACGTCGCCGGCCTGCAATCCGGCCTCATAGGCCGGCGTGTTCACGATCGGCGTCACGATCGTCAGCCGCTCGGTGCGCGGCGGCCCCTCCACGACAATCCCGATCCCGCCGAACTCCTGGTCCAGGCTTTCCTGGAACTGCTGGAACGAATCGGTGGTGATGAACGCGGAATACGGATCCAGGCCGCCGACCATGCCCGCCATCGCGTCCTCGAACAACTGCTGCGACGGCACGTCCTCCACATACAGCCCGTGGATGATGCCCATGGCGTGCGATAGCGTGCGGACGTAACGGCTGGCCGGCGCCTTCTGATGGCAGAGGATCGAAGCCACACCGACCAGCAAAATCACCGCCAGGTTGCGCTGCGGCATCGAACAAACTCCGGAGATAATCGGGATCGAGCCTATAACCCCAGGAACGGCACCGGGACCAGAAACGCATGCTGCTCGAACGTGCTCCACACCCCGTGCCAGGAAGTGTACCGGGTAAAGAACACCAGGAACACGTAGATCGCCACCACGGGGATCGCCGCCAGCCGGGCGGCCGCGCGAGTGATCAGCCAGCGGGGCTTCTCGCGGCGGTTGGCCCGCGCCAGCGCCCACCCGGTCAGCAGCCGAGCCGGAAAGATGAACGCCACAAACACCAGGCTGGGGACAAAGGCCACTTCGCGGGGCGTCAATTCGATCTTCAGCAGATACAGAGGCAGGGCGAACAGCAGCGTGATCAACAGCGCGAACCAGAAGGCGATCGGCGCCCGGCGGAACATGGCCCGGACTTGACTTACCTCGAAGAAGCACACCAGCCGGTTCTCGGCCGCGAACCGCGTCTGCAGGAATGGCAGGTAGATCAGCACGAAACTCAGCGCGGCCGCTCCCAGCAACCCGCTCAGCACGGCCGGCCCCGGCGGCAACAGCGTGCCCCCGATGAATAACAGGATTGGCACGAACAGCCAGGCGACCGCTCCGGCAAATCCCCGCACGCCCAACCAGAAAAAGTACGGCAACCGCATCCCGGCCACGAACTCCCAAACCGCGTCGCGGGCCTGGCCCAACCGAGGCCCCTGCCGCAGTTGCCGCCACAACCGCAGCGGCGCCGGCCAGAAAAAGTGCCGCAGCCGGCCGCCCCGATACCAGGCCCAGACAATCTGCCCGCCCAGCACCACGATCGCCACCAGCAACGCCACTCGCCAGCCGGCCGTCACCCGGCTCTCCGGATCGATCAACCAGGCCGAATGCCACATGTCCGAAATGAACCGCAACGGCAGCCACAGCAGCCAGGTCCCCAGCACCAGGCCGCCCACTCGCGCCGCCGGCCGCACGCCCACGAAACCGTCACGAATCCGGCCACTGCGAGCCACCCGGCCGGCCGCCTCGAGCAGATAGCCCAGACTGAGGAATTGCAGCACCGGAAACGTCGCCAGCACCGACAGACCCAGCATCAGGCTGACCACGCCAAAACACCACTCGACGCCCGAACCGACGCCCAGCAGCACGCGCACCGGCCAGGCCCGCCGCCGCTCGACCACCTCGGCCAGCGGCACCTCTTCGACCTTTTCGGCGCCGGCCACCGCCTCGGCATCTTCGGTCGCGCCCCCGTCGTCGACCGCCTCGGCCAGTACCAGCCGCACCGGTGGCGAAGCGGCCACATCCACTCGGTCGTCGGGCAGGGAACCGCCCGCGCGGGAGGCTGGAGCCGGGGAGTTGCTAATGGGCATGCGAGACCTCCCAAGGGTGCGGGTCGGAGCGCATTCGTCGCGCGGGCCAGAATCTTGACCAAGATTTCCGCCGCCCGCTCGAAAACCACCGCGAGCCCGCCGACAGCGATCCGGCGATCGCCGCGGCGGCGAAACACCCGGAACCAGCGGCGGGTATCATACCTGGTAGAGCATAATACTCGTCGGGACGACTCGGCGTTTCAAATTCCCCCGCCGGTGTCGAAAGGAACCGAACCATGTGGGCCAAGAACCTGCTGCTTGCCGCACTTTGCCTGGTCGGAGTCCTGGCGGTGGCCGCCGGATTGCTGCGCAGTGAGCGGCTGGAGACGCCCCGGTCGTTCGATCCCCAGCGGTCCGAGCGGCCGGAGTTCCGCGAAGTGGTCCAACAGGTCAACGCGGACTTTCAGCAGCAGTGGCAGTCCCAGCAACTACAGAACGCTCCACCCGCCGATTACCTGACCGTGGCCCGCCGCCTGAGCCTGGCGCTGTGCGGCACCGTGCCATCGCTGGAGGAGATCCGGGCGTTGCAGCGCCAGCCTGAAGACGTCCGTCTGGAATGGTGGCTCTCCCACCTGCTGGAAGACCGCCGCTCGAGCGACTATATGGCCGAGCGGCTGGCGCGGGCCTACGTGGGCACCGAGAACGGTCCCTTCCTGGTCTATCGCCGCCGCCGGTTCGTGTTCTGGCTGAGCGATCGGCTGCAGGAGAACCAGCGTTACGATCAACTGGTCCGCAAGCTGGTCGGCAGCCAGGGCCTGTGGACCGATTCGCCGGCCGTCAACTTCCTGACGGTCACCATGACCGACGAGGAAGACCGCCGCCCGGATCCGATCCGCCTGGCCGGGCGCACTGCCCGCGCGTTCCTCGGCATGCGGATCGACTGCCTGCAATGCCACGATGACCGGCTGGGCAACATCGAACTGGGCACGCCCGACGAACCGCGCGGCGGCCAGCAACAGGACTTCCACCGGCTGGCCGCCTTCTACGCTCCGGCCGAATCGTCGCTGCTGGGCGTGCGCGATGGGGACAACAAGTACGAGTATCAATACCTGCATGCCGACAAGCCGCAAGCGGTCGATCCCGAACCGCCTTTCTTCCCGGAACTGCGCGGCAGCGGCGAGTCGTTGCGGGAGGAACTGGCCAACTGGATCACGCATCCGGACAACAAGCCGTTCGCCCGAGCCACAGTCAACCGCTTCTGGGCTCTCTTGTTCGGCCGCCCGCTGGTGGAACCGATCGACGACCTTCCCCTGCACGGCCCGTTCCCGGCCGCGCTGGAAACGCTGGCCGAAGACTTTGTCGCCCACGGCTACGACCTGAAGCGGCTGATCCGGATCATCGCCGCCACCGACGTGTTTCGCGCCGACAGCCGAGCGGACTTCGAGATCACGCCCGAACATGAACGGGCCTGGGCCGTGTTTCCGCTGACCCGCCTGCGACCCGAACAGGTGGCCGGCGGGTTGATCCAGGCCTGCAGCCTGCGAACCATCGACGCCAACGCTCACATCTTCGCCCGCCTGGCCCGCTTTGGCCAGCAGAACGACTTTCTGCAGCGGTACGGCGATACCGGCGAGGATGAATTCGAGGACCGGGGCGGAACCGTTTCCCAGCGCCTGCTGCTGATGAACGGCGAACTGGTGAAGGAGCGGACCCAGGAAAACATGGTTGCCAATGCCCCCACGCGCGTGGCCGCCTTGGCCGGCAGCAATGAACAGGCGGTCGAAACGGCCTACCTGTGCGTGCTTTCCCGGCCTCCGTCGGACGATGAGCGGCAACACTTTGCCGCCCGGCTGGAAGGCCAACAGGGTTCCGGCCGCAACCAGGCGATGGAAGACATGTACTGGGTGCTGATCAACAGCACGGAGTTCTCCTGGAATCATTAGCAGCGTTTTGAGGAGGCCTCACGATGCACGATTCAACCGCCCGCGGTTGCGGTTCGGCCGACCATTTCTCGCGCCGCAGGTTGCTGGCCGCGGCCGGCTGCGGTGGCATCGCCTGGCTCACGCCGCTGGCTGAGATGCTCACGCGGGCGGCCGAACGTTCGCCGAACCGGGCGGCGCCGAGGTCCGTGATCGTCCTCTGGCTGCAGGGCGGTCCCAGCCAGCTCGAAACGTTCGATCCGCATCCGGGCAGCCGCTACGCCGGCCAGACCCAGGCGATCCAGACGGTGGTCCCCGGCCTGCAAATCGGTTCGGGGCTGCCGCTGACGGCCGAGATCATGGACAACCTGTCCGTGATTCGTTCGGTCACCAGCAAGGAAGGCGATCACGAACGGGCGACCTACAACGTCAAGACCGGCTTCCGCCCCGACCCGACGCTGATTCATCCCTCGCTGGGCGCGATCCTCTGCCACCAGTTGAGCGACGCGGTGGAAATCCCGCGGCACATTTCCATCATGCCCGGCGCCTGGCCGGCGCGCGGCGGTTACCTGGGCGACCAGTTCGATGCCTTCAAGGTCTACGACCCGCAGCAGCGGATTCCCGACATCACGGCCCGCGTCCCGGAAGATCGCGCTCAGCGGCGGATTGACGACTTGATGAACGTGGTCGAACGCCAGTTCGCTCGCGGCCGGATGCGCCAACTGGATCAGGGCAAGACCCTGCACGGTTATGCCATTCGCGACGCGCTGCGGATGATGTCGTCCGATCAGTTGCGGGCCTTCGATATCCAGGAGGAACCGGAAAGCCGCCGGCAACTGTACGGCGACACGCCCTTCGGCCGCGGCTGCCTGGCGGCCGTCCGGTTGATCGAAGTCGGCGTCCGCTGCGTCGAGGTCACGCTCAGCGGCTGGGACAGCCACGCCAACAACCACGACATTCAGCACGGCCTGCTGCAGACGCTCGACCCCGCCCTGGCGGCCCTGGTCCGAGACCTCAAGGAGCGCGACCTGTTCGACCGCACGATCGTGCTGGTCGGCGGCGAGTTCGGTCGCACGCCGCAAATCAACCCGGCCGGCGGGCGCGACCATTGGCCGCACGGCTTCAGCATCGTACTGGGCGGCGGCGGCCTGCGGGGCGGAGTCGTCGTCGGAGAAACCGCGGCGGACCCCAAACTGGATGAAAAAAACCGGTTGCAGGACGTCGCCGATCCGCGGCCAGTCGAGGACATTCATGCCACCGTACTGACCGCGCTGGGAGTGCACTACGAACGTGAACTGATCACGCCGATCGGCCGCCCCATGGCGCTCAGCGACGGCTCGCCGATCCGCGAGCTGCTGCCCGGCTAGGGCCTCTTGCCCAGCTTTCCTAACGCGAAAACCCTGTACCTTCGCGCCGTGCGTGTTACAGTTGGGTGCGTTCGCAACCTTCGGGATCAGTTCGCTTCACACCACCAGGGGCCGGCTCCACGGATCTGGCCGGGAATTCCGTTTATGACGCGCGATATTTGCCGCACGCCGGCTAGCCGGCCCGTCCGCTGGTTTCGTCCCTGGTCCTGCTGTGCCCGGCTCTGGTTCAGTTGGGTGTTGGCGATTATTCCGCTGGCGGCGGTCAGCGGCGATACGCCGGGCACCCGACCCGTCGACGGGCTCCGCGACCAGACGCCCCAGGACTACGTACTGACCGGCGCCCGGCTGGTTGTGTCGCCCGGCCAGGTGATTCCCGACGGGACGCTCGTGGTGCGAAGCGGTCTGATCGAGCGGGTGGCGGCGGGCCTGGAGCCGCCGCCCGGACTCCGCGTCCTGGACATGTCGGGCAAGACGATCTATCCCGGTTTGATCGACGCCTATAGCGAGGTGACGGTTCCAGGGCGGACCGCGGGGGCCGGCGCGGGCTACTGGAACGGGCTGGTGCAACCGGAACGTCGGGCGGCCGACGCGTACCGTTCGGACAAGGACATGAACGCCAGCTATCGGAGCGCGGGAGTGACCGTGCGACTGGCGGCCCCGGCCGATGGCATCATCAAGGGGTTCAGCTCACTGGTCACCACGGCCGATGGTCCGGGTGCGGAGACGATTCTGGTCGAGGAGTTGTTTCAGCACCTGCGCCTGACGGTGTCTCCCGGTCGGGGGCGGGACGAGTTTCCCAACTCTCCGATGGGCGCCGTCGCCCTGGCTCGCCAGGCAATGTACGACGCCCAGTGGTACGGCCAGGCCTGGGCCGCTCACCGAGCCAGCGCGGGGCAGCCGCGGCCGGAGCAGAACGCGGCGCTCGATGCGCTGCAGTCGTTCACGGCGGGCGAGCGGCAAGTGATGATCGACGCCTCCAATGAACTGTATTTCCTCCGGGCCGACCGCTTCGCCCGCGAGTTCGCGCTGCCGGCCGTGATTCGCGGTTCGGGCCACGAGTACCGGCGGCTGGAGGCGATTCGCGCCACGGGCCGAGCGGTGGTGGTGCCGCTGAATTTTCCCAAGGCGCCGAATGTGGGCACCGCGGAAGCGGCCATGGACGTCCCGCTGGAACGGATGCTGCACTGGGACCTGGCGCCGGAAAACCCGGCCCGCCTGCACTCGGCCGGAGTGACCATCGCCTTCACTTCAGCCGGGTTGAAGAGCCCCAAGGAATTGCTGGGGGCGGTGCGCCGAGCGGTCCGGCGAGGCTTGCCGGCGGACGCGGCGCTGGCCGCGCTGACTCAAACTCCAGCCAAAATGTTTCATGCCAACGACCGGCTCGGTTCGCTGGAAGCCGGCAAGCTGGCCAACTTCGTGGTGACCGACGGCGACCTGTTCGATGACAAGACCAAGGTGCTGGAGACCTGGGTCCAGGGGCAACGGTTCCAGATTGAGAAGCCGGTCGAACTGGACTGGCGCGGGCCCTGGCCGCTCAAGTTCGACGGGCCCGTAGCAGCCGGACCATGGAAACTGCTGGTCGCCGGCTCGCCCGCCAAACTGTCGGCCACGTTTACCGCGGAACAACCGGGTGCCGAGCCGCTGGAAGTGAAGGTCAGCCGGATCAGCGCCAAGGACGGACGGCTAAGCTGCGTGTTTCCCTCCAAGCTGCTCGGCCACGACGGGTTCGCCCAGTTGACGCTGGTCCTGGCCGAGTCGTCGAACGAAATGGCGGAAGCCCTGGGCGAGGTGACCTGGCCGGATGGCAGCCGGGTGCAGGTTTCGTCGAGGAAACAACCGGCGGAGGAAGGCTCAGAGCCGCCGGCAGCCGACGAGAAGCCCGCGGACGAGAAGCCCGCGGACGAGAAACCCGCCGACGAGAAACCTGTCAAGAAAGACGCTCAACCGGCTTCCTTCCCGGTCAACTTCCCGCTGGGCGCCTACGGACTGGAGCGGCGGCCCGAGCAGCCCGAACATGTGCTGTTCCAGAACGCCACGGTCTGGACCTGTGGTCCACGAGGCGTGTTGCCGGGAGCGTCGGTGCTGGTGCGCCGCGGCGTCATTGTGGCCGTGGGAACGGAGCTGGAAGTGCCCGAGAACGCGGTGCTGATCGATTGCGCGGGACGGCATCTCTCGCCGGGCATCATCGACTGCCACTCGCACATGGCCACCGACGGCGGCGTCAACGAGTCCACGCAGGCGGTGACCGCCGAAGTCCGCATCGGCGACTTCATCGATTGCGACGACATCGACATTTACCGGCAACTGGCCGGCGGCGTCACGGCCGCCAACGTGTTGCACGGTTCGGCCAACCCGATCGGCGGCCAGAACCAGGTGATCAAGCTGCGGTGGGGCGATCTGCCCGAAGAGATGAAGTTCCGCGAAGCGCCGGCCGGCATCAAGTTCGCCCTGGGCGAAAACGTCAAGCAAAGCAACTGGGGCGAACAGTACACGACGCGGTATCCGCAGACGCGAATGGGCGTCGATCAGATCATCCGCGACTCGTTCCAGGCGGCTCGGGTCTACGCCCAGCGCTGGCAGGACTGGCGGCGCGACCAGCAGGGAGGCCCGCCGCGCCGCGATCTGGAACTGGACGCCCTGGCCGAGATTCTGGCCGGCGAGCGGTGGGTCCATTGCCACAGCTACCGCCAGGACGAGATCCTGGCCCTGATCCGCACGCTGGACGAGTTTCAGGTGCGGATCGGCACGTTCCAGCATATTCTCGAAGGTTACAAGGTGGCCGACGCCATGGCCCGCCACGGCGCCATGGGCTCGTCCTTCTCCGATTGGTGGGCCTACAAGTTCGAGGTTTACGACGCGATCCCCTACAACGGCGCGCTGATGCACCAGGCGGGCGTCGTGGTGTCGTTCAACTCGGACGACCGCGAACTGGCCCGGCATCTGAACCACGAGGCGGCCAAGGCGCTGCTCTACGGGGGCGTGCCGGCCGAGGAAGCACTCAAGTTCGTCACGCTGAACCCCGCTCGCCAACTGCGCATCGACCGGCTGGTCGGCTCGCTGGAACCCGGCAAGCAGGCCGACCTGGTTGTCTGGAGCGGACCGCCCCTGTCAACCCTCTCGCGCTGCGAACAGACCTGGATCGACGGCCGGCGGTACTTCGAACTGTCCCAGGACCAGCAGGCCCGGCAAGCGATCCAGCGGATGCGCGCCGCGCTGGTGCAGAAGATCCTGGCGTCGGGCGAGGTCATGCTGCAACCGGGCGAAAAGGACGACGCCCAGGAAGATCTCTGGCCGCGGGAAGACATTTTCTGCCATGCCCACGGCGACCACGACCACGGAGCTCATTAAGATAGTCGCCTTTCGCTCCGCGAAAGTAGCGCTCCGCAAGAACAGCGCAAACCACGGAATCAAAATCACCATGAAAACATTTCACTACCAGTCACTACCGTCACTCGCCCTGCTGGTCCTCACGTGCATCGGACTGGCCGGCGGCACACCCACCGCGTCCGCCTCGCCCGAGATTCCCGGCGCTCCGCAAGCCGGACCGATCGCCCTGGTCGGCGGCACCGTGCATCCGATTTCGGGGCCAGCCATCGAACGCGGCACGGTGTTGTTCGACCAGGGACGCATTGTGGCGGTCGGCCGCAATGTGGCGCTGCCCGCGGGGACCGAAACAATCGACGTCACCGGCAAACATGTCTATCCGGGCTTGTTCGATCCCTACACCCACCTGGGGCTGGTCGAAATCAACGCGGTGCGGGCCACGGTGGATCAAAGCGAAACCGGGCGGATCAATCCCAACGCCCGGGCGCAGGTGGCCGTGAATCCGGACAGCGAACTGATTCCCGTGGCGCGTTCGGGCGGCGTACTGCTGGCGCTGACCGCGCCCACCGGGGGACTGATTTCCGGTACCTCGACCGTGCTGCAACTGGACGGCTGGACATGGGAAGACCTGACGCTGCGGGCCGCCGCCGGGATGCACGTGGCCTGGCCCCGCATGACGCCCGTCAGCGACTGGTGGGTCGAACAGTCTCCGGCCGAGCAGATCGCCAACCGCGACCAGGCGCTGGACGAACTGCGGACGGCGTTCGAGTCCGCTCGCGCCTACCAGGCCGCTCGGCAGGCCGATCCGTCGCGACCGGTCGATGCCCGCTGGGAAGCGCTGCTGCCGGTGCTTAACCGCGGTTTGCCGCTGATCGTGGCCGCGGATGATCTACCGCAGATTCAAGCCGCCGTCAGCTTCGCTCAACGGGAGAAAGTCCGGCTGATCATCCTCGGCGGCTACGACGCTCCGCGCTGCGCCCCGCTGCTCAAGAAGCACGACGTGCCGGTGATCGTCGCGGGCGTCTACCGGCTGCCTCAGCGGCGCGACGACGACTACGACTCGGCTTACACCCTGCCCGCCCGGCTGCACGCGGCCGGCATCCCGTTCTGCATTTCCGTGTCCGGGCGCTTCGGCGCGTCGGACGTCCGCAACCTGCCCTACCACGCGGCCACGGCTGCCGCCCACGGCCTGCCGCAGGACGAAGCCCTCCGCAGCATCACGTTCTCTCCCGCTCAGATCCTGGGCGTGGCCGAGCGGGTTGGCTCGCTGGAACCGAACAAGGACGCCACGCTGATCGTCACCACCGGCAATCCGCTGGAGACCGAGACTCGGGTGGAAGCGGCCTACATCCAGGGCCGGCAAGTGGACTTGTCGGACCGCCACAAGCGGCTGTACCGCAAGTACCAGGAAAAGTACCGCCGGCTGGCCGAGTGATCCCGAGTCGCCCGTTGCCGCCTCTCGCTCCGCGAGAGTTGCGTTCCGTCGCCTATCGCTCCGCGAAAGCAGCGAGCGGTCCATAAAAAAAGCTCCCGGCCGAATCGGAGAGGATAACCGGCCGGGAGCTCGAAGAATCGCTCGAAACCGCTGGGAAAACTACTGTTTCCAGTCGGAGTCCTTCAACAGGTAGCGGTTATGCGGCATCGCGGCCCGCAAACCGTTGGGCGTCATCAGTTGCTGGTAGACCGTGTACTCGATGGCGTCCACCAGGAATTCGGTGTGGTTGTCGGCGAACGCCGCATTCACTCCGCCCCGGTGGTTGGCGGACGGACGAGCCACGGCCCACTCGGAGGCGCTGACGGTGTGCCCCAGGTTCTTCTCGCCGTTGATGGAAAAGATCTCGGCCCAGGGCAGCGTCGGCACGGTGTTGCTGCCGTCCGCCGTCAGGGATTCGTTCGTGTAGTGGAACAGGAACGTGGTTATGCAGCGAGCCACCGTCGGACTCATCGACACCAGGAACGTCGAGGCATCCGGAATCGAATAACTGCCGGATTGCGTGGGAATCGGCCCCACGGAGTTCCAATACAGGTCGTCCGGCAGGTTCTCGCTGAACAGCAGCGTCGTGGACGTTCCATCCCGCAGGTGGGCCGAACGCACCGGGTTTCGCGGCGTGTAGCCGGCGCCGCCCTGGACTTGCGCTACAATCTGATTGAGGAAGATGCCGTTGGCGGCATTCTCGGAACCCGCGTCGCCGCAGCCGGCCCCACCGCAACCTGAAAAGCCGCCGTTGGCCACGTAGGACAGCAGCGGCGACGACCGGTTCGAGCTGGCACGGCTGGGGCAGGTCAGGTTGTCAATGTACGGGTAGAGGTCCGGGTTGAGCGTCGTGTGTGGGATGGCGTCCTGGTACCAGACATCGTCCGCATCCCAGCGATCAAACAGCGGCTGCTGATCGATATACGGAAACAGCAGCACAACCCACGAGGCCGGCTTGTTCGCGCCCCCGCGTCCCAACTGGCTGCCGGCCTGCACCGCCAGGTACTCCTGACGCCCCGGAAAACGTCCCTTATCGTCCAGAAACTGGGACGTGGCGAAGGCCAACTGCTTCAGGTTGTTCACGCACTGAGCCCGCCGAGCGGACTCGCGGGCCGCCTGCACCGCGGGCAGCAGCAACGCCGCCAGAATGCCGATGATGGCGATCACCACCAGCATCTCCACCAATGTAAAGCCTGTTCTCGTTCTCTGGGGCATTGACGCACTCCCTGAAACAATAACGATCCGACGCCTCGGAAGTTCCGCAAGCAGATGCAAGAGGAGACGCAGTGTCGAGCGACGCTGCCTATTGTCACAGATTCGCGCTCATACGTCCAGCATCTTCCGCGAAACTTTCTCATTCTCGGAGTTCCGGCTCTGCCCGCCAACGAGACCAGGCGAGCGGCGGGCCAGGCGAGCGGCAGTCTAGGCGAGCGGCGGGCGTGAGCCCGCTGTTTCTCGGTGCGGCGCATCCGGTCCAGGCGAGCGGCGGGCGTGAGCCCGCTGTTTCTCGGTGCGGCGCATCGACTGTCCACTGAATCCATGGGAAATCGCGGGGCGGAGAAACAGGGGGCTCACGCCCCCCGCTCGCCAGGTGAAATCGCGGGGCGGAGAATCAGCGGACTGACGCCCCCCGCTCGCCAGGTGAAACCGCGGGGCGGAGAAACAGGGGGCTGACGCCCCCCGCTCGCCATGCCCCCCGCTCGGCAAGGCCCCCGCTCGCCGGGCCAATTCAAACCAGCGATTTCATCTTTACTAATTTGCCCAGTCGCGCAAAATTCGCTACTTTTATCTTAACGTGCTGGTCGTCCCGGCACCGGGCGCCGCCCGGAACCGAACCTCAAGCAGTGAGCGGAACCCCTTGTCCACAGACAAGTTGCGACCTCGCATTCAACCTCGGCCAACCCGATCTCGGCGAATCCTGCTGGAATCGCTGGAGCCGCGGATCCTGCTGGCTGTATCCTCCGAGGAGCAATTTTTCGTCTACCAGCTCAACTGGGCCCGGCACGATCCGGCCGGATACGCTCAGGAAGCCGGTTTGCCCGTCAGTCTGAGTGACGTCGCAGCTCGGCCACCGCTGGCCATCAACTCGGCACTGTCGGCAGCATCGGCAGCGAAAGCGCAGGAGCTGGCGGACTACGACTACTTTGGCCATCGCAGCCAAGTGACCGGCGTCTGGCCCAACCAGTTGTTGCGCGACTTTGGCTATCCGCTGCCGGCGACGCTGGCAGTCGGAGCCCTGACCTACTCGTTTCCCAGCCAGGGGAACTCGGTCGAGTCGCTGGCGGCCGGCTACGCCGACGCAGCGACGGCCATGGACGAATTGATCGTGGACGCCGGCATCAATCCGCCCGGACACCGGCAGCATTTGCTGGGCCTGACCACTTTGCACTCGGCCGCGCGGGAGATCGGCGTCGGGTACGCGCACGACGCCGACAGTCGTTACCGCCACTACTGGACGCTCCACATCACGGCCGCCAACACGGAACAATCATTCCTGACCGGAGTGGTGTACGACGACGCCAACGGCAATCGGCGTTTTGACCAGGGCGAGGGACTGGCGGGCGTTTCCGTACTGGCCGGTCAGCAGCAGACACTCACCAACGCGGCGGGAGGCTGGTCGTTGCCGGTGGCGGCCGGACTGCACGTCGTGCAAGCCTTCGGCGGCAACTTTCAAGGCATGGCGGCGGTGCCCGTCCGGGTCAGCGACGACAACGTCGCAGTCGACTTTATCTCCGGGCAAACCGCGGGCGCCGTGGATTTCACGGCCTGGGAGAATTCGGCGCCTGCGCTGAACTCGGGCAGCGAGCTGCGGCTGCGGTCCGTGCCGGCGGGCCAGGAGTTCTCGCCCGCGGCAGGCGAACGGGTATCGGATCTGCTGCGCGGGATTGTGCGGGACCCCGATCCAGACGCCGCGGTGGGAATCGCGGTCACTGCCGTGTCGCCTGGCGGCCAGCTCTGGTTTCGCAATGACGGCACCTGGCGCCGCGCCACGGTCAGCCCCAATGCGGCCTGGTTGTTGAAACCGGACGACTGGTTGCAGGTGGTCCCCGATCCCGGCTTCAGCGGCGTCATCGACGTGACTTTTCACGCTTGGGATCAGGCGACGGGAGTGGAACGCGAGGAGTTTCGCGCCGATCTGTCGGTCGCCGAACGGCGTGGAGGTCACACAGCCTACAGCGCCGCGTCTCAAACCGCTCGCCTGACGGTCGGTTCGCCCGACTTGCCGCCAAGTCCCTGGCAGAATCCGCGCGACCCGCACAACGTCAACGACGACCTGATGGTGGCGCCCAGCGACGCCCTGATCCTGATTAACCAGATCAACTCCCAGGGAACGGGTCCCCTGCCCGCGCTGGCTGCGGGGCTGGCGCCGCCTCCGTATGTGGATGTCAGCGGCGATCGAAATCTGGCCCCGAACGACGTGCTGCTGGTTCTCAACTACCTGAATCAGCCCAGCGACGGGGAAGGCGAAGGCGAAGCGGCCTCCCGGCCAGCGGCCGCGGCCGGCGGTGTGGGACCAACCGCACGTGAATGGCTCCCGCCCGATCGCTGGTGGGTCGGAACGGTGGTCGAAGCCGACTCAACCGCGAAACACGGTCTCCGCGACCACGATGCCGGAACGTTGCCAGCGCAAAAGAGGGTGACGCAGGGGACAGACGGCAACACCTGTCCCCCGCGTTCCCCAGCGGCCCGAAGCGATTCCGATGGCAGGACAGCCGCCGAACAAGCCGGCCGGCTGGCCCGGCTGCTGGAAGCCGCCGCCGATGCCATCTTTCAGCAACTTCCGTGGAACGGGGCCGTTCCAACTGACAACTGACAACTGACAAGCCAGCGGCCCATCATTACCGCAGACGCCCCTACTGTTCCAGCTCGACGTTCCAGTACGCCTCGCTGATGAACTTCGACCAGCTTTCGATGCGTCCCTGGCTGTAGGCGTACAGCGGCGTCCAGCGGGGCCGCACGGGCTGGGCTTGCAGGCGCATCTGAGCCTGCTCCGGAGTGCGGTCGGCCTTCCGCAGGTTGCAGCGCATGCAGGCCAGCACGCAGTTCTCCCACCGCGACTCACCTCCCTGCGAACGCGGCAGGACGTGGTCGATCGTCAGCGCTTCGCTGCCGGGCTGCTTGCCGCAGTATTGGCAGCGGAAGCCGTCGCGCTTGAAGATGTTGCGGCGGCTGAACTTGACCGTGGCCCGCGGCACGCGGTCGTAGCCGCTGAGCACAATCACTTCGGGTGCCCGGAGGCTGAACCGCACGGCCCGCACGCTTGGCTGGTCCGCCTGCAGTGGCAGGCGAGTCCAATCGTCCCAATCGTAGAGCTGAAAGTCCGTGGGGTCGACAACTCGTGCCGCCTTGCTCCACAGCATGACCAGCGCCCGCGCCACCGTCGCCACATGGATTGGCTGCCAGTTGCGATTCAGGACCAGCGTCGGGCGCTGTAGAATGTGCGAGGACATGGCAAAGCCTCCCTAAGTTCCCCATTTGGTTTTAGCCGCTCGCGGCGGTTGCTTACAAGACCCGATCCGGGCTCGACCGGTTCGCTGATCAGAATTTCACCTCTTCTTCCAATTTCTCGGCGTGGGCCACATCGCCGCCTGTCGTGGCGTAATCCACCGTCCTTTTTCGCATGTAAGAGTGACGGGTTGATCGTGCCAACCTGTCCCGATCCGCTGTCCAGTACCGGGACCAGGCCGGCCTGGACGCCGCGGTCGGGTGCAAGTGAGCACGCGGCGGTGCGGAGTCCTTGAGAATGCTGGTATGCTGAATGTGGGTACTTTCTGAACTCGATCCAGACCCCGCCGATCAGGACATGGGCGACGTCACGCGGATCCTGCAGCGAGTTGCGGCCGGCGAGCAGATCGCGTCGGACGAGTTGCTGCCGTTGGTCTACGAACGCTTGCGGCAGCTCGCGGTCAGCAAGCTGCAGCAGGAACACCCTGGGCACACGCTGCAACCCACCGCGCTGGTCCACGAAGCGTACCTCCGCCTGGTCGACGTCCCGCAGGCGCCGTGGTGGGATGGACGATCGCATTTCTTCGCGGCGGCCGCCGAGGCGATGCGGCGAATTCTGGTCGAGCAGGCGCGGCGCAAACGCAGCCTGAAGCACGGCGGCGGCAGGACTCGCCAGCCGCTGGACGAATTGAGCATTGCCATGCCCGAGGACGAGGAGTACGTCCTGGCGGTGCACGAGGCCCTGGGCAAACTGGAACGGACCGATCGCCAGGCGGCCGAACTGGTGAAGCTCCGCTTCTTTGCCGGGTTGTCCGGCCGTGAGGCGGCCGAAATCCTTCAAGTGTCTCCCCGCACGGCCGATCGCATCTGGGTCTATGCCCGCGCCTTCCTGTTCAATGAGCTGGCCTGACCGGTCTTGCCACTACCAGTTGCCGGAGTCCGGAATGAACGAACGAGCGATCTTCGATACGGCCTTGGACCTGGAGGACGAGCAACAACGCAGCGCGTACCTGGACGCGGCCTGTTCGGGCGATAGCCAACTTCGGCAGCACATCGACCGCTTGCTGGACGCCTGCCCTCGACTGGGATCATTCCTCGAACACCCGCCGCGACCGGAGTTGCCGGCCGTGCCGCCGGAGCGCCCGGGCGAATGGATCGGCAACTACAAACTGCTGGAGCAGATCGGGGAGGGTGGCTTCGGCGTGGTGTACCTGGCGGAGCAACAGCAACCGGTCCGCCGCCCGGTTGCCCTGAAGATCATCAAACCAGGCATGGACTCGCGAGCCGTGATTGCCCGGTTTGAAGCCGAACGCCAGGCGCTGGCCATGATGGACCACCCGAATATCGCCCGCGTGCTGGACGCGGGGACCACACAGTCGGGGCGGCCCTACTTCGTGATGGAACTGGTGCGCGGCGCGTCCATCACCGACTATTGCGATCAAAACCGGCTGACGCTGGTCGAGCGATTGCGGTTGTTCGTGCCCGTTTGCCGAGCGATTCAGCACGCTCACCAGAAGGGCGTGATCCACCGAGACATCAAGCCCTCGAACGTGCTGGTGTCGCTGTGTGATGGCAAGCCCGTGCCGAAGGTCATCGACTTTGGAGTCGCCAAGGCGGTCAGCCATCGGCTGGCCGATGAGACCCTGCGCACGTTGCACGGCCAGATCATCGGCACTTTGGAGTACATGAGTCCCGAACAGGCGGAAACGGGCAGCCTGGACATCGACACGCGCAGCGACGTCTACTCGCTGGGCGTGCTGCTTTACGAGTTGCTCACCGGCTCCACTCCCCTGCCGCGGGCCCGGCTTGCCAACGCCACCTGGGACCAGGTCCTGAGGCTGATCCGCGAACACGAACCGGCCACTCCCAGCCAGCGGCTCAGCCAATCGGGAGACGCGCTGCCGGACATCTCGGCGCAGCGGCGGACCGAGCCGCGGCGGCTGGCCGCGCTGGTCCGCGGCGAACTGGACTGGGTGGTGATGAAGGCGCTGGAGAAAAGCCGCAATCGGCGGTACGCCACGGCGCTGGATCTGGCGGCCGACGTGGAACGATATCTGAGCCACGAACCGGTCACGGCCTGCCCGCCGTCCTGGGTGTACCGGTGCCGGAAGCTGGCCCTGAAACACGCTCGCCTGGTCCTGCCCTTGGGCGCGCTAATCCTGGTGCTGCTGGTGGCGGGTCCCGTGAGCATCTGGCAGGCGATTCGCGCCACGCGGGCGGAGGTGGCGGTTCGCGGCCAGCGCGACGCGGCGCAACGGGCCACTGGCGACGCAGACCTGGCGCGGCGCGAACTGTGGGCCGCTTATCGCCAATTGGCCGCCGAACAGCAACGGACGACCCGCCTGCGCGACGTGGCCGTGCGCAACGAAGCCCGCCTGGCCGCCGAAAAGGGCGAGAACTTCGTGCAGCGCGGCGAGCTGCGGGAAGGCTTGCTCTGGCTGGCGACTTCCTTGAACAAGCTGCCCGCGGAAGAGACCGCACTGAGGCGGGCCATCCAAGCTAATCTGGCGGCGGTCCTCGACGACATGCCCCGACCCCTGCTGTCCTCTCCGCTGAAAACCGGCGAGGGCGCCCATCTGGACTTCCGGACGGAAGTCGGCCAGCCGGAACTGGCCCTGCTGGTGACGGTCGCCGGGCAACCGCCCATTTCCCACGTCGCGAGCTGGAATGCGGGCGACGCCAGGTTCTCCACGCAAGCGCTGGGTGACGTTGTGGCACCGCGACTGGAGTCCCTTCGCTTCGGCGCGAGTGCCACTCGATTCGTCGGCCTGGCCCCTGGTGCCGAAATCGTGTTTGGAGACTTGAACCTGCCGGTCAGTCGTTACCAGCGGTATCCGTGGAGCGGAGCGGGCTTCTCGCAACTGTTCGTTAATGCCCGGCGCGATCGCTTGCTGGCGATCTGCTGGGAGCCACAGCGAGTGGAACTGTTCGACCTGCATGCGGGCCAGCGGATCAGCGACCCCCTGGCGCCGGAGGCCGGGCAGTTCCAGCCGCCTCGAAGCGGCGATGGACCATTCAGCTCCGACGGGTCCAGCTTTGCCCTGCTCCGGCAAGTTCCCGAGTTGGCGGACGACGGGCAGCCCGCCACCGGGCTGCTCCTGCATCGCTGGCGGGCCGACGACGGACAGCCGCTGGGCCCGGCGACTCGGTTGCCTCCGGGCGACGGCTGGCGGCCCGAGTATCCGATTCGCATCGGACCGCGAGCGGCGACCCTGGTGCGTTACGTTCAAGACTCGACGTCGCGCGCGCCTCGCTATCAACTAAGTAACGCGACGACCGGCGACGCCATCGGTGACGCGTTTGGCGACGCCACGGGACTGACCGCGATGGCCCTGGCCCCCGACGGCCTGGTGCTGGCCGCGGCGGCCGGCCAGCCGGGATTGCAGTGCACCACGATCCGGCTCTGGAACTTGGCGCGGCCCGGCGATCTGCTGGGTACGTTTTCGGTGCCGGCGTCGGTGAGCACTCTGCGATTCGGGCCCGATGGCCGCACGCTATTCTTGGCGGGACGCTCCCCGGCCGCCATCTGGTCCGTGCCCGAGCCGCGTGCGACGCGTCAGATTTTGCCTCACACCTCGCCGCTGGAGTCGGTTGAGGTCAGCCGCGATGGTCAGACCGTGCTGACGATCACCGGGGGGCACGCCGCGCGGTGGTCGGCGACCACGGGGGAACTGCTCGGACACCCGCTCCCCTTGCCGCACAGCGACTCGGCGGCCAGCCTGCCGGCGGCATTTCGGCCGGACGGACAGCAGTTGGTCATTGCCGAAGGGGCCGACGTCCATCGCCTGGACGCGGACAGCGGGTTACCGGCCGGCTCGCCCCTCCGCGCGCCCCACCATGTGGTCCGGGTGGCCTACAGCGCCGACGGCCAGCGCATCCTCTGCGTGTGCAGCGTCGACGAGACCAAGGGCGAAGTCCTGGTGTACGACGACCAGACGGGCCGCCCCGTCGGCAGCCCCGTCCCGTTGCTGGCCGTGTTTTCGCCCGACAAGCAAGCGCTTCGGCGAGGCGGCGCGGCGATCTCGCCCGACGGGAGAACCGTGCTGGTGACCGACCGCCTGGACCGCCTGCGGATCTGGCCAGTGGATGGCCAAGGCGAGCCGCGGGGAGCGATTCCGACCCGCGGCGAGCTTTCCGACGTGCGGTTCACTCCCGACGGAAACCGCGTGCTGACCGTCACCGGACAGCACCTCATCGAATTCTGGGATGCACCGGCGGGCTCGCGCGTTGGCCGCCCCGCCTTGTTGGATCTCCCGGTGCGCGCCGTGGCGATCAGCCGCGATGGCCGGCTGCTGGCCACGGCCCACGGCGACACGCTGACCTGCCGCTTCGTGGAAACCGGCGGTATCCTCGGCAGGCCGTGGCGGGTGGCCGACGTGACGTCGCTGTGTTTTTCGGACGACGGTCAAACACTCTACGCGGGACTGGCGACCGGGCTGGTGCGGGCGTTTCGCGTGTCGCATTCCATTCCCGCGGAAGCGTTGGTCCTGGACCATGCGGAAACCACTACCGGCAGCCGGTTGACCGACGACGGCATTCTGGAGGACTTGCCGGCCGCGGCGTGGCGCGAGCGCCTGGTCAGG
>JAGFJK010000199.1 GCA_024102795.1 Pirellulaceae bacterium
ACAGCACACCGCCCAGACTGAACAGGTCGCCCCGCTGGTCCGGCACCTCGCCGCGGGCCTGCTCCGGCGGCATGTACTGAGGCGTGCCGACAATTTCCCGCGACAGCTCGCCACCCGCCTCGCGGGCCGCCTGCGCCAAGCCGAAGTCGGCGATCTTCACTTGCCCCCTGTCGCCCTCCAGCAGAATATTGGCGGGCTTGATGTCCCGGTGGACCAGTCCCAGGGCGTGGGCGGCGGCAAGGCCCTCGGCGATCTGCTGACCGATCCGCAAGGTTTCCGCCAGGTCGAACGGTTGCCGAGCGTCGATCCGCTCCTGCAACGTGATGCCCTGGACAAACTCCATCACCAGATACGGCAGCGGTCCCCGATCCTCGATCCCGTGGATCGTGACCACGTGGGGATGCCGCACCAGGGCCATGGCCCGGGCTTCCCTCAAGAACCGTTCCCCCGCCGCGGGCCGCTCGGCCAACTCCGGCGCCAGCATCTTGATCGCCACCTGCCGAGCCAGCTTCGGATCATACGCCCGGAACACAACGGCCATGCCGCCCGACCCATGCACGTCCAGAATCTCGTAGTGGTCCAGACGGCCGAGCAGTCCGGGGCGGTCGGGAGGTTCGAACATCGCCTGCTGGCTTGCGCGGTGAACGCCGCGCGGCAGGTCCACGGAATCGTCGCCGCAGCCATTGTGCGTCTCGCTGGCACGTAGCGCCGCCCAGTCCAGCCCCGATGGTGGAGTTTCCAGGAAATCTCCCGCCGCGTCATGATGCCGCAGCAAGGCTTCGACGCACTTCCGCAGCCGGCGGTTGTCGCCGCAAAGCTGGCGCAACAAGTCGGCTCGCTCCCCCGGAGCGGCAACTTCAACGGCCGCCTGGAAAATTCGTTCTTCATCCGTCATCAAGACGGCTCTCCAACCTGAGATGCGCCGCGGCCGCTGCCGGCGTCACGACGTTTGCCCAGCCGCCTGGCCGCTGGAAACTAATGCGAGATTTGGTCGCCGGGCCTCTCAAAGAATCTTGCCGCTCTTGGACCAGTCCGGTTCAGTCCGAGCCGTCGAAGATCTCGCGGTGCAGCCAGGCGCGGGCATAAGCCCATTCCCGGTAAGCGGTTGCGACTGAGATTCCGAGTGCGTCGGCCGCCTGTTCCATGGTCAGTCCGGAAAAGAATCGCAGTTCGACCAGCATCGCCTTGCGCTGGTCGTGCCGGGACAGTTTCGCCAGCGCCTGATCCAGCTCCAGGATGTCGGTGGCGTCGTCCTGGCACGGCTCCGGGCAGTTGGCCACCTCCACCCGGAGTCGGCCACCGCCGCGCTTGAGCGTCCGCCGAGCCCGCACATTTTCGACCAGAATTCGCCGCATCGCCTGGGCCGCGGCCGCAAAGAAGTGGCCGCGGGACTGCCACGTCTGCCGCGACTCGGCCGTCACGAGTCGCATATACGCTTCGTGGACCAGCGCCGTGGCTTGCAGCGTCTGGCCGGGAGCTTCCTGGGCCAGGCGCTGAGCGGCCAGGCGCCGCAGTTCGTGATAGACCAGCGGCAACAACCGCTCGGAGGCCACCGGGTCGCCTCCCTGGATCTCCGTCAGGACCTGTGTGACTTCGCCCATGAGTCAATCGCTTTCCGGCCACCCGTCCGCCAACACTCGATCCGATCGCCCGCCCATCGCGCCGACTCGCGGCCATCGGGTTCGCGGCTGGCCAAGCCGTGATTATGAGAAAATCCCGCCCGCCGGTCCAACGGATTGGCGGTTTTCCACACGCAGGACCGGCGGTGGCTGGGTGGGACGGGCCCCAGTTTGACAGGCCGGAGGCCAGTCGCCAATGGTGGAGCACCGTCGCGGTGATGGGGGATTGCAAAATGCAAATTGCAAATTGCAAAATGATAACTGACAACTGACAACAGCCAACTGCCAACCGGCTCGTCCTACGTGGCGCGGTCGACTTTGCCCTGGCCCTTGGTCAGCGTCATGAAGGCCGACTCCAGGTTCACTTCTTCCTCGCGGAACAGCGTCAGCCGGTGGCCGGCTTCGACCAGCAGCGTGGGGATCCCGCTGTAGTCGTCCACTCCCGGACGCAGGCGGACATGCAGAATCCCCTGCTGCTCCGAGACCTGTTCCACGGCCGGTTGCTGTTCGAGCAGACGGGCCGCCCGCTCCTGGTCCGCCCGGACCGCCACGTGCAGCACCGTGTGCTGGCGGACCTGCTTCATCACCTGGGACACCTCGGCACAGACATTCATCACGCCGCGGTCGATGATGCCGATCTTGTTGCAGATGTCGGCCAGCTCCGGCAGGATATGGCTGGACACGATGATCGTCTTTCCCATCTGTCCCAGGCGGCGGAGCAGGTTGCGCATCTCGATCCGCGCTCGCGGGTCGAGGCCGCTGAGCGGTTCGTCCAGCAGCAGCACCTTGGGGTCGTGCAGCAGCACGCGGGCCAGGCCCAGCCGCTGCGTCTGCCCGCGGGACAGCGTGTTGGCGTAGGCGTCGCGCTTGAATTCCAGGTCCACGACGTCCAGCATTTCATCGCACACCTTGCGCCGCGCCTCGCCCTTGATCCGATAGGCCGCGGCGAAGAACTCCAGGTATTCGATCACCTTCATGTCGTCGTAGACGCCGAAGAAGTCCGGCATGTACCCGACCAGCCGCCGGATCTCCTTGGGCCGGTTGTAGATCGAGTTGCCGCAGACATACGCTTCGCCCCAGGTCGGGTTGAGCAGCGTGGCCAGGATCCGCATGGTGGTCGTCTTGCCGGCGCCGTTGGGACCGATAAAGCCGAATAAGTCGCCCTCGCTCAGGTCCAGGTCGATCGACTTGATGGCGTACATCTCGCCATACTTTTTCGTCAGGTCGTTGGTCTTGATCAAGTTGGGCCTACCTTGTGGCAGCGGGTTCGGGCTTCATCGCCGCGGGCTGGGCCGTGCCGACCCGCACTGGATAAACGACTCGGCACCAGGTCCACCGTTGCCGATAGTGTTCGTCCAGAGCCTGGCCGTCCCGCACCAAAGCGGCGGCCGGTTCGCGGCTGCGGCCCACCAGGATGGCGCGGCCGGCTTGCAAATGATCGCTCAAGTCCAAGTAACCCTGGTAGCGATGCGAGAGCTGCGTGTAGCGTTGGCCGCCGGCGGCGCGGTGAAACATCATCACCTCCACAAGCCGGGCCGGGTCGTCGATCTGCGAGGCGTCCCAGCGCAAGCTGATCGCTTCCTGCTCGACCACGCGGCGGCGAGTTAACCGCCACTCCAGCACGCGCGGCGGTGGCAGGTCCTGCAGTCGCACCGTCGCGCCGGGCGGCAGGTCGCCTTCCAGCGAATAGACCCAGTCGCCGTACATCACGGCGGAACCCGTCAATGTCACGGGCAACGGATTGCGGAACGAACCGCGGAGCAGATTGTTATCGTAACGCAGTTCGAGATCGCTTTCGGCCTCGGCGGTCCAGTCGAATCGCCGCCGTGCGACCAGGCTGCGAGTCGCGGAGACCAGCACCGGCAGCCCGTCCACTCGCCCTTCGCTCGGCTCCGCTCCGCCCCCCGGCGCCGCCACGCTGTAGCCCGCTCGCTGCCCCAACACGGGCTGCGCCGCGGCCATGCCACCCAATCCCTTGCCGGGCAAACCTTGCCACGCCAGCAGGCTGGCTGTGCCTCGCTGCTGCGATTGCGGATGCCAGTCGGGTAGCCGCAGGTCGTAGCGACCCGCTTGCGGACTGTAGATATGAGTCCAGGTCGTGCTCCGCCCGAATTGGCTGGCGGCGTCGAAATCCAGGATATCCACCTGATTCAACAACAACGTCGGGCTGCGCACTCGACCCGCCAGGTACCAGGCCAGCCCGGCAAACAAGATCACGACCAGCGGAAAGGTGATCCACGACCAATGCATGCGCCCCAGCAGTTTGCGCAACAGGAAGTAATCGCCCGGCCCGATCAGCAGGATATACATGCCGATCAGCACGGCGACCCAGGAGAAGGCGACCAGCGTGACACCGGGAAACTGGTCGAGCGCCCCGCGCAACTGGCCCACCAGGTCGTCATAGCCGACGTGGCTCACCTGCCCCAGACTCGAATCCCCCGACCGCTCCGCCCGATTATCGAAAATGGTTTGCAACATCATGGCGGCAAACCTGGGACGCGAGGCCCAGGCGTCGAACGGCGCCTCGTCCAGGTCCAGCGTCAGCAGCGTGAGCTGGCCAAAACTGTACGGATAACGGATCAGCAGCGGCACGCGCTCGCCGCCGGCCGCCGTCTCTGACAATTCAATCCGACCCGCAACCGGTTTGAACGTGCTGGCAGCCAGGCCCGTAATCCGCGAGAAGCCGGGCACCGCGTCCAGCGGCTCCATCGCTCCCGCAAAGCTTTCCAGACTCGTGGTGTCCCGAATCCCTCGCACACCCGCGAACTCGCCAGGCGCAAAACGGTTCCAGCGGCTGTCGCCGCGAAACACCTCCCCGCCGCGCCGCCCGACGCACCACAGCATCCGCCCACCCATGCGGATCGCCTGCTCCAGAGCCGCCAACTGCTGGTCGCTGATCCGGTCCAGCAGCTCGGTCTGGCTGGTCGTCAGCACGATCACGTCCACGCCTTCGTAGCCGCACCAGTCGGTCGGCAGCCGTTGCGGATCGTCGAGCCGCGAGGAGGTGGCCCCCTGCGGACTGTGGCGGAGATTGTTCGCCACCATCTCGGCCAGTCCCACTTCGGGGCCGATCGTCAGAAACAGCTCGCGTGTGGCCGGCAACGCCGCCGGGATCTCGTCCGCCTCCACCCACGTCTCCCACGAGACGGTTTGCCCATCGCCCACCTGCACTCCCAGTCGCTCCCGCACGCGGCCGAAACGCGCGTAGCAAGTCACCGTCTGCTGTTGACCGGGAGCCAGGTTCAGGTTGTCGGCCGCCGGGACAAAGCGGACCGGCACGCCGTCGGCATCCGCCACGACAATCACCAGTTGGCCCCGCAGTCCCTGTTCCCCGCCGTCCAAGGTCACTCGGACCGGCGTCCA
>JAGFJK010000391.1 GCA_024102795.1 Pirellulaceae bacterium
CCACGCTGCTGCCGGCCAGCGCCGTGCTCTTGCCGGCCAGCGCTGTGCTCCTGCCGGCCAGCATCGCCCGGGGGCAAGCGGCGGCCGACGAAGACAAGTTCCGGCAACTCGAAGAGCTGCTTCCCACCCCCAATGCCAGCCGCAGCGGCGCCGGCGCTCCGGGGCCGGGTTACTGGCAGCAACGCTGCGATTACGAGATCGACGTCCGCCTGGATGACGCCCGGCAGTCGATCGAGGGCTCGGAGCGGATCACCTACACCAACAATTCGCCCCATCACCTGAACTATCTCTGGCTGCAACTGGACCCGAACCTGTTCGCCCGCAACTCGGACGCTTCGCTGACCGCCACGGCGCCGTCGCTGGAAGGACGCCTGGAGCTGGAGATGCTCCGCGGATTGCTGGCCCGCGAGCAGTTCGACGGAGCGATTCAGATCACGGCCGTCCAGGACGCGGCCCGCCGGGACCTGGCCCACACGATCGTCAAGACGATGATGCGCGTCGAATTGCCAGCCACCTTGCGGCCCGGCGAGACGTTCGAGTTTCACGTGCACTGGAACTATCGTCTGAACGACGCCCGCCTGCTGCGCGGGCGGACGGGCTACGAATTCTTCGAGAAGGATGGAAACTACATCTACGAGATCGCCCAGTGGTACCCGCGGCTGGCCGCCTTTACCGACGTCACCGGCTGGCAGCACAAGCAGTATCTGGGCGCCGGCGAGTTCACGCTGGAACTGGGCAACTTCGTGGTCCGCCTCACCGTCCCCGACGATCACGTCGTGGCCGCCACCGGCACGCTGCTGAATGCCGGCCAGGTGCTGACCGCCGAGCAGCAGCAGCGGCTGCAGCAGGCGTTGCAGGCCGACAAACCGGTGTTCATCGTCACTCCCGCCGAGGCCCAGGCGAACGAAGCCCACAAGCCGCAAGGCACGAGGACCTGGATCTTCAAGGCGGACAACGTGCGGGACTTCGCCTTCGCCACTTCCCGCAAGTTCATCTGGGACGCCCAGGGCCATGCGGTCGGCGGCAACCGCGTGCTGGCGATGTCGTTCTACCCGAAGGAAGCCGAGCCGCTGTGGAGCAAGTACTCCACGCACGCCATCGTGCACACCTTGAATGTCTACTCGCGCTATACGTTCGATTACCCATACCCCGTCGCCATCTCGGTCAACGGACCCGTCTATGGCATGGAATACCCGATGATCTGCTTCAACGGGCCGCGGCCCGAAGAGGACGGGACCTACTCCAAACGCACCAAGTACGCCCTGATTTCAGTCGTGATCCACGAGGTCGGCCACAACTACTTTCCGATGATCGTCAACAGCGACGAACGCCAGTGGACCTGGATGGACGAGGGGCTGAACACGTTCCTGCAATACCTTGCCGAGCAGGAATGGGAGGACAAATACCCGTCGCAGCGGGGCGAACCGCGGGACATCGTGGGCTACATGCGCAGCACCAGCCAGGTGCCGATCATGACCAACTCCGAGTCGATCCTGCAGTTCGGCAACAACGCCTACGCCAAGCCGGCCACGGCCCTGAACATACTCCGCGAGACGATCCTCGGCCGCGAGCTGTTCGACTACGCTTTCCGCGAGTACGCTCGGCGGTGGCAGTTCAAGCGGCCGATGCCCGCCGATTTCTTCCGCACCATGGAGGACGCCTCGGGCGTCGACCTGGACTGGTTCTGGCGAGGCTGGTTCTACACCACCGACCACACCGACATCGCCATCCGCGGCGTCCGCCTGTTCCAGGCCGAAACGGGCAATCCCGACGTCGACAAGACCAGGCGGCGCGAGGAGCGGGACGCCCGGCCGCCGACGCTGGCCCAGCAGCGCAACGCCGAGCTGCCGAAACGCGCCGCGGCGTTTCCGGAGCTGAAGGATTTCTATAACGACTTCGACGAACTGCAGGTTACCGACGCGGATCGCAAGGCGTACCAGAAGTTCCTGGAACGACTCGACGAGCGGGAAAAGCAGTTGCTCGAATCCAAGCAGAATTTCTACGTGGTTGACTTCGACAACCTGGGCGGGCTCGTAATGCCCATCCTGCTGCGGATTGATTACACCGACGGCAGCTCGGACGAATTGCGGATTCCCGCGGAAATCTGGCGCCGCAACAGCCGCCAGGTTTCCAAGCTGATCATCACCGCCAAGGAATTGAAGAGCCTCACTTTGGACCCGCACGGCGAAACGGCCGACGTGGACCCGGCGAACAATCACTTCCCGCCGCAAGTCGTCAAGTCACGCTTCCAACTGTTCAAGCAGCAGCGGGAACGGAATGAAATGCAGCAACAGCAAGGCCAGGAGGCGAAGCCATGAGACTTCACGTTTGCGCGGGTGCCTGTCTGCTGATCCTGGCCGCCGCCGCTCTTCCCGCTCAGGCCCATCCCTTCCACGTCAGCCTGGCGGAGGTCGAGTACAACGCGGCGAGGTGCCGGCTGGAAGTCGCGCTGCGAGTCCATCCGGGCGATCTGGAGCAGGTGCTGCGGCGCGGCAGCCAACCGCTCGACCTGGAACACTCGACCGGCATCGACGATCAGATCCTGCCCTACCTGCGGCGGACGTTCCAGGTGCGTGCCGACGGCGGCCCGCAGTGCCCGCTGCGGTGGGTCGGCAAGGAAGTGACGCTGAAAGACGCGTGGCTGTACTTCGAGGTGCTGCTGCCCGCCGATGCCCGGCAGCTCGCCTGCAGCAACCGCCTGCTGTTCGATCGGCAGGCAGACCAGGTGAATACGATGCAGGTCCGCGCGGGCCAGAGGCGGCAGTCGATCGTCTGCACGCGGGACCAGGACACCGGCAGCGTGCTGTTGCAGCAGCCCGCGTCGCTCGACGTGCCGGCGACGACGCACCCGCCGCAGCGACCGCTGCCGCAGGCCCGGCCGGGCCAGTTGACCGCGGGACCCGCGTACTATGTGGATCCGAGTCGCGGGGATGACGCCGGCAACGGGTCGCTCGCCCGGCCTTGGCGGTCGTTGCAACACGCCGTCCGGCAACTGAACGCCGGCGATACGCTCTACATGCGCGGCGGCGTGTACTACGAGAAAGTCGCCCTCACACGGTCCGGCACGGCCGAGGCGCCGATTGTGATCGCCGCCTATCCGGGCGAACTGCCGGTGCTGGACGGCGGGCTGCGCGAGTTCCTGGAGTCGCCGGCCAGCAGTTGGGAACCCGCCCCGGACGGCGCGGAAGACGAGTACGTTTCGACCCGCTCGTACCCCGCCGCCGACAGCCGGCGGGCGCCGTACCAGTTCCTGCCCGCGTCGTGGGAACCGATGTGGGGCCTGGAAGATCAGCGTCCCCTGGCGCTGGGCCACTTCGCCGATTCCATGGTTCCGCTGCACGGCTATCGCACGCTGGAGGATCTGCGGTCCAGCAACGAGCTGCAGCCCAAGAACAAGCAAGCCGGCATCGACACCGTCTACTGCGGGCCCGGTCTGTGGTTCAACCGCGAAACCAGCCGGATCCACGTCCGGCTGGCGCATCATCAGCTCGCCGGGCTGGGCCCACGGGCTTACCGCGGCGAGACCGATCCGCGCAAGCTGCCGCTGGTCGTGGCCGTGGGATTCGGCGACGACGTGCTGCGGATCAGCGGCATCCAGCACGTGCGCCTCGAGGGGCTGGTGCTGCGCGGAGCGACCGGCAGCCCGATGATCCACATCTACGGCTCGCATCACATCCAGCTCGATCACTTGACCGTCTACGGCGGCTTTCCCGGCCTGCTGATCAACGCTTCGCAGCAGATCGGCGTCACCCACTCGGCCTTCCGCGGGCTGGCCGCGCCCTGGTCGGGCCGGGCTCACATGAAGTACCGCGGCACCGCCAGCTACCAGATCGTGCTGCAGAACGGCCAGCCGGTGAACGAGGAGATCGAGCTGGCTCACTGCGAGTTTACCGACGACCACGACTTTGCGTTTCTGCGCTTCGCCCGCAACCTGCGCTTCCACCATAATTTTGTCGACAACTTCAACGACGACGGGCTGGAATGCGGCGCCAAGCTGCGCTGGCATACGATCCACGTTCACGACAACTGGATCGGGGCCTGCCTGGGCGTGTTCCAGCAGCACGAGATCGACAAGGACGAATCGCCCGCCACGCACGATCCGGATTCGGGAGTCTACGTCTATCGGAACGTGTTCGACCAGCGGGCGGGAGTTTACTACGGCCTGCCCGCGGAACCGGACCCCAGCGGCGCGTTCCTGCATCATGAAGGCCACCTGATCAGCGACCACGGCAGCCCCACGTATCCCGTGATGCGGGTCTACCACAACACGTTCCTTCGCCGAGAACCCGTGTTCCGCGATTACTTCCTGTTCGGCCTGGGCGCCGTGAGCCTGCGGGATACCGAACGCGACGTGTTCAACAACCTGTTCGTGCAGGCGGACCGCGTCCCGGGAACGGTGATCCTGGGCAAATTGGCCGGACCCCTGCGCGAAGGCGGCAACCTGCTCTGGGGTGTGAACCAGGGCCCACTGCTGCCCGGCGATCCGTTCGCCCGGCTCCGCGGTTCGCCGTTGTTCGAGGACAGCCGGAAGTACTATGCACCCGGTTGGACGACCAACGATCGGGTCGCCGACCCGCGGCTGGTGAACCTGGCCAGCGATTGGACTCAGCCGTCCGACTTGCGGCTGGCGCCTGGCAGTCCGGCGATCGACGCCGGGCAGGCGATCCCGGAGGCCTGGCCCGATTCGCAGCGCGAGCTGGACCAGGGGCCGCCGGACATCGGCGCCCTGCCGCTGGGCGCCGCGCTGCCGCGAGTGGGCATCGACGGACGACTGCCGTGAAGAACGGTACGCCCACGATGGGGCCGAGGGAGTGAATTCCGGGTAATCACCCCTCCGCTTGGAAGCCCGACGCGTCAGTGTGGAGCGATTGTCCTCAATCGCTCGTCCGGCGTTCCGCCGGACCGCGCACACGGGCTCGCTTGGGGACAGTCGGGCTACACAGTTGGTGGAGCGATTGTCCTCAATCGCTCGTCCGGCGTTCCGCCGGACCGCGCACACGGACCCGCTTGGGGACAATCGGGCTACACAGTTGGTGGAGCGATTGTCCTCAATC
>JAGFJK010000234.1 GCA_024102795.1 Pirellulaceae bacterium
CCAAGGCGATCTCGCCGCGCAGCCGCTGGAGTTCAGCCCCGGCGAGCCAGTGCAGCGGCTGGTCGCTGAGCGGGCAGCGGAGCAACTCGGCCGGGCAAGGCGGGATCGGCGTGTCGGAGATCGACGGCGATTCTTGCAGTGACATCAACTTCTCATTTCTTCAACAAGGCTCCCTCGCTGACGCTTCGGGCTACATGTTCGCTTGCGCCAGGGGTTCCAAGAACGCTTACGCCGATTCACGAAATTCCGACTGGTACAACCGCTGGTACAACGAGCAGCGTTGCAGGAGTTGCTGGTGCGTGCCCTGGTCCTCGATCCGGCCCTCGTCCATCACGACGATCCGGTCGGCCAGGGCCAGTGTGGAAGCGCGGTGCGTGATCATCAGCGTGGTGCGGCCGCGGATGAATTCGCTGAGCGCCTTGTGAATCAACTGCTCGCTTTCCGGATCGATCTGGCTGGTCGCTTCGTCCAGCAGCATGATTTGCGGATCGCGGAGGATGGCCTGCGCCAGGGCGATGCGCTGCCGCTGGCCGCCTGACAGCCGGCCGCCCCGTTCTCCCACCTGGGTCTGGTAGCCGTGTTCCAGGCAGGTCGTGATGAAGTGATGGGCGTGGGCCTGCCGCGCCGCCTCGATCACCTGCTCGTCCTTGGCGTGCGGCGACCCGTAGCGGATGTTATCCATGATCGTGTCGTCGAACAGCAGCGTGTGTTGCGTGACCAGGCCGATCTGCAGCCGCAGGTCGCGCATCCGCACGTCGCGCAGGTTGACGTAGTCCAGGCGGACTTCGCCCGACGTCGGGTCGTAGAAGCGGGGAATCAGGTTCAGCAGCGTCGATTTGCCGCAACCGTTGGGACCGACCAGGGCGACCGTCTCGCCGTGCCGGATCCGCAAGCAGACGTCCCGCAGCACGGGCCGGCCTTCCTGGTAGTGGAACTGCACGTGGTCGAAGATCAATTCGGCGTGCGGCGAAGGCAATTCGCGCGGCCGCTCCGGATCGCGGATCGTCGGTTCGCGGTCCAGCAGCGGGTAGACGCGCTCGGCCGCGGCGACCGCCTTCTGCACGGTGTTGAACACGTCGGACAGCTTGCGGACCGGGTCGCTGATGCCGATCAGAAAGGCGTAGAAGACCATCATCGATCCGAAGCTGAGCGGCCGGTAGGTCATGCGGATGCCGAGCAAGTGCGTTTCCTGGCTCAGCACCAGGTACCCGCCCGCCAGCATCGCCAGGCAGACGATGCACATCCCCAGGACCTCGGTATTCAGGCGGGTCAGCGAGTTGTACAGCTCGGTCCGCATCGCCTTGCGGTACAGTTCCTTGACGATCTGCAGGTACCGGCTGCGTTCGTACCGTTCCATCGTGTAGGCCTTGACCACCTGGATCCCGGAAAACGACTCCGACAGGCGGCTGAAGAACTGGGCCATCTCCTCCATGACGCGGCGATTGGCCCGCTTGATCGACTGGCCCAGGCGGTACAGCAGGAAGAAGGCCAGCGGAGTGATCAGCATCGACAGCAGCAGCAGTCGCCAACTGATCACCGCGGCGCCCGCGATGCAGGCGGCCATCTTCAGCGGCTCCAGCAGCGACTTGCCGAAGACCGTGGTCACCCCGGTCGTGATCGCGCCAATGTCGCCCGTGAAGCGGCTCATCAGCTTGCTGGTATGCCCTTCCCCGAAGGCGCTCAGCTCAAGCTGCAGCGTGCGGCGGAAGAACTCCTTGCGCAGTTCCAGCGTGGCGAGCTGGCCCAGCCGGGCGACCAGCAGGTTGTTGGCCACCAGGAACAAGTCCTTGATCAGCGTGCCGGCCAGGACGAACACCACCACGACGACCAGCGTTTGAAACGGATCGTGAGGCAGATTGCGGTTGATGGCCGGTTGCAGCCAGCGGACGGTTTCCAGCGCTCGTTGCTCGGCTCCCAGCTTGGCCTGGACCAGGGCCGTCTGGCGATCCAGTTCGCGTTGCTGGCCGGGGTCCTGGCTGGCCTGGCTTTCCGCCTGGAGCTGCCGCACCTGCTGCTGAAGCTCCGCCACCTTGTGCACGCCTTGCTCGACTTCCTTTTCCACCCAGGCCGGCAGCGAATCGCCGCGAAACACGGCCTCGACCACCGGATAGAGCGACCCGATGTTGGCGCCCCAGAACAGGGCCACCATCAGCGAACAGCCCACGCAGGCCACCACGGTCCAGCGGTGCTGCAGGGCCAAACCAAGCGCTCGGCGAAAGTTCTTCATCGTGTGCGGATCCGTGGCGCGACAGGGTCAGGCGGCGTGGGGCAGCGAGGCAAAGCCACGCGCTCGGCAATACCATTCGATCGTCTCGGACAGGCCCTCGCGCAGCGGCATCTCGGCCCGGAAGCCGAACTCCCGCTCGGCGCGCGACGTATCCAGGCAGCGGCGCGGTTGCCCGTCGGGCTGCGTCGCGTCCCACCGCAATTGGCCCGCATAGCCGCACAGCGACCGCAGCAACTCGGCCAGTTCGCGGATCGTGATCTCGTGTCCCGAGCCGATGTTCACGGGCGGCGCGTCGTTGTAGTGCTCCGTGGCCAGGACGATCCCCCGCGCGGCGTCGCGGACGAAGAGAAACTCCCGCGACGCTCGCCCGCTGCCCCACACCTCCACCGCCGGCTGTCCCGTCTCGCGAGCTTCCAGGAACTTGCGGATCAAGGCGGGAATCACGTGGCTCGTGGCGGTGTCGAAATTGTCCCCCGGACCGTACAGGTTGACCGGCAACAGCGTGATCGCGTTGAACCCGTACTGCTGCCGGTAGGCTTGCGCCTGAACCAGCAGCATCTTCTTGGCCAGGCCGTAGGGAGCGTTGGTTTCTTCCGGGTAGCCGTTCCACAGATCGTCTTCGCGGAACGGGACCGGCGTGAACTTGGGGTAAGCGCAGATCGATCCGACGTTGACCAGCTTCTCGACGCCGAAGCGCCGGGCCTGCTCCATCAGTTCCAGGCCCATGATGGCGTTGTCGTAGAAGTAGCGGCCGGGATTGCGACGGTTGGCGCCGATCCCGCCCACGACGGCCGCCAGGTGGATGATGGTCTGGGGCCGTTCCTGCGAGAGCAGGCGGGCGATGGCCGAGCGGTCCCGCAGGTCGCAGTTGGCGCTGCGAGGGACCACCAGGCTCGCCGGCCCGTGCAGGGCCAGTTGCCGGCAGACCTCGCGCCCCAGAAACCCGGCCCCTCCCGTCACGACGATTCTGCGTCCTGCGATGAAACTCATGCCTGGCTGCCTGCATTTCCAGGGGCCGGGATGGCCGGGCATCCTGCCCCCCACGTGCTCTTGAAGTTCAACGTTCGGCCTACGGCGCCACGGGCGGCGCCCACGGTCCCGACCTGCTGGCGGCGGGGCGACAAATGTCGGAGATTTCGCGAGTCAAGGCAAGATCAGTTTCGACCTGGAGCGCTGCCGGCGGAGGGAATGCCGGGGCTCCGCGCGCCAGCAGGCAGCGGAGCGTCGTGGCCGGTTCGTGGCTGGCCGAGGTCGCCCGAGCGAACTGCTGGGCCGTCCGCCGGTAATGCGGATAATGGCGGACCATGTCGCTCACCAGCCGGCCGACTTCACCCACCTCGGCCGCGACCAGGCCGACCGCTCCGAGCGGGAACGCCTCGTCCGCCGCGCCCGTACCGCCGAACCGCAGGCTCATGTCCGTGACGCGCAGACACTGCTGCTCGTCCGAGCTGTGGACCTGCAACCTCACCCGGGCCGCTCCCGGGACCAGATTGGCCAGCAACCACACAGGCGCGGCGCCCGCGCGGGTGCCGAGCACTTCGCAAACGCTGGACAGCCGCCGCCGCCGCTCGTCAAACTGTTCGACATCCACGCGAACGTAATGTTCCCCCGCCTCGGCCGACGGGAGGCGAAATGAAAGTGCCAACTGCGCGGCTCGCGGAGGCGCCGGTACCTGGACCACCAGGCCCGCCCCCGCGCCGCCCACGTGATGCTCGGCGCCTCGACGGGGGGCTCCGGAAGACGTGGACGAGTCGAGCCGCGAACCGCGCCACTCGGTCAGCGTCGTCATCCGCCCCACCACCTCCTGGCGATGCGACTGGATCCATTCCGTCAGCTCGTCCGCCAGCCAGCACCGCGCCGGCACGATCACAGGAACCCCCGAACAAAGCAGCTCGCACAGCACGCCCGCTCGCCGGTGGCGGTACTTGCGGGCGTCGTACAACAACAGCCCCAGATCGGCGGCGCGGACGAGCCGCACGTAGTCGTCGGCCGGTAGCGGGTGAGGTACCAGCACGCAGCCGGCCGCGCTGGGCAGCGACTCCCGCCGAGACGACGTGCCGCCTGGCGCGCGGCCGGGCAACAATCGCTCCAGCTCTCCCGGCTGGGCCTGGACCTGGAGTTGCAGCCGGCCCTGGGCCAGAAAATCATCCCAGAGCTGCTCGATCACCGCCGCCAGGTTCTGCTGTCCTTTCTCGGGCCGCACGCCGCCGGCTAGCAGCACGCGCAGCGGCGGGCCTTCCGTCGGCCGCTTGTTGGGTCCGGTGCTGGCCCGCTCATTGGGTCCTTGATTTGGCCCTTGGCTGGGTCCTTGGCTGGGTCCTTGGCTGGGTCCTTCATTGAGTCCTTCGTTGGGTCCTTCGTTGGGTTGCAAAAACGCCGGGTTCAGCGGATACGGCAGCGTATGAAACGGGGCCACGCGCAGACGCCGGTACCGCTCGCTTAACTGGCGGGTCGTGGTGTAGAAGTGCAAGCGAAAGCCGGCGGCCCGCGACAACGCGCCGCGGAACTCGAACTGCATCCGCTCGAACTCCCCTGTATCCGGCCGCTTGTCAGGCAGGTAATCAAAATGGAACTGCAGATGCCAGTCGGCGCTGCTCAAGCGAGGTGACTGGCTGAGAAACCGGGTCAGTCCGGCCAGATTCAGTTCGTTTACCGTCGGCAGAAAGACGTGGTCGCCTCGCTCCAGTTCCAGCCCGGCGAACACTTGCTGGCAGGCCCGCGCGAAGCGTTGCTGGTGCGCCAGCCGCCGCCGAGCGGTCCGGCGACGACGGCGCCAGTGGGCGAACCAGTCGGCCACCCGGCCGCGGGAATGTCCGGCGCTTGGCAGCTCGCCTGGGGCCTCTGGGCTGGGGACAACGCGAGCTTCCGGGACGTACGCATTGTCAGGAAACGGGCTGATCACGTGCCAATCGGCCGGCAATTCCGACCGGGCCGTGAACCGCTCGTTGGTCGCCAGCAGAATCTCGAAACCGATGCGCTGCGCCGCCTGAAGCACGTGCAGTGCCGTTTCATAATGGTGTCCGCCGAGGGCTTCCAGCGAGTGGTCGAGCAGCACGAATCGCGACATGCCTTGACCTTCATTTCGTAATCGGTTGGGGGGTGCCGAGCGGCGGGAATGGTAGAAGATTCGACCGGCCGGCTGCAAGGGCGACGCGCCGGTTCCAGGAGAACCCCCAAAGTCAGATCGCAACTCGTGGTGAGATATGTAGTTGCGATAATTGGCCAGGCCCGGATCAGGCCCTGGGAGGCGGATGTTCGCAAGTGGAATTCAGCCCTATGGTACGCCTTCGGCGTAAGGGAGTGCCACGGACGCCCTCGCAACGCTCTGAACTCTGGGCCCACTGACCTCTGGGGTCAAAGCGCCGGCTCGTCCGTATTCCGCCCATCCTTCCAAATCGACCCCAGAGGTCAATGGTGACAATGGTGAGGTCAATGGTGCCCGAGGGATCGAGCGTTTAATTGAGTCTTCATGGAGTCTTAACATTTGATCGCTATGTTGACGGGCCTGGAATGGGAACGGTGAGGTCAGATTCTGTGCGCCCGCAGAGCAGCCAAGGAGTACGGGTCCATGATGAGTTTTCGGATGAGTTGTGCGAGTGCCGCCTTGATGTTGCTGGTGCCGCTGGTGGCCTGGGGGCAGGTTGCGGTGGATCCGGAATTGCCCACCTACACGCCCGTGCAAGGCGTTTCGGGCAGCCTGAAGAGCATCGGCTCGGACACGATGAACAACGAGATGACGCTGTGGGCCGAGGGGTTTCTGCGGTTCTATCCCAACGTGAAGATCGAAATCGAGGGCAAGGGCTCGTCGACGGCGCCACCGGCGCTGGTTTCGGGCACGGCCCAGTTCGGTCCGATGAGCCGGCCGATGAAGGATGCCGAGATCGACGCCTTCGAGAAGGCTTATGGTTACAAACCGACCGAGTTGCCGACCAGCATCGACATGCTGGCGGTGTACGTGCACAAGGATAATCCGATCCAGGGGATGTCGTTGCCGCAGGTAGACGCCGTCTTTTCGAAGACTCGCAAGGGCGGATATTCAGCGAACATCCGTACTTGGGGGCAGTTGGGACTGACGGGCCCCTGGTCCAGCTTGCCAATCAGTTTGTACGGGCGGAATTCGGCCTCGGGCACCTACGGGTACTTCAAGGAGAACGCCCTGTTCAACGGCGACTACAAGGACGAAGTCAAGGAGCAGCCGGGCAGTTCGTCGGTGGTCCAGGGCTGTGCCAGCGACAAGTCTGCGATCGGTTACAGCGGCATCGGTTACAAAACGGCTGACGTGCGGGCGATCCCGCTGGCGGTGGAAGAGGGCGATGAGTTTGTCGAGGCGGTGCCGGAGAACGCCTATTCGGGCGATTATCCGCTGTCCCGCTTCCTCTACATTTACATTAACTACAAGCCAGGTACCGAACTGGATCCGTTGCGGCGGGAGTTCATCAAGTACATCTTCAGCAAGCAGGGTCAGCAAGACGTAGTCAAGGACGGCTACTATCCCGTGCCGGCGGCGATCGCCCGCAGGACGCTGGAAAGTGTCGGCATCAAACCCACGTTCTGACCACTGATTGGGCCGGCCGTGTTGACGCGGCCGGCAGGCGGAATGAATTCCTCAACCTCATCTGGCCCGCAGCCGGAATCATCTTCGGGCGAAAACGCGTCTGGCGGCGCGGCCTTCACCGGTCGGCGGCGGCGGAGCCGGAAGACTCGCCGGTCGGTGCTGCTGGCGAACCGAGTGGCAGGCGTGTTGATCACGCTGGGCGGCCTGGGGACCATTCTGGCCGTCTCGCTGGTCTGCGTGTTTCTGCTGTGGGTGGTCGTGCCGCTGTTTCTGCCCAGCTCGCTCGTGCCGTTGAGTGGCGCCTCGGCCGGCGGCGGCGCGCCGGGCCAGGTGGTGCACGCGGGCGCGGACGAGTACCTGCGAATCGGCTGGGTGGCGACGGCCGATGGTTCGTTGACGGCCTACCGGCTGGATACGGGAGAGCAGTTATCGCGGACGGCGCTGTCCCACGACGGCCGGCCGCCCTCGGCCATGTCGTTTGCCCTGCGGGACGGCCACGTGGCGCTGGCTTTCGGCAACCTCGTGCAGCTTGGCAGCATCGACTTCCAGACCACGTTCGTGGAAGCGGCGGAGCTGCCGGCCGAATTGCGCGAGTTGCCGGTCGGCGAGATCGCCACGTTCGGGCAGGGCATTCTGGAGCGGACGGCGGAGGGTCAGTTCCGGCTGCAGCAGTTGCGCGTCGAGCTGCCGGAACCGGCGGCCTTGAAATCGGACTCCGAGGTGGCGCTGATCGACGTCTCGGTATCATCCAAGGGAACGGTGTTCGCGGCGTTGACGCGGGATGGGCAACTGCACCTGGCCCAGGTGACTCAGCGGAAGAACCTGCTGACGGGCGAAGTCACCAATCGGCTCAGGTCGGGCAGCGTGCAGGTGGAGCTGCCGGCGGCCGGCGTGCCGAGTTACCTCAAGCTGGCGGGCCTGGGCGACGCCGTGTTTCTGGCCTGGGAAGACGGCCTGTTGCAGCGGTTCGACACCCGCAACGCCACGCGGCCGGAACTGGTCGAGCAGGTGGATCTGGTGGAGACGCCTGAGGACAAGCTGACGGCGCTGGCGTTTCTGATCGGCAAGACGACGCTGGTCTCCGGCGACTCGGCGGGACGGTTGCGGGCGTGGTTCCGGATCAAGCCGGACGAGGCCCCGACGGCGGATGGCGCGTTGCTGGTGGCGGGGCACGAGTTGCCGAGCATGGCGGGACCGGTCGCGTTCCTGGGCGCGTCGTCCCGTTCGCGGATGGTCGCCGCCGCGTCGGACGCGGGCCAGGTGCGGCTGTTTCACGTGACCAGCGAACACGAAGTCGCCGAGCGGCAGGCGCCCGACGCGGCCGGCGCGATGCACGCGCTGACGATCGCCCCCAAGGACGACGCGTTGTTGGCCCTGGCGGGCGACCGTCTCCTGCTGTGGTCGATCGATGCGCCGCATCCGCAGACGACCTGGGCGTCGATCCTGAGGCCGGTGTGGTACGAGGGCTACAACGCGCCGGAGCACGTCTGGCAGTCGTCCAGCGGCACGGACGACTTCGAGGAAAAATACGGACTGGTGCCGCTCGTCTTCGGCACGCTCAAGGCCACGTTCTACTCGATGCTGTTCGGCGCGCCGCTGGCGCTGCTGGCGGCGATTTACACCAGCGAGTTTCTGCACCCCCGCGCCAAGGCCCGGGTCAAGCCGACCATCGAAATCATGGCCAGCTTGCCCAGCGTGGTGCTGGGTTTTCTGGCCGCGCTGTTTTTCGCTCCGCTGGTCGAGAACATTGTGCCGCAATGCCTGGCGCTGTTCGTGACGATCCCGTTTGCTTACCTGTTGGGTGCGCACCTGTGGCAGTTGCTCCCCGGCCCGATGGCGGCGTATCTGGGCCGCTTCCGCATCCTGGGCATGGTCGTGGCGTTGCCGGCGGGCGTGGGGCTGGCCTGGCTGATCGGCCGGCCGGTGGAGCGATGGTTGTTCGCCGGGGATATCAAGGCCTGGCTGGACGGGCAGATCGGCAATGGGATCGGGGCCTGGATGTTCGTGCTGCTGCCGCTGAGCTGCCTGGCGGTGACCTGGTTGATCACCTCGTTCGTGACGCCGGGCATGCGGCGATACGCCGGGACCTGGCCGCGACTGCAATTCGCCCTGCTCGACCTGGGAAAGCTGTTGGCCGGCTGCCTGCTGGCGGCGGGTCTGGCCTACGGGCTGGGAGCGACGCTCGACGGACTGGGTTGGGATCCGCGCGGAACCTACGTGGGAACCTACGTCCAGCGGAACGCGCTGGTCGTGGGGTTCATCATGGGCTTCGCCGTGATTCCGATCATCTACACCATCTCGGATGACGCCTTGTCGGCGGTGCCGGAATCGTTGCGGGCCGGGTCGCTGGGGGCCGGAGCGACTCCCTGGCAGACCGCGATCCGAGTGGTGATCCCGACGGCGATGAGCGGGCTGTTTTCGGCCATGATGGTCGGGCTGGGACGGGCCGTGGGCGAGACGATGATCGTGCTCATGGCGGCCGGCAACACGCCCGTGCTGGACTGGAACATTTTCAACGGCTTCCGCACGCTGTCGGCCAACATTGCCGTGGAGTTGCCCGAAGCCGTGATTGACAGCACGCACTACCGCATGCTCTTCCTGGCCGCCCTGTCGTTGTTCGTGATGACGTTCTTCGTGAACACGATTGCCGAGGTGGTGCGGCTGCGGTTCCGCAAGAGGGCCTTTCAGCTATGACCACCGAAGTGGCAGCAGCCAGCAGCGAAACGGAAAGCCAGATGGCGGCCCGCCAGCGCCGGCGCCGGCAGCGCGGCGGCGGCCACTCGCTGCTGGCGCAGGGCGAACCGGTGATCTGGCTGAACGGCGCCGGCCTGGTGATCTGCTTCTCGATGATCGTGCTGCTGTTGCTGCTGGTGCTCTATCAGGGACTGACCACTTTCTGGCCGGGGCCGGTCGTGCAGTTTCGCACCTTGACCGAGCAGGTGTACCTGGGCGAGGTGGCTCGTCACGACCGCTATGTGTTGAACTTCGGCAGCCTGGCCACCTGGAGCGGTCCGCGGCGCGAGGCGGCCGCCCGGTTGCTGTATCCGCGCCTGCGGGCGAAGCTGGCGGCAATTCAGCAGCAAGGGGGCCAACAGCAAGAGGGCCAGCAGCAAGAGGGCCAGCAGCAAGAGGGATTGACGCCCGCTCTGGAGTCTTTGAGCGGCACGGTGGACCAAGCGATCACGTATGTTGTGCGCCTGGCCCCCCAGGTCCGCGAGGCGACGGCCGCGCAGCGGGAAGAACTGCTGG
>JAGFJK010000235.1 GCA_024102795.1 Pirellulaceae bacterium
CGACGGCCGACGGCCGTTCGCGGCCCGCGGGGCCCGCCCGGCCAGGACGACGGCGGTTCGGCGGCAAGGCCAAATCCCGCGTCCGGCAGACTCTATAGGAGAATCGGCGGCAGCGAGACGTTGAGCGACCTGGCTTACCCGACAGTACAAGGAGACATGCGCATCGCCAAGAACCAAAACACTTTCGCCAAACGGCAGCGCGAAATGGACAAGCGCGCCAAGGCCGAAGCCAAACGGGCTCGCCGCACCAATCGTAAACTTCATGGCGGACCGAATACAGCGGACCAGCCGGAATGGCCCGATGACGAGTCGCTCGACGCAGAGCCGCTCGACGAGGAATCTTCCGGCAACGCGGCGGACGAATCGGGCTCGCCGGCTTGACCGGCAGTCCGAGGATGGAGGGAGGAAGGTGGAGTTTTGGTGCGATCGCACCAGCCACCGACGTTGGTCGGCTTCGGATGCAAGTCGCGTTCGGGCGTCGATCAGCGGCAGTAGATGTGTTTGAATCGAGGAAGCAGAAATGGCTGAAGGCAGGATCAAGCGGATTACGGACAAGGGGTTTGGGTTTATCGAGACGGGGACCGACAAGGACATGTTCTTTCACAGCTCCGCCGTCACCAACGGGCGGTTTGACGAACTGCGCGAGGGACAGCGCGTTTCGTACGATGTCGGCCGGGGGCCCAAGGGTCCGCGGGCCGAGAACGTGCAAGTGATCTGAGCGCGTCACACGCGTTCCGACGCGTCCCTGACGAATCAGGGCGCGGCTTTCCGTCGCACGTCGCTGTTCTCCCACACAGGAGTCTGTCCCCGATGTCCGAAAAGAAGCCGCTGCCCCTGCTCAGGGCCCGTTCGCCCAGCCGCTGCCCCGTCTGTGGACAGGGCAGCTATTCGCGGGCGGGCATTCATCCCCAGTGCGCCGCACGGCAAGCGGATGAGAAACGCAAGGTGCGACTGAAGCAGGAAGCGCTCACCGCCGCGGAGGAAACGCCAACGTTCCCCGCGGTGGCCAGCGCGCCTTGGCAGAGGTCGTGTCCCAAATGCCGCGCGCTGCAGCACGTGAGGACCAAGGTCTGCAGTTGCGGTCACACCTTCGCCGTCCAGGTTCGTCCGCCTGCCGGCGAAGGTGGATGCGCTTAAGTCAGCGCTGAAGTCAGCGGACCTCGATCGTCCGCTCGCCCGTCTCCCGCACCGTGCCGCCGGGAACTTCGTGGATCAGGTCGTCGGCCGTGTCGAACTGCCGGTCGGCGCCGGCGCTGCGGAGGGCGTAGCCGCGCTGCTGCGGATCGTATCGCAACGCTTCGCCCCATCCGTCCTCGAACGCAATCACCAGCTTGTTCCCCTCGATCCCTTCGGGCAACCCCTGGTGTTCGGCCCGATACAGCTCGACGCGTTCCGTCGCCGCCAGGAATGCCCGCTCCGTCTCCTGAGCGTGCACGCGGTGCGCGATCTCCTCCTGGATCGCCCGGCCGGTAAAGGCGGTCAACCCGACCGTGCCGGCAACCAGGGCCGTTCCCAAACCGCCCAGCAGGGCCCCGGCGATGGCGAACCCGCGGGGCCGCTTGCGCAACGCCACCAGACTCAACAGCAGGCCGATCGGGCTGGTCAGACCGCAGGTCAGGACGCTGGCGATCGACACCACGAAGCCGGCGATTCCCAGTCCGTTGGTGGCTGGGCCAAACTGATACCGCGGCGAAGGTTGGACGTGCGACATGACAGAATCCTCGGAAATTCGAACCCAGCCCGGGAGCGGAATGATTGTTCGGTTGGCAGCGGTGAGCGGCAGTCGAAACCGGCCGGTCCGCCGGGATAGCCGGTATTCGCCGGCCCAGCCGAATTCTTGGAATGCGAATCGGGGACGGGGCGTTCGGTCAGCGGGAGGCTTCGGTCCTCCGGCGCTTGCCTGACCGCCGCGCGTCACTTGTACGTCTTGAACTCGCCCGCCTTGTAGCGCCGCCAGTACGACAGCATGTCTCGCCGCACGCCCGGCGAGAGCAGCAGCAGCCCCAGGATGTTCGGGAAGGCCATCGACAGGATCATCATGTCGGAGAAGTCCAGCACCGCTCCCAGGTTGGCGACCGAACCGACAAACGCGGCCGTCACGTAGATCCCCTTGTAAACCAGCGTGCTGCGGTGGCCGAACAGCCGCACCCAGCACCGCTCGCCGTAGTAGCTCCACGAAATCAGCGTGCTGTAGGCGAACAGCACCACCGCCACGGTCAGGATGTAGGGGAACCAACGGATCTCTTGTTCGAACGCCCGCGACGTCAGGGGCGTGCCTTGCAAACCTTGGTCCACGATCCACGATTCGTTGGTCCAGGCGCCCGTGACCAGGATCACCAGGGCAGTCATCGAACAGACAACCACCGTGTCGATGAACGGCTCCAGCAGGGCGACCGTTCCCTCGCGCACGGGCTCCTCGGTGCGAGCCGCGCTGTGGGCGATCGACGCGCTGCCCACGCCCGCCTCGTTGCTGAACGCCGCCCGTTGCACTCCGATCACCAGCACGCCCAGCATGCCGCCGCCGAACGCCCGGGGGGAGAATGCTTCGCTGAAGATCAGCCCCACCATCGGCGGCACATCCTGGATGTGCACGGCAATAATCCAGACGCAGGCGGCCATGTAGATCAGGCACATCGCGGGCACGACTTTTTCGGCGGCCGCTCCGATCCGCTTGATACCGCCGATAATTACGATCCCCACGAAGAACGCCAGCACCAGTCCGTACGCCGGCTTGAAGTAGTTGGCGAAGCGCTCCATCGAGGCCGTGAGCTGTGTTCGCTGGTCCTGCAACTGCCGCAACTGGTCGAAATCGCCGGCGTCGGCCGCCGCGCGGATCTGGCCGTCCAGCGCGTCCATCTGCCGATAGTCGCTCCGCTGCAGCATGGTCAGTACCTGCTGGCCCGACTGGTTGGCCTGGAACATGTTGCCGCCGCCAAAACTGGCCAGAATGCACATCACGGCGAAGATCAGTGACAGCACCAGTCCCAGCGGACCCAGCCCCAGTTCGCGGAGGCCCGAATACAGGTACTGCATCGGCCCGCCCAGCACCGTGCCGTCGGGCTTGATCTGGCGGTACTTCTGGCCCAGCGTGCACTCCACGAACTTGCTGCTCATCCCAAACACGCCGCAGAACATCATCCAGAAGAAAGCGCCGGGGCCGCCCAGCGTCATGGCGATCGTCACGCCCGCGATGTTGCCCAGGCCGACCGTCGCGGACAACGCCGAGGCCAAGGCCTGAAAGTGAGTCACTTCGCCCGTCTCGGATGGGTTGTCATAGCGCCCCCGGACCACCTGAATGGCATGACCAAAGGCAAAGACGTTGTAGAAGCCCATGTAGAACGTGAAAATCACGGCGCCCAGGGCCAGCCAGGCCACGACGATCGGAATCCCGCCCACGTACGCGGTCAACACGAACGGCCGGGCCGGATCGGCGTCCTTGGGACCTGCCAACTGCAGTTCCCCCCGCCGAGCGGCCTGCTCCGCCTGCTGGGGAGTCATCACATCCTGTTCGTCCAGCAGGTCACGCATCGGAGTCAGCCGCAGGAAGGACTCCCCCCGCTGTACGTACCGGCTGTCGTTGATCTTGACCGTGACGAACTCCACCAGCCGATTTCCGACCCGCCCCAACCGGATCGCCCGCCCCTCGGCGTCCCGGACAAATTTACCCAGGATGGTCCGCCGTTCCACCTCCTGAGGCGACAGTTGCGTCTCGGTGGGCTGGCCGCTGGGATCGAGCATTGTGAACGGACCATCCGAGTCGCGGTCGCGGACGTAATACTCGTTCTGTTCAAACTGCAAGTACCGCTGCTCTCGCTGCCCTAAGCGGTAGAACAGCACAGTCTGCATGTAGTTGACGATCCGAGCGAACTGGCCGTCGATCCGTTGAGTCAGTGTGGGCCTGGCTGGCGGCTGGTCCAGCTCGACCCGAAATGGAGCCCTGAACGCTGCCGCCGAGTTCGAACCGGCGACGCCCCCCGCAGCGCTGGTGCCGGCGGGATCCTGGGCCCAACCAGATCGCTCGGCAAACGACAGGCACGCCGCGGCCGCCAGCAGCAATGCCAGCAACAAGACGCCCCACTTGACGGGCGAACCCCACTTGAAGGGCATGGCAACTTTTTTCCCAGCCCCCCCAGATATTGACCGCCAGCGACCAAATCGGCCCATGGACCTGTCTCCCAGATGGTGTCTCGCCGAGCGTTCCCAGGTCCAGCCGGCTCCTGCCGCCTGGCCAGCCCCCAGTCCTGGGGCATTGTTTAGCGAATAAAGCAAGCAGCGTCAATCGTTTAGGACCAGAGCCCCCAGTCACGGAATTATTTTACAAACATTTGGTTGTCAAAAATGTGATAATTGTCTAGGATGATGTGACGGTCGGGGGCGGATTCCGGGAAAGAGGCAGCCACAATGACGGCCGAGACGATTTTGCCGACGGACGTAGCGATCCTGGATTTGCTGCGCAAGCGCGAAACGATGACGGTCGCCGAGTTGTCGTCGGCCCTGGATGTGACGGCCACCGCCGTGCGGCAGCGGCTAAGCCGCCTGCTGGCACAGGGTTATCTGCAAAGGTCGGCGACCAAGGCCGGTCGAGGCCGTCCGTCGCATCATTACGCTTTGTCCAGTAAGGGACGGCGAAAGACTGGGGCCAACTTCGCGGATCTGGCGGTGGCGTTGTGGCAGGAGATCCGGGCGATTCGCGATCCCGAAGTACGGCGGGGCCTGTTGCAACGACTGGCTCAGCGGTTGGCTGTCCAGTACGCCGACGACGTGCAGGGCAGTTCGTTGGAGGAGCGGATGGAGTCGGTGGCGCGGCTGTTCAACGAGCGGCGGGTTCCGTTTGCGGTGGATCGGTCGGGCGAGTTGCCGGTGCTGACGGCGCTGGCCTGTCCTTATCCGGAGTTGGCCGAGCAGGATCGTTCGATTTGCTCGCTGGAGCGGTTGTTGTTCAACGAGGTCCTGGGAGCCAACGTCCGATTGACGAACTGCCGGTTGGACGGCGCCAGTTGTTGCACGTTCGAGAGTTCGTAGGGCGGTGCGACCTGGAGGGGCGCGGAGCAGGCGACGGCGAGCGGGAAAAACCAGCGGGGGGCTCCTGGCAGGGGCACCCTGCGGTGGGATATGTTAAGAGGTTTGGCAGCACAGGTTTCTGAGCACCCCGCAAGAAGGTGAAGCGACCCATGACTTTGCCCTGGATTGAAGCTCGCAGCGAAGAGAACGTCATCACGACGACGGTCGAGCAGGCCATCAACTGGGCTCGGCAGTCGAGTATTTGGCCGATGACTTTTGGGCTGGCTTGCTGTGCCATCGAGATGATGGCGGCGGGCGCGAGCCGTTACGACTTGGACCGCTTTGGGGCGGGGGCGTTCCGAGCCACGCCTCGGCAGGCGGACTTGATGATCGTGGCGGGGACGGTGACGTACAAAATGGCCAGCCGGGTGCGGCGGCTGTACAACATGATGCCGGATCCCAAGTTCGTGATCGCCATGGGAGCCTGCACGGTGGGCGGCGGACCGTACTTCAAGTGGGGCTACCATGTGGTCAAGGGAGTGGACCTGGTGGTGCCGGTGGACGTGTACGTGCCCGGCTGCCCGCCTCGTCCGGAGGCCCTGCTGGAAGGTCTGATGCGGATCCAGGACAAGATCAAGGGCCACCGCATTGCCAAGCGGAAGGTGGGCGACGGGCGGAGCAGCCTGTTGAATCTCAGCCGGGGCGTGAAGGTGGACGACGAGTTGCCGGTCCCCCATCACACGGGTTACGTCGAGGCGCCGGCCGACCTGGAGCCGGTTTACGATCACCAGAAGATTACGGGTTAGAACTTACATGACGGACGAACTGAGAATCCGCGACTTGCACGTCAGCGTCGAGGGCAAGCCGATCCTGCGGGGCGTGAACCTGGAGATGAAACGGGGCGAGACGCACGCCTTGATGGGCCCCAACGGTTCCGGCAAGAGCACGCTGGGCCTGGCGATCATGGGTCATCCGAAGTACGAGGTGACGCAGGGGCGGATTGAGTTGAACGGCGAGGACCTGACGGAGATGAGTCCGGACGAGCGGGCTCGGCTGGGGCTGTTCATGGCTTTCCAGCGTCCGGTGGCGATTCCCGGCGTCAAGATGGCCGACTTTCTGCGGCACGCCACGACCAACGTCCGCAATCCGCAGCGCAAGGAGGGCGAGGAGCTGATCCCGATGCGGGAGTTCCGCAAGGAGCTGCGGGCCAGGATGGAACAGTTGCGGATGGACGTCGAGTTTGCTCGCCGGTATGTCAACGACGGTTTCTCTGGCGGCGAGATGAAGCGGGCCGAGATTCTGCAGTTGGCGATGCTGCAACCGAAGTTCGCCATCCTGGACGAGACGGACAGCGGCCTGGACGCGGACGCGGTGCGCCTGGCCAGCCAGAGCATCGCGGAGATTGGCCGCGAGCGGATGGGGCTGCTGATCATCACGCACCACGACAAGCTGCTGGTCCACAACCCGCCGGACTTCACGCACGTGATGCTCGGAGGACGGCTGGTGGAGACCGGGGGCGTGGAGTTGGCCAACGAGTTGCACGAGAACGGCTACGATCGGATCCGCGCCGCCTACCCCGTGGCCGAGGCGGAGAACCGGGCGATGCTGCAGCAGGAAGACCGGGCACACGCCGCGACCCACTAGCCCCGACACACCTCGCTCCGGCCCGCGACCCCGCCCGCCGGTGAGACCAACCGGCGATACCCGCAGCAGAACGCAAACCTACGGCAGTGGAGGCAAGCATGGCGACCGAAATCACGAGCAAACCGCACGATCAGATCGGCGAGATCAACAAGTACGACTTCCATACCGAGTCGAAGGCGGTGTTCAAGGCCAAGAAAGGCCTGAACCGCGAGATCGTCCACCAGATCTCGGACATGAAGAACGAGCCCGACTGGATGCGGGAGTTCCGGCTGCGGTCGCTGGAGATTTTCGAAGCCAAGCCGATGCCCAAATGGGGCGGTAATATCGGCATCAACTTCCAGGACATCTATTACTACCTGAAACCGACCGACCGCCAGGGACACACCTGGGAGGACGTTCCGAAGGAAATCAAGGAGACGTTCGACAAGCTGGGGATTCCCGAAGCCGAGAAAAAGTTCCTGGCGGGCGTCAAGGCACAGTTCGAGAGCGAAGTGGTCTACGGTTCGCTCAAGGAAGACCTGTCGGCCCAGGGCGTGATCTTCACCGACACCGACTCGGCCGTGCGGGAGCATCCCGACCTGGTGCGGCAATACTTCTCCACGATCATCCCGCCCGACGACAACAAGTTCGCCGCCTTGAACTCGGCCGTCTGGTCCGGTGGTTCATTCATTTACGTCCCGCCGGGCGTGAAGATCGACTTCCCGCTGCAAGCCTACTTCCGCATCAACGCCGAGAACATGGGGCAGTTCGAGCGGACGCTGATCATCGTGGACGAAGGCGCGGAGATCCACTACGTCGAGGGCTGCACGGCGCCGATGTACACGACCGAGAGCCTGCATTCGGCGGTGGTCGAAATCATCTGCAAGCGCGGGTCGCGGTGCCGGTACACGACGATCCAGAACTGGGCCAACAACATCTACAACCTGGTAACCAAGCGGGCGGTGGCCTATGCCGACGCCACCATGGAATGGGTTGACGGCAACCTGGGTAGCCAGTTGACGATGAAGTATCCGGCCGTGTACATGCTGGAACCGGGCGCTCGCGGCGAAATCCTCTCGATCGCCTTCGCCAGCGCCGGGCAGCACCAGGACGCGGGCGCCAAGCTGGTGCACTGTGCGCCGCATACCACCGGCCAGATCATCTCGAAGTCGATCTCCAAGAATGGCGGCCGCAGCAGCTATCGCGGCCTGGTCAAGGTCGAGCAGGGCGCGAAGCACTCCAAGTGCAACGTGGTCTGCGACGCCCTGATTCTGGACAGCCGCAGCCGCAGCGACACCTACCCGTACATCGAGATCGCCGAGCAGGACGTGTCGGTCGGGCACGAGGCGAGCGTCTCGCGGATCGGCGAGGAGCAGTTGTTCTACCTGACCAGCCGCGGACTGACCGAGGCGGAGGCGAGCACGATGATCGTCAACGGCTTCATCGAGCCGCTGGTCAAGGAGCTGCCGATGGAGTACGCCGTGGAAATGAACCGCCTGATTCAGTTGCAGATGGAAGGTTCGGTGGGCTGAGCGAATGAGCGACAAGACAACCGCGGCGCCGGCCGCCCACTTGACCGCGTTCTCCGCCGAGTCGTTCGAGGCCTTTGTGCAAGGCAGGAACGAACCGGCCTGGCTCCGGGACCAGCGGTGGGCGGCCTGGCAGGACTTCTGCACCCTGGACTGGCCGGGACGCAGGGACGAAGAGTGGATGCGGACCGACATCCGCCTGTTCAAACTGGAAAAATACGGCTTGCCGGTCGAAAGCCAGCCGTGGCCCGAAGCGCCGCCGGCACTGCTGGGAGCCGGCGTGGATCTGGCCGGATTTTCGCTGGCGATCAACAGCCATCCCGCGACGGAGCAACTGGGCGAGGAGTGGGCCGCCAGGGGCGTGCTGTTCGGCAGCCTGGATCGGCTGGTCCGCGAGCATGGCGACCTGCTGCGGCCCTGGCTGCTGCGGCGGGTCGTGAATCCGCGAGCCGACAAGTTCGCGGCCTTGCACGCTGCCTGCTGGTCCGGTGGCCACGTGCTGTACGTGCCGCGGGGCGTGGTCGTGGATCGGCCCTTTCTGGCTCATTCTTGCCTCGGTTCGGGTCAGGTCGACCTGGGCCACACGCTGGTGATTCTGGAGGAAGGCGCCGAGGCGACGGTGCTGTCCGAGATGAGCAGCCCGGCGGCGACTGATGGCGGCCTGCACTGCGGCGCGGTCGAACTGCTGCTGTCGCCCGGCTCGCACCTGCGCTACGTCAGCTTGCAGGAATGGGGCAAGGACGTCTGGCACTTCGCCCATCACAAGGCGCTGGTCGAACGGGACGCCAGCCTGCAGTGGACGGTCGCCGCGCTGGGTGGCCGGTTGTCGAAGGTCAATCAACACGTCGGGCTGATCGGCGCGGGGGCCAACTGCCAGGTCAACGGGGTGATGTTCGCCGAAGACAGGCAGCATGTGTCGTATCACACGTTGCAGCACCACCAGGCCCCGTACTGCAAGAGCGACTTCCTCTACAAGGCGGCCCTGCAGGACAAGTCGCGGACGGTCTGGCGCGGCATGATCAAAGTCGACCACGACGCCCAGCGGACCGACGGTTATCAGCGCAACGACAACCTGCTGCTCAGCGATCGCGCTCGCGCCGACTCGATCCCCGGCCTGGAAATCGAGGCGGACGACGTCCGCTGCACCCACGGTTCGACCACGGGCCGCGTCGACGACGAGCAACTGTTTTATGCCCGCTGCCGGGGCTTCACCAGCCACGAGGCGGCGCAGATGATCGTCACCGGTTTCTTCCAGCAGGTGTTCGATCGGATTACGATCGAGAGTGTCCGCGAGGCGCTCGGACACGCCATCGCCCTGCGGGTGCGCCAGTACGAATAGCTAGCTCCAAAGTTGTCGCCGAAGGGTACGCCGCACGATGTCGGATTTTGTTCGGGTCGCCAGCCTGTCGGAGATCCCCGATCCCGGCAAGAAGCTGGTCGAGGTGGACGACGCACTGGTGGTGCTGTTTCGCGTCGGCGGCCAGTTCTACTGCCTGGACGACGTTTGCACCCACGACGGCGGACCGTTGGGCGAGGGCCGGTTGACGGGCTATGAGATTCATTGCCCGCGGCACGGCGCCCGATTCGACATTCGCAGCGGCAAAGTGCTGAGCATGCCGGCCACCGAGGACACACGGGCCCATGAGGTGAAGGTCGAGGGCGACGCGGTGTACGTGCGCTTGAACGAGTAGCCGCCTTTCGCTCCGCGAATTGTCGCCGCTCGTTCCGGCATTTTCGCGCAGCGCCATGGCGACTGCAGATTACCATTCCAGCATTCCCGCCACGCGGAGGTCCCCATGCCGGTAACCGAAGAGGCCGTTCGAGAAGAACTCAAGCAGGTGATCGATCCCGAACTGTTCGTCAACATCATCGACCTGGGCCTGGTCTACGCGGTCACGATCGAACCGCGGGAAGAGGAGAAGTCGGACGTCAAGATCGAGATGAGCCTGACCAGTCCGATGTGCCCGGCCGGACCGCAGTTGATTGCCCAGAGCCGGCAGGTGTTGCAGCGGCGCGAGGACGTGGAAAACGTCGAAATCAAGATCGTCATGGATCCGCCCTGGTCGCCCGATCGAATGACCGACGAGGCCCGCGACCAGTTGGGGATTTTCTGAGCTGGCATCGCCAGTGTGAGCTGGTTATTTGGCGCGGTCGGTCTTCATCTACGAGTTCGTCACGGGCGGCGGCGGCTGGCAACTGCCCGGCCAGCCACTGCCGTCGGGTTCTCTGCTGCTGGAGGGCCAGGCGATGGTTGCGGCCGTGGCCGCCGACTTCGCTCGGCTACCCGAGACCGCCGTGTTGTCGCTGCGCGACGCTCGGCTGCCGGCGGCCGGCTTTCCAGGCAGTCTGTCCCGCGTGGGCTCCAGCCGCGAGCACCAGCGGCGGTTCGGACAACTCGTGCGGGAAGCCGATTGGACGCTGCTGATCGCGCCGGAGTTCGACGGCATCTTGCACCGCTTGAGCCGGAGCGTGGAATCGCTCGGAGGCCGGTTGCTGTCGCCGCCCAGCGAGCTGGTGGCTGTAGCGACGGACAAGAACCACACCGCTCGCCATCTGGCCGCGGCGGGAGTGCCGGTGCCAGACGGCTGCTCGTGGGATGGCGTCGCATCGTTTCCCAGCGGGATCGGTTGGCCTGCCGTGCTGAAACCGGCTTGCGGAGCCGGTTCACTGGACATTCGCCGGCTGAACGCCCTGGCCGACCTGGACCACTGGAACTCCAGGGACACGTTGGCCGATGCCGGGAACTGGCGAGTGGAACGCTGGGTGCGGGGCCAGGCGGCCAGCATCGCCCTGGTCCGGGGCACCAGGCAAACGGTGTTACTGCCGGCGTGCAGCCAGCAACTTGGCGACGACGATCGCTGCACGTACCTGGGAGGTTCCCTGCCGCTGTCCGCCGAGCTTGACGCTCGAGCGCGGTCGCTGGCGGTACGCGTCGCGCGGTCCCTGCCGGTCTGGCGGGGCTACATCGGCTTGGACCTGGTGCTGGGCGAAGACCCGCGGGGGGACGGCGACGTGGTAGTCGAAGTGAATCCCCGCTTGACCACTTCGTACGTCGGCTTGCGGCAGGCGGTCGACTGCAATCTAGCCGGGATGATGCTCGACCTGGCGCTGGGGCGTGACGTCGAGTTGCCAAGGGTGGTGGAGCCAGTACAATTCGAGGCGAGCGGCCGGGTCCGGCGGGCACCCCATCGAACGAGCTGAGAACACCATGAAGTGGTTGGCAATGGACATCGGCGGCGCGAACATCAAGGTCGCCGACGGCCAAGGTTACGCCAGCTCCCACGGCTTCCGGTTGTGGGTCGATTCGGCCATGTTGGCTCAGCAGTTGCGGACGATGATTGCCGAATCGCCCGGTTGCGACCACCTGGTGGTGACGATGACGGGCGAGCTGGCCGATTGCTTCGAGACGAAGTCGGAGGGCGTGCGCTATATCTTGGATGCGGTCCAGGAGGCGGCGGATGGTCGCCACACGCGCGTCTATCTGAATGACGGCCGCTTGGTGACGCTGGCCGTGGCCCAGTCCAATCCGCTCCTGGCCGGTTCGTCCAATTGGCACGCCCTGGCCCGGTTCGCCTGCCGTTTCGCCCCGCACGGCGTGTCGCTGTTGATCGACATTGGTTCGACAACCAGCGACATCATTCCGTTGCAGGACGGGCGGCCCGTGAATCTCGGCACGACCGATACCGACCGGCTGCTGCATGGCGAGCTGGTGTACACGGGTGTGGAACGCAGCCCGTTGTGCGGTGTCGTCAGTTCGGTGCCTTATCGGGGGCAGTTGTGCCCGGTGGCGCAGGAAGTCTTCGCCACCACCCGGGACGTGTATATCCTGCTGGGTAAGCTGCCCGAACACCCCACGGACACCAACACGGCCGACGGGCGACCGGCCACCCGGCGGCAAGCCCGGATCCGGCTGGGCCGCATGCTGGCGGCGACCGAGGAGCAGTTCAACCACCGGGATGCCGTGGTGATCGCCGAAGCGGTGGCCGACGTCCAGGCGGCGCAGATTGTGGCAGCCGCCAAGCGGGTTCGGAGCCGGGTCGGCACGCCCGCCCGCGTGATCATTTCCGGCCACGGCGAGTTTCTCGCTCGGCGGGTCGTCGAGCAGATGCCGATCCTGGCGCCGGTCACTTCGCTGTCGGCTGAATTCGGTGCGCCGGTTTCCCGTTCGGCGCCCGCCCACGCCCTGGCGGTGCTGGCGCGCGAGGCGGTTTCGCAATGAACCGCGTGCCGCTGCGCGTGGTCAAGCTGGGAGGCAGCTTGCTCGGGCGACCCGAACTGCCCAGCTCGTTGCAGCGGTGGCTCGGCCAGCAGCCGCCCTGGCATACCATGCTGCTGGTGGGCGGCGGGCCTCTGGCGGATTGGGTCCGAGCGGCCGACCGGGTGCATCACCTGGGTGACGAGGCGTCTCATTGGTTGGCGGTGAGTGCGCTGAGCGTCACGGCGCGGCTGGTCGCCGAGTTGCTGCCCGCGGCCCGCTTGATGGAAGACTGGTTCGAGCTTCAGCAACTAGTGGCCTCGACCCAGGCGCCAGGGCTGTGGATTCTGGATCCACAATCTTTCCTGCGGGACATCGAAGCCGATTTGCCGGGCCAGCGGTTGAGCCGTTCGTGGGACGCGACCAGCGACTCGATCGCCGCGCGGCTGGCCCAGGTCGGCGGCGCCCGCGAACTGGTGCTGCTCAAGTCCTGCTCGCCGCCGGCCGGCGATCTGCATCACCTGGCTGAGCTGGGCTATGTCGACCGTTCGTTCCCGCAACTGGCCGCGACGCTGCCGAACGTCCGGTTCGTGGACTTGCGGGGGAACACCCAGGGAGTTGGCGGGCTGACCGCCGGGAACTGACAGACGGCGGGCTCGTGTCGAGAAAAATGGTGGCTCCGCGGAGTTTTCTGGAGAGCATCCGCTCCGCGTGATGATCCCCTGCACGGCCGACTTTCCGCCTCAACGGCCGCCTCCATCCGAGACCGCCCGCAGTTCGTTCGTCGCGGACTTTGCATTCCCGCCGCGTTTTCGATTGAGGCGGCGTTCAAAAGGCTCATCACGCGGAGGGTGATGGCTACTTTGCTCAACGGCCGCCTCCATCCGACGCCGCCGGCAGTTCATTCGTCGCGGACTTTGCATTCCCGCCGAGTTTTCGATTGAGGCGGCGTTTAAAAGGCTCATCACGCGGAGCGTGATGGCTACTTATGTTCCAAACCCATGTTGGAGCTAAATAGCCGCGTAAGCAAACGAACCGCTTCTGGCCCCCGGCTCCCGTAGAGGGGTCTGCGGACCTAAAAGCTGCACCAGTTCCACCGGGAAGCGGGAAGCGCTACTGCCACCACCACAGGTCACTGGTGGCCGTCGTCAGGGCCTTTTCGCGGGCACTGGCGACGGCGGGCAGGACCTGCTGGCGAGCGGCCACATCCCAGGATTCGATCTGCACGCCGCCCGAAGCGGTCACGATGATGCCGCGCTGAGTGCGCAGGAAGCTGACTTGCGGATCAACCGTCTTGGGGGCGTTCCAGGTTTCCACCACCAGATCGCTGTCGTTGTCGTACAGCAGCGGCAGACTGCAACCGCCTTTGTCCAGCAAGTCGTGCTTGGCGATCACGGCCGCCACCACGCACATGTCCATCAAGTTCCGCAGTTCGCCGAAGATGGTCTCCTTGCCCGACAACTCGTCGTACTTGTCGGTCATCAGTTCGGCCCAGCGCTCGGCCTGCGGATTGCGGCCGCCAGGTGCCACCTCGCCCTGCTCGTTGATCACTTCCTCTTCGGTCAACACCTTGACTCCCGGACCGCGCACTTCCCAGGCCAGTCCGTCCTCGGTGCGGGCCAGCGGCTCGTAGTTGCAGGCCATCCACCAGCGCGGGTTCACGTTGGCCTTGGAACCGGTCGACTTGATCATGTCCAGGTAGCTGGGGAATCCGGCCACTGGAGATTCGTCGAGTTTCATGGCCAGGCGTTTCATCTTGTAGTCGGCGGCCACCATCACGCGGGCGAAGTGGCTGGTCGGGGGAACACCCGTCAGCTTGATTTGCTGAGCGCCAAAGGCCTGCTTGATCGAGGTTTCGAGGGCCTGCGTGTTCACCTGGCTGGCATTGGGCAGGGGGCGCGAGAGCAGGGCCAGCAGGTTGCGGTAACCCTCCTGCGTGGGACCGATCGAGCAACTGATGCCTTCGCGATGAGCGGCCTCGACCTGCCGCAACGCGATGAGCAGGTCGTCGAGGCGCATCACGGGGCGGCCCGTCGTCACACCCACCACATTGGCCTGTTCGTCCACTCGCCAGCCTTCACCTGGCCCGGCCAGGACGATGTCGTTCTGGTCGGGGTAGACGAAGATGTACTGAATTCTCTGCAGGCCGCCCAAAAACATCACTTCGTCCGGCAATTTGCCCAGATTGTGCCGCAGGGCGTGCTCGCAGGCGGCTTCCAACCGCCGCAGGGAGACCATCCGCATTTCCACGGGCAGCGCCAGTGCGGCCGGGACTTGCTTCAGGTCCTTGCGCAGCTCCTCCAGCAGCATTTTGCGGCCGTCGGGGTTCGGTTGCCGCAACACGCCTTCCGTGTCGATCGACACGCCGCCGACCGAGTTGTTGCGAAACAGGCGGTGGCCCGCTTGCAGCGTGGCCGGAGCGACCAGCAGAAACAGCAGCAGGGCCAGCAGACCCGGCTGCAACCAACGGCGGCGAGGGGAAACACGACCCGACATGTGCGGACTCCTGAAAACGGTGTGCGGCGACACGCAACCCTCGTTGCCACCGGCCTCTTCAACTGTTCCCGAGCCGGGGGCAAGCGACAAGAAACCAATCTGGCCACAAAGACTTGGGAGCTTTTGCCTTAGCAAGCCCATCTTAGAATAACCGGCCGTCTGCGGGAATGCAAGAAAAGTCTTGACAGGCCGAACGCCCGTCAGCACCGGAATGGGCGGGCTGGCGGCCAGTCGTCGCTGGCAATCAGTCGTCGCCGGGTGGGCCGGCCGGTAAACGGCTTGCGTTGGGGGGGCTGGCCGGGATAAGGTGGTATCTGGCTGCGGCGGTTGCCCCAGCAGCGGGCCTGGTTGCCCGGCGGCAGGTTGGTCCCGCCGCGAACTGCCTTCACTTCCGCGGCCGGCGATTCAAGCCGGCCTGGCGCGCTGGTTCGCAATTCCATGCTGGCATATCTGGTCATCCGCGAAGGGACGAAGTGGACCGACGTATTCCGTCTGGTCCCCGGCCGGACCGTGACCATCGGGAGGGCGCCGACCAACCAGATTGTGCTCAAGAACGAGCGGTGCAGTCGCAACCACGCGGAGATTTTCCTGACCGAGGGGCGGTGGACCTTACGGGACCTGGACAGTCGCAACGGGACGCGGGTGGGTGCCCAGCGGGTGACGGGCGACTATACGCTGACGCCTGGAGACGTGATCCGCATCGCGCATTGCCAACTGGCGTTCGTGCTGGATCTGTCCAAGGCGTTCGCCGATGGGAAGCCGGACGAACTGGACGTGGAGCGGGACGACGATTCAACGGCCGATCGCGTGGAACCGCCGGCGCCTCACGACACGAACGTGGGCGAGCTGACCGAGCCGACTTTGATCACGTACCGGGCGGGCCAGACTCGATTCCTGAACGCTCGGGGCGACGACGTATCGATCCCCAAGGTCGGCCAGGCGGCCGCCAAGCTCTGCCGTCTGGCGTTCGATCTGGCCAACCAGACCAATGTGATTGCGGTGGCCCGGCTGGCGCTGGACGGGCTGTTTGAAGGGACGCACGTCGATGCGGGAGCCGTGCTGCTCGCCCCGCGCGATAAGCGGGGCATCCCCGGCGAGGACGTCCTGGAGGTGATCGCCTCGCGTTCGGACAACGAACCGAACTACCATCGCGTGTCGCGGTTTCTGGCGGCCACCGTGCTGCGGGACGGCGAGGCGGTGCTGGGGCGGAACGTCGAGGGGGACAGCAACCTGGGGAGCTGCGACAGCAAGGGCGAAATCCACACGACCAGCGTCATCTGTGCCCCGATCCGCCAGGACGGGCGCGTCGTGGGTCTGGTTCACCTGTATTCGACGGTCGAGGAGCGAACGCTGGACCCGGACGATCTGGAGTTCACGCTGGCCGTGGCGGACAACGTGGCCTTGGCGCTGAAGAATCTCGCTCGTCAGGAAGAGCTGGCCGAAAACCTGTCGCGGTCGCGAAGCGAGGTGGTGCAGTTGCGCAAGCGGCTGGGCGCCGAGAGCGAGATTATCGGCTCCAGCCCGCTGCTGGCCGGCGTTCAGCAAGAGATCGCTCGGGCGGCTCCCAGCCGCGCGACGGTGCTGATCCGGGGCGAGAGCGGCGTGGGCAAGGAGCTGGTGGCGCGGGCCGTGCATTACGCCAGTCCGCGGCGGAAGGGGCCTTTCATCTGCTTGAATTGCGCCGCTCTGTCCGAAACGCTGCTGGAGAGCGAGCTGTTCGGTCACGAGCGGGGGGCGTTCACGGGGGCCACCGAGCGGAAGGCGGGCAAGTTCGAGGCGGCCCACCAGGGAACGCTGATGCTGGACGAGATTGGCGAGATGAGCCCTTCGATCCAGGCCAAGTTTCTCCGCGTGCTGGAGGGTCATCCGTTCGAGCGGGTCGGGGGCAGCACGCCGATCAAGGTGGACGTGCGGGTGATCGCGGCCACCAATCGCGACCTGGAGAAGGCTGTTTCCGAGGGAAAATTCCGCCGCGACCTGTATTTCCGACTGCATGTCGTCGAGGTGTATGTCCCGCCGCTGCGGAAGCGGCCGGAGGACGTGATTGAGCTGGCGAGTCATTTTCTGGAACGATTCAACGCCGAGACGGGTCGCCGGCTGCGAGGCTTCACGCCCGAGGCGTTCGAGCAGATGCAACGGTATCGCTGGCCGGGCAATGTGCGCGAGCTGAAAAACGTCGTGGAGCGGGCCGTGGTCCTGGCTCGCGGCGAATACGTCTCCGACGAGGACCTGCGGCTGTCGAACCTGGCCACGGCCAGCGAGTCGGGGGAAGTGGCGTTGCCGCAGGCCGGGTACGAAGCGTTGAGTCTGGACGAACTGGAACGGCGGCATATCGCGGCCACGCTGGAAGCCACCGCCTGGAACAAGAGCCGGGCGGCCGGCATTCTGGGGATCGAGCGATCGACCTTGGACCGCAAGATCCGCCGCTACAACCTGCGTTCTCAAGCGCCCTCGGCCGGCTGATCGTGGCGCCGGTACCAGGCGGCCAGGCGCGCCGGCGAAACGCCCAGCCGCAGCGCCGCCAGCAGCGACCAGTTGCGCATGGTCTGCCGGACCACGCCGTGGCGCTCCCAACGTCGCGGGCTGACGAGCAGCGGTCCTGGCAGCAGCACGGGCCAGGCCAGGCGGCGCAAACGGCGCATCAGCAGGACGTCCTCCATCAACGGCACTTCGGGGAACCCGCCCAGTTGTTGAAAAATCTCCCGCCGCACGAAGATCCCCTGATCGCCGTACGGCATGCCTTGCCAGCGCACTCGCCAGGCATTGCCCCATTCCAGGCAACGGTAGACGCGCCGCGGGCTGTCGATCCGCTGGCGGAACGCGCCGCACAGCCGGCGGGGATTGCCGAGCGCCTCGCGGATCTGATCGGCGGCGCGGGGCGAGAGGCGGTTGTCGGCGTGCTGAAACAGCAGCACGTCGCCCCGGGCGCTGGCGGCGCCCGCATTTTGCTGCGCGGCCCGGCCCGCCGGACTGCGCAGGGACCGGCAGTTCAGGCGTTCCAGCAGTTGCCACGTTCCATCGGTGCTGCCGCCGTCGACCACCAGCACCTCGTCCACGCCCGCCCGCCAGCCGGAATCGACGGCCGCCGCGATGCATGCCAGCTCGTTGATGACGGGAATGACGAGGCTGATGTTCACGATTCGTCGAGCTTCATGGGCAGGGCCGGGCAGGAACAGTATAATGCGCCGAGCAACTCGCCGAGCGGGTGTGGGGCGAGTGTCGTGTAGCCGGGCCAGTGGGAGACCGCATGAGATTGCGAGTGGGGGTTGTCGGGCTGGGAGCGGCCTGGGAATCCAGGCATCGTCCGGCGCTGCGTGCGCTGGCCGACCGGTTCGAGGTGCGGGCGATCTGCACGGACGTGACGGCGGTGGCGGAGCGGACGGCTCGCGAATTTGAAGCGGTGGCCGTGGACGGCTTCCGCGCTCTGGCCAGCCGGTCGGATGTCGACGTGATCCTGATGCTTTCGCCGGACTGGTACGGGCCGTTGCCCATTCTGGCGGCCTGCGACGCCGGCAAGGCGGTGTACTGCGCCAGCGCGTTGGACATTGAACCGTCGCGCGCCGGGGAGATCCGGCAGCGAGTGGAGCAGTCGGGCGTGGCGTTCATGGCCGAGTTTCCCCGGCGGCACACGCCAGCCACCTTGCGGCTGAAGGAATTGATCGCCACTCGGTTGGGTCAGCCGCGGCTGTTGTTCTGCCACGAACGGCTCAAGCTTTCGGCCGGCCACGGCCAGGCGCGTCCGGCGGGCGCCCCGACGGAGTCGATGCGGCACATGATGGAGCTGGTCGACTGGTGCCGCTATGTGGTGGGGCACGAACCGGGGACCGTGGTCGGCGTCGAACATCGGGGTCCCAGCGATGCCGCGCCGGACTACCGGATGATGAGCCTGGACTTTTCGCCGCCCGATGCGCCGGGAACCGGACCGCTGGCTCAGATCAGTTGCGGTTCGTATCTGCCGGCCACGTGGCACGAGGCCGTTTCGTTTCGGCCGCCGGCCGGCTTGCAGGTGTCTTGCGAGCATGGCGTGGCGTTTGTCGACTTGCCCGCCTCGCTGATCTGGTTCGACCGCGCCGGCCGGCACCAGGAGTCGCTGGACAGCGAACGGCCGGTGGGCGAGCAGTTGCTGACGCAGTTCTATCGGGCGGTGACCAGCCTCGTGCGCAAGATGGGCGACCTGGAAGACGCCTACCGCGCCTTGCGGATCGTGCAGGCTGCGCGGCAGAGCCGTGAGGAAGGCCGCCGGCTGCCGCTGGAGTTCTAGCGGCCCTCCAGCTCTTCCAGATCCTTGACCTCTTCCAACCAGAGCCGGATTTCGTTGTCGTATTCGCTGGCCATGTCGCTCATGATCAACTGCCGGTGGAAGGCCGCCGCGCCGCCCTTGACCAGTTCGGCCGCCTCGGCGCTGGGAAATCGCTTGGTCGGATCGCAGGCAATCAAACCGCGGCAGAAGTTCATCAGCAGCGAATTGACCGTCACCTCCTGCGGCAGGATCTCGTCCAGCCGCTGCGGCAGTTGCCGCTTGGCTTCCAGCAGGTCCTTGAACTTTTCCTTGCCGGCAAAAGGCTGGATGCCCGACAGCAGTTCAACCAGCACATATCCCAGGGATGCCAGGTCGCTGCGCGGCGTGCAATCGCTGCCTTCCAGGACTTCGGGGGCCGCGTAGGTCGGCGTGCAGGTCCGCAGGGTCGGCGGTTCCCCGGTGTCAAAGGCCGATCCGATATCAATGATCTTGGCGTTGCCCGTCCGTTTCAGCATCACGTTGGCCGGTTTCACGTCGCCGTGGACAATCCCTTCGCGGTGCAGCGCGGCCAAGGCGGCCAGGCAGTCGCGAACAATCGCCACGGCCACTCCCGGCTTGAACCGCGGCTGAACCGGGCCGCGCGTGACAATGACCCGATTGATGTATTCCCAGCGGCGGGCACTCACCCGATGCTCGATCCGCTGCAACATGTCGCTGACCAGCAGCCGCCGCAGGTCGTAACCGTCGATCCATTCCATGACCATCAGCCGGATGCGGTTGCGGTCCACGAAGTTGTGGACGTCCAGCAGATTGTCCTGCTGAATCTGGGCCACGCGAGCGGCCACGCGGGCGATCCGTTCCATGGCCAGGTCGTAAAGCTGCGAGCTGGCGAACCGTTCGGGCGAGAACACCTTGATGGCAACCGGCAGGGTGAAGCTGTCGGCGCCGCGCTGCTCGGACAGAAACACCTTGCCTTGCCCGCCGCTGCCCAGCAGCTTGTGCAGGTGATGGTGGGAAGTCCAGTGAAGCCGCTTCTCGCTGAGAATGCCGTGGTACCGCGACACCAGTTCGTTGGTGGGCGCCGGCACGAGGCGGCCCTGAGTCAGCGTGGGGTCGTGCATCGTGGTCGTCAGCATCGGGCACCTCGTGGCGGGAGATCAGCGAGCGGCATTTGGCAGGCCGCTGTATCTTAACGCTCGGCCTTGCCCAGCGTCCAGACGAATGCGGATCGGCGCGTGGGAAAGCCCAGTCGCTTGTCCACGAGGTTTTCCAGCGGCTGACCGGCCAGATAGCGGCGCAGATTCTCGCAGGCGAATTGCGTGGTCACGTCGACGCGGTTGGCTGCCTGAGCGCCGACGTGCGGGGTGATGATGACATTTTCCAGATCCCACAGCGGGCTGTCGGCCGGCAGCGGTTCGACTTGCGTGACGTCCAGGCCGGCGCCACCCAGGTGGCCCGATCGCAGGGCGTCGACCAGCGCGCTTTCCACGACGACCGGGCCGCGAGCGACGTTGATCAGCAGTGCGCCGCGGCGCATGCGCGCCAGCGCCGCGGCGTCGATCAGGCCCGTGGTCTGGGCGGTCAAGGGGACGCACAAGATCAAGATGTCGACCAGCGGCAACAGTTCGTCCAGACCGTCGGCCGGCCACAGCCGTTCGACTTCGGGTGGCCGGTCGGCGGGAAACATGTCGGTCGCCAGCAGGCGGGTCTTGAACGGCGCCAGCACCTGGACCAGTCGCCGCCCGTTGCCGCCCAGACCGACGATTCCCACCGTGGCCCCGTGCAGATCGCGCGTCGGCCGGCGGATGAACTCCCGCCGCTCGGCCGCGCGGAAAAACGCCGGCAGGCTCCGCAGCAGGCCCAGGCAGAGAGCCAGCGTTTGTTCGGCCACCTGGTCGGCGAACAGTCCCGATGCGCTGGTGACCAGAATGTCCGACGCCACCACTTCGGGCGTCAAGCAGTGATCCAGGCCGGCGGCCGAGGATTGAATCCAGCGCAACCGGCCCTGCGCCACCACCTGCGGCCAGGGGACGGGCACCTTGGCATGGCCGATGAAGACGTCGGCCCGCAAAATTTCGCGGGAAATACGTTCCTGGCCGGCGTCGACGATCTCGGCCTCCGGCGCCGCCGCCCGCAATTCCGCCCGATGCCGCTCGGAAACCGGATAGCAGAGCACGATTCTCATGGTGGGCGATTCTCCCCGGAACGCGGCCCGCGCGGTGGTTGGCGATCGAGTGGAATTCGACAATAATAAGGGAAGTTTCCCGTAGACGGCAGGTGACGAGGAGCATACCGCTGATTGCCCGCATGCGACGGTTCGGATTTCTGACGGCGTTGGTGCTGCTTGGCCTGCGGCTGGCCGTGGGTTGGCACTTCTTTCAGGAAGGCGCCTCCAAGCTGCAAGGCACCTGGTCGTCGGCTGGATTCTTCAGCAACGCCAAGGGCCCGCTGGCGGATTTCTACGCCGGGCTGGTCTGGGACGCCGATGGCCGCTACCGACTGAACCTGGATACCACGCTCGAATCCTGGGATCGCTTTCGCGCTCAGGTGGTAAACCACTACGGTCTGGACGAAGCGCAGCAGAAGCAGGCGGCCAGGGTTCTGGAACAGCACGAGCAGCAGTTGCGGTGGGTCCTGGAATCCAACAGCGAGGAGATCGCCAAGTACTTCCGCGGCCTGGAGCGCCGCCAGCAGCAGCGCGCGCGGCCGGAGATGGAACAGGTCGTGTCGCTGCGCCAGCAGGGCGAGTCGCTGGAGACCGAACTGCGGCAGGCCCGCGGGCCCTGGCTGGCCACCATCGACCGCCTCTGGCGCGGCTACGAACAGCAGATGAACGCGGTGGCCACGCCCGAACAGGCCGCGCGGGGGCCGATCAGCCTGGAGCGACCGGGGCGGCGGCCGTTTGACACCGAGTGGATGGACGGGCGGGTGCCGTACTTCGACCTGTTGATCGGCGTCTGTTTGATCCTTGGCTTCTGCACTCGTCCCGCAGCCCTGGCCGGGGCCGGGTTCCTGGCACTGGTCGTCAGCACGCAGTGGCCCGGGGCCGAAGGTGCGGCGCCGACCTACTATCAAGTCGTGGAATTGCTGGCCTTGCTGGTGCTGGCGGGCACCGGGGCCGGACGCTTTGCCGGGCTCGACTACATCGTGGAAGCCGCGCGGCTGCGTTTGTTCCCGCCCAGACTGGCCACACAGGAAGCTCGCACATGAACTTGACGCCTGAACAGAAAACGATCGGCCAAGACAACTACCATGAAGCGGTGGGCTTTTCCCGCCGCGACTTCCTCAAGGGAGTGATCGCCGCCGGCGCTGTGTCGGGAGCTGGCCTGGGGGCCATGTACTTCGGTTACGGCAAGGTGACCGACCCGGTCCGCGTGGGCGTGATCGGCACGGGGGACGAAGGGAACGTGTTGATCGGCGCCATCAACCCCGACTACGTGCAGGTGGTGGCCATCGCCGACATCCGGCCCTACAACATCCACCGCGCATTCCATGGCGACTGGTCCTCGCCGGCCGCCCTGGACGCTCGCCCCGGACTGATGAAGCGTTACGGCTGGAACAGCGAGGACGAGGCCCGCAAACATGTCCGCGTCTACTCGGACGACTACCGCGAGCTGCTGGCCAACGACGACGTGGAGGCGGTGATCATCGCCTTGCCGCTGCACCTGCATGCCGAGGCGTCGATCGAGGCGATGAAGGCCGGCAAGCACGTGCTGACCGAAAAACTGATGGCCCACAACGTGGCTCAGTGCAAGGTGATGGCTCGCGTGGCCCGCCAGCAGGATCTGTACCTGGCCACCGGCCACCAGCGGCACTACAGCGTGCTGTACGACAACGCGGTCAACCTGATCCGCTGGGGACTGCTGGGCGAACTGCATCACATCCGAGCTCAATGGCACCGCGGCAACCTGCCTGGCACGGACAGTTGGCAGCAGCCGATCCCGGGCGGCGAAGTGCCCTACGGCAGTCCAGGCGCGGAACGGATCGACCCGATTGCCGAGTCGATCGTGGCTTGGGAAAAGGCGCTGCCCGGCCAGAAGGATCCGGCCAAGCACGATCAAATGGCCCGGCGGCTGGCCCAGTGGAAGGCCTGGGACTCGGACAAGAACATCAAGCCGACTGACTACGGCTATCGCGAAATCGTCATGCCCGATGGCACTCGCCGCCCGCCGATGGAGGAGCTGTGCCGCTGGCGGTTGTGGGAACGCACCGGCGGCGGTCTGATGGCCGAACTGGGCAGCCACCAACTGGACGCGGCCAGCATCTTTGTCAGCGCCCTGCGGCAAGACGGCAAGAAGGCGCATCCGTTGAACGTCCACGCGGTGGGCGGCCGCCATATCTTCGGAATGGATCGCGACGCCGAAGACCATGTGTACTGCATGTTCGAATTCCCCGGTCCGGGTTACGACCCGACTTTCGACGTGGGCTACCGCGATCCGGTGCTCAACCTGCCCGATCCCAAGACGGGGGTGCCGGCGTACGAGCAAGATCCCAACAAACGGATCGTCGTCACCTACTCGTCGATCATGGGGAACGGTTTCGGCGGCTACGGCGAAGTAGTCATGGGAACCAAGGGCACGCTGGTCCTGGAGCGCGAGCAGGAAGTGATGCTGTACGCGGGTTCTTCCACGTCGTCATCCGTCTCGGTCAAGGACGATGGCGGCGGGCCGACGATGGACACCAGCGCCAGCGGCAATTACGCCGCGGCCGCCAAGACCGCGGCCAGCGCGGGCCCGGTCAGCCGCGGGTACACCGAGGAGATCGAGCACTGGGCCTGGTGCATCCGCAACAAGTCGCCGGAGAATCAGCCGCGCTGCCGCCCCGAAGTGGCCCTGGGCGACGCCGTGATCGCCTTGACCACCAACGTGGCGATCCGGCGCGGCAGCACGGGCGAGGGCGGTTATGTGAAGTTCGACGAAGCCTGGTACGATATCGACAACGACGCGACTCCCGATGGCAGCGACGTCAACCAGGAAACGCAGCGACTGGTCAAGGCCTGAACAAGCAAGGCGGTGGACGAAAGGCGGAACCCATGGAAAAGTGGCCGATCGGAGTGTTTACCAGCGTCGACGCCGGACTGGGCGTCAAGCTGGAAGTGGCCCATGCGTTGGGCGTGCCCACGATTCAGTTGCACGCGCCGGCCCAGAGCACCCGGACGCCGGAAAACGCCGAGCGGTTCTTGGCGCGGCTCCGCGAACTGGGGATCACGCTGACAGCCGTGTTCGGCGGCTTCGAAGGCGAAAGTTACGCCGACATTCCCACCGTCGCTCGCACCGTCGGGCTCGTGCCGCCAGCCACGCGAGCCGAGCGGACCCGCGAAATGAAGGAGATCGCCGACTTCACCCGCCTGCTGGGTTGCGACGTCGTCGCGCTGCACCTGGGCTTCATCCCGCACGATCCCAGCGACCCGCTGTACGACGAAGTCATCGCGGTGACTCGCGACGTGTGCGACCACTGCCAGCGACTCGGCCAGAACCTGCATCTGGAAACCGGCCAGGAAACGGCCGACGACCTGCTCCGCTTCATCGCCGACGTGGAACGTGCCAACCTGTTCGTCAACTTCGATCCGGCCAACATGATCCTGTACGGGACGGGCGAGCCGATTCAGGCGCTGCGCAAGGTCGGCAATTTCGTCCGCAGCGTTCACTGCAAGGACGGCAAGTGGGCCGCTCATCCAGGCCAGGAATGGGGCCGTGAAGTCCCGCTGGGCGAAGGCGACGTGGGAATTGAGACCTACCTGCGGACGCTGGCGGAACTGGGCTATTACGGTCCGCTGACGATCGAACGGGAGATTCCGCAGGAACCCGAACGCCAGAAGGCCGAAATCGGCCACGCCATCCGGCTGCTCAGCGAACTCAAGGCCAAACTCGCGTAGTGCACGTCAAGATCTGCGGCAATCGTTCGGCCGATGATGTCGATCTGGCCTGCCGTTGCGGAGCGGACAGCATCGGCATCCTGGTCGGTACGCATTTCTTTTCCGAAGACGCTGTCCCGATCGAGGCCGCGTGCAAGCTGGTCTCTCGTGTCCCCTCAGGTATCTCGACCGTCCTGGTCACTCACCTGACGGATGTCGAGGCCGTGGCGCGGCTGGTCGAGACGGGCCGGTTTCAGGCGATCCAACTTCACCACCCGGACGCCGGCGACATGCTGGCGGACCTGCGGCGGCGGTGCCCCGGCGCCCGGTTGATCGCGGCCGTGCTGGTGGAAGACGACCAGGCCGTGCGACAGTCCGCCGGCCTGCAAACGCTGGCCGATGCTATCGTCCTGGACACCCGCTGTGGTGGGCGAATCGGCGGGACGGGAAAGACGCACGACTGGTCGATCAGTCGCCGGATCGTCGAACGCAGCGCGGTGCCCGTGCTGCTGGCCGGAGGCCTCAACCCGGACAACGTGCGGCGTGCACTGGACGTGGTGCGCCCCTGGGGAGTCGATGTGAATTCGGGCGTGGATGCGCCGGACGGCGCGAAAGACCCCGAGCGGGTCGCCCGCTTCATCGAGCGAGCCAGAAGCTGGTCACCGGGCTCAGCCGGTGACTGACTTCGCGCCCGACCCGGCAGCGGATGGCCCGCCACCTGGGCTTGGCGGCTTGTTCGCTGGCCGGGGCCGCAAGACCCAGAGGGCGATCATTGCCGGCACCACGACCACCGCCGATTTGGGCCAACGGATCATGGCCAGCAAGCCGACGCCCAGACAGCCCATCATCCAGACCGGCAAACGCGACAGGATTTGCAGCACCTGGGGAAACGCCAGCCAGAGGGCGCCCAACACCAGGCCCGCTCGCAAACAGGCACTGGCCACGGTCGACGACCAGTTGCTGGGTTCCGCTTGCAAGTACAGGACCAGCCAGGTCAGCACCAGCAGAAGCGCGAGGATCCCCAGCAACAGGCGTTTCATCGGGTTCCTTGCGGAGCTCAGATGCGATCCAGGCTGTCGACCCAGCGCGCCAGTTCTGACAGCTCCTCGTCATTCAGGTCCCGAACGGTGTCGCCCATCTCGGTGACGGTCACGGGCGCCTTGATCTTCTGCAGTTGCTCGACGCCCGCCCGAATCCGGGCCGCCTGTGGCGATTTGGCCGCCAACCCCACATAGTAGTCCAGCCGTTCAATCGGATCGTTGTCCGGCACCGCGCCGCCACGGGGCAGGGAAGCATCGACCACCGCCACACCCCGGACCAGGTCGCGGTGTCCAAACGCCACCAGCAGGGCCATGGCGCCGCCCGCCTGGTAACCGCCGACGACCACTCGCCGCGGGTCGAGCGGATAGTTGACGGCCAGGCTATCGACCAGCTTGCGCACAATGTCGACCTCGGTCGGCAACCACCGCCTGGCATCGGCCGACTTGGGCGCCAGCAGAATCAGGTCGTGGGCCTCGCAATGGGACTTCCAGCGCTCCGCCAGCTTCTCGAAGTCGTACTCCTGTGGCGACTGCAACCAGACAACCAGACCGTAGGGAACCTGCGGATTGTAGTTTTCGGGGACCCAGGCAAATGCTTCGTTCTTCTCTTCGGGCAGCTTGATCTCGACCTTGCCCACGGCCGGCCGTTGATCGGGCAGCGGCAGGTCGCCACGGGCTGGCGGCAACTGGTCCACGACGTTGGAAGGGACAGTGGCCAGCGCGACCGTTACGTCTTGCGGCTCGCCGTCACGCAGTCGCACCAGCTTCGCCGCGTTGCCGGGTTCCAGGCGCGCGATGCCGTCCTGCAACGTGCGGGAGTCCGGGAGCCGCTCGTCCCCCAGGGCGGTCAACACATCACCGGCTTGAATGCCGGCCTGAGCCGCCGGGCTGCCGGGAAACACAAACCGCACGGGCACTCCGCCACCTTCCGGCGGCGGATCGCGGTTGGGCAGCACGCCCAGGAACGGCCGCTCGTACGGTTCGATGGTCTCCGCCAAGGTCACGACAAACTCTTGACGCTGGCCCTTCCGCTCGGCGACCACTTGCACCTGGTCGCCCGCGTAATGCGGTCCCAAGGCATGTCGGAGCTGGGCCTGGCGAGCGACCGGTTTGCCGTTGACTTCAACAATCGTATCACCCACTCGCAGGCCGGCTTCGTACGCCGGGGACTTGGCGGGGCAGGCCGCGACTTCCGCCGGCGTGGCGTAGATATCGCCCCGCTTCAGCGACACGCCGAGCAGGCCCGGTTTCAAGTCGCTGCCCGACTTGAGCTTGTCGAGCTGAGCGTAGACGTCGGCCAGCGGCACGGCGAAGCCAATGCCCGAATCGTACCACTCGGCCCCAGCCACCTCACCCTGCCGCTGCGGCGACAAGGGGACGAGAATGCCCAGGACGCGGCCCTGAATGTCCACCAGCGGCCCGCCGTAGTTGCTGGGCGAGATCTTGGCGTCGGTTTGCAGTGCCTTGCCCCAGATGCGATTGGTGGCGCTGAGCACACCCACCGAGACGTTCGGCTGGCCCAGTTCAAACGTCCGCCCCACGGCGATCGACCACTGGCCCACCACCATCTCGTCGCGCGGCACGGCTTGCGGCACGAGCAGCTTTTCGTCGGCGGCAACCTTCAGCAGCACCAGCATCCGGCTCTCGTCGCGGGCCACAATGTCGGCCGTCGCGCGCTTGCCGCTGGGCAGCGTCACCAGGATGGACGACGGTTTCTGCACGAAATTGAACGCGCTGGAGAGAATATAGCCGTCTTCCGAAACCGCCAGCCCGGTCGTGGGTCCCGTCCCGACCAGGACGCTGTCCACTTTCTCCAGTCCGCCGAAAGTCTCGATCCGCAACACGGCCGGAGCAACCGCTTCGACCGCCGCCTTGAGCGCCCGCTCTTCGTCCTCCTGGACGTCCGCCGCCGCGCTGCCGGCCAGCAGTGGCAGGAGGCAGAAGCTGAGCGGCAACGAGCAACATACCAGGCGCAACCAGACGCGATGGAGCGGCATCGTTCGGAAGCGGTTGGGTAATGGCGAAAGCCCGCGGAGTTTCATGTTGGATCTCGACAATTCAAGGCAGGGCAGGGGGGAGACCCCGGCGGACCTTCCGGGGCCGCTCGGCGGACCCGCGATCAACGTTCGGCGTGCAGCACTACATCCAGCAGTTCCTGGCCCCTCTGGACCGTCAAGCGGAATTCGTCGATTCGGTCGATGTATGACAGCTCGTCCCGCACGGCCCGGCAGGAAGATGCGATCCGATCGTTGACGAACAGAATCAGATCGTCCGCTCGCAACCCCGCCTTGTCGGCCGGAGTTTCGCGAATCACGCGGTCGATGAAAGGCGGCGTCTTGGACAACACGTCCGGCACCAGCACGATGCCCAAAGCCTGCAAGGTCACCGGGTCCAGCGGCTTGCGGGCCGACTCGTCGTCCCCGCGAGGCCGGACTTTCCCGGCCAGGATGTCGTCCACGGCGGGAACCAGTTCGGCGGCCGGCACGGCGTAGTTCAGCCACGTATTGGTCAGCGAGTTGCGCAGCTCCTTCCCCAGAATGCCCGCCAGTTGCCCCCGGCGATCGGTCAGAGCGCCGCCAGCCGCTCCGGGATTGTTCGTCATGGCATCCAGCACGTACACGTTCCCGCGGTAGGTCGTTTCAAAAGCGCCCCGCCGGGCGCTCAGCGACGTGGTGGCCGCGACGTTTCCGTGCAGCACGCTGCTCGGTTCATCCCCGGTGGCCACGCCATACAGATTGCTGAACGCCAGCACCCGATCGCCGGCCTGGATCGGCACGGCCTGGTTCAAGCTGAAGTGCGCCAGGTCCTGCGCTTCGATCTTGAGCACGGCGATTTCCAGCCGCGGATCGGCCCCCACCAGTTCGGCCTGGTACTTCCGCCCGTCGTCGAGAATCACAGTCACCAGGTCGGTGTCCAGCACGTAGCTCCACACCGTCAACACATGCCCTTCGGCCGAGATCAAGAAACCGCTCTGGTAGGACTCCAGCCCCTGGATGCCACCGGCACCGTAGATCTTGACCATCTTCGGCTGGACGATGTCGACGATCTGGGAGAACGACGCGGCCTGGCCGATCCCTGGACCGCTGAGCAGCAACGCTAAAATCGCGGCCCCCAGCAGGCCCGCGCCGCACGGCGCCAGGCGAGCGGCGGGCGTCCGCCCGCTGTTTCTATTCCGGCCAGCATCCATCGGACCCGCGCCGTGCGCCCCCAGGCGAGCGGCGGGCGTCAGCCTGCTGTTTCTCTTCAAGCCAGCGTTCATCGGGCCTGTCAGTGAATTCATGCGTTTTATTCCCCGTCAGCGGCCTGGGACAGGTCGATCTTCTTCCACTGGAGTTCGGCGAACACCGAGTCGCCGTGGCGGACCTCCAAGTGGTGTGGCAGCATTCGCCCCTGCACGTCGCGGTAATCGTCGAAGTAGACTTCGCACGGGTCGACGGCGGAATCGGGCCAGAATTCCAGGGCGGCCAGCCGGCCGGTTTCCGGATGGAACATGAAGCGGGCCTCGATCACATCATGCGTGCCCACGAAGGCATCGAACAGACCTTCGCGACCGACCAGCGGCACGGTTCCCAAGTAGTAGACGTCGCCAAATCGCTGGGGCCCCAGCAGCAGCATGCGGCGCCAGACGTGCAGGGCCGCCAGCAGGCCGCCGCTGCCCTGGGGTCCGGATTGCTGATCCAGATCCTGGGTCGCGTCCAGCCGAGCGGCTGACCCGTTGAACTGTCCAGACGCCAGCTCCTGTTCCAGCGTCACCTGCACGGCACCGCCGGACACGAGGTCGCCTTCGAAGAGCCAGGTGCCGTCGAGATCCGCGAAATCCCCGCCGCGGAGAAAGTTATCCCAGACCCGCGTCCGATTGAGCGCATTGAAATAGTAGTTCGCGTAACCGGGCTTGGGTTGAATCATGGCGGCGATTTCGGGCGGCGTCGCCTCCGCCTGGCCACCGTGGGGCTGCGGGGCCGGCATGGGGCGCGGCATCGGCGGCGGTGTCTCGCGGGGCTGGCCGGGCGCGGGCCGCTGCGGATCGCCCTCCTTCTTTTCGCCATCATCCGGCTTCGGTTGCGGCTCAGGTTGCGGAGCCGGTCCCTGCACTTTGGCCAGCAGTTCCTCGCGGGCATGCACGCCGGCCAGACGAACGTAGGTGTCGTACCGCTGGCCGTCCCTGCGGAAACTCAGCGGCACGCGCCAGCCCTTGGGGAAGATGCCCAGCACGTTCTTGAAGCCGTTGACCGTGCTGATCGACCGGCCGCCAAAAGAAACGATCGTGTCGGCATACTGCAAGCCGCGCCGCGCCGCGTCGGAGGAGGACAGGATATTTGAAACCACGACCTGGCCGTCCTCGCCGGTGGTCACCGTGGCGCCCAGCGTCGCGTGATCGACAATCCGGCCGCTGCGAAGGTACCCCATGAAATGCTTGATCTGATTGATCGAAATCGCGTAGCCAACCCCCACGTTCACCCGGCCCCGCTTCTCGAACGAGCCGCGGCCATTGATCCCGATCAGTTCGCCGGCGGCGTTGAACAGCGGACCGCCCGAGTTGCCCGGATTGATCGAGGCATCAGTTTGAATGCAGTCGGCATATTCCAGCAAGGTTCCGGCGGGATACTGATAGCGATGCACGCCCGACACGATGCCGTAGGTCACCGTGGGCTGGAAGTCGGTCGCCAGCAGAAACGGATTGCCGACCGCAAAGCACCAGTCGCCGACCCGCACGCTGTCGCTGTCTCCCAGGGTGGCCGCCGGAAAGTCCTCGCGCCCCAGCAGCTTGATCAGCGCCACGTCGCCGGTCGGGTCGATGCCCACGATCACCGCGTCGTAGAGGTTGCCATCGGGCATGCTGCACTTCATGTGGTTGCCCGCCGGCTTGACCACGTGATAGTTGGTCAGCGCGTAGCCGTCGGGCGTGACCACGACGCCCGAGCCTCCGCCCCCGCCGCCGCGAGCGAAGACCGAGATGCTGGCCTCGCTGGCCTTGGCGATGGCCGCGATCCGCTGCTGCTGGGCGTCCAACACGGTCTGCGGCACTTCCGCCGCCTGGGCCGCGCCGGTCATTCCAGCCACCAGGATCATCAGCCAGCCGGACCAGCGGCGGGGATCGAGCCCTCGAGTCATTTAATCATCCTCGCGTTGCAGAGGTTCAAGTGATCCGCAATATCCAGTTGCTGGCCGTAATCGACCAGCAACTTCAAGCGGCGAACTCCCGTGATATCCACGTCCAGGCGGGCCGGCTTGTCCCGGCCGCTGACCGCCGCGCGGAACAGTTCCCGGTCATCTCCCAACACGACCAGTTCCACGTGCCCGGCGTCACCCACCGCTTCGTCGATGCCGTACTCGGCCTGCAACCGGCGGTAGCTGTCCGCCAGGCGAAAAACCAGTTCGGTTCGGCTGTGCAGGGCCAGCCCCTTGGCGAAGGACTTGCCATCAAGCTGCAGCTTGCCGCCGTCAAACGCCTTGTCGCGGCGCGGGCCGTACAGACGCGAGAGCTTGGCCGCCAGCGCCGGGATCTCCATGAACGGCGTCCAGTTGGCCGTCTCAGGTTCCAGGTCGCTCAAGTACACGACGTTGCCGCTGGAATAGTCCAGCGCCTTCACCCGCTCCCAAGGCAGCTCCACCCGCAAACCGGCTGCCGTGGTCATGGCCAGCTTGCCGTCCGTCAACCGCAGGTCCCGCGCCTGCCAGGTCGAACCGTCGGTCGTGCTCAACTTGCACGCCGCTCGCGGCAACTGCTGTCCCAGCGGATGAAAGTAGACGACGCCTTCCAGCTTTTGCAGCCCCACCGGAATCCGGTCGCCGTCAAACTCAAACTGCACCGTGCTCTCGTCGATTTCGTGCAAGACTCCTTCCAGTTGATCCAGCGCCGTCGGCGACTTGCGAATCACGACCACGTCGCCGGCGGCCTTCTGAGCGACAATCTGGTTCCACTGCGGATCGATCTCCGCCTCGGGCGCCCGAAACCGCACCCAGGCAATCGCCCGCGTGGGGATCTCCTGCCGCAGGCCTCCGGCCAACACGGCAATCGCCTGGCGATCCTTCACCGTGTAGCCTTCGACCGGCAGTTGCGTCCCGTCAATCAGCCGCAGCCAGTAGCGCGGAGCGGCCGGGGCCGCGGGGGCGGCCGTCTGGGGCGTGATGGTCAACAAGTCGGCCAGCGGCACGGTCTGCGGACCCGCCGACGTCTCGATCACCGCTGCCTGATCGTCCAGTTGGACCAGTTGTCCGGTCAGTTCCTGCGCCGTTAACGTCTGCACGTTCACGTCGACGGCGGGCAAAACCAGTGCCCCGGCGATCAGCAAACTCCACATGGCCTGTTCCCCTTCCGGGTCCCTGCTGTTACGAAGAAGGGACGGCTGCCCGCCGTCCCTCCCGCCAACTCAACTTTAATCTCTTCGGGACCAGACTGTCGAGTGTTTCTCGGCGGCCGCCGTGTTTGCCGGGCCAACGGACGGTCCGCGGCAAACTTGCCCAGGTTCTACCGGCCTTCGTCACGAGCCAGCTTCCGGAAATACTCCTCGATCACCTCCCGGTAATGGGCCGGCAGGTCCTCGCTGATCTGCTGCAGCGCCTCCTGCCGCTCCTTGGGCGGCAAATTGCCCCAGTCGCTGCCCGACCCGACGTTTTTCTGATCGACGTTGCCCGGACCCTTGCCGCCCAGGTTGGCGCTGTCCGGAGCAGGGCTGCTGGGGTTCAGCGAACCACCGCCACCACCACCGCCGCCACCCTGTTGCTGCTTCTCCAATTCCTCGATCATCTTATCCAGCTTGGCAATCACGTCATCCTCCTGCTGGCGGACCCGCTTTCCGGCTCGTCCCAGGTCCAGCCGGCGGCGGATATCGTCCATCAGCCGCGCCACCTCGTCCAGCGTGTCCGTCTTCAGCGGCCGCAGGTCGGCCTCCATCAGTTGGGCCACGGTCCGGTAGCGGGTCGGGATTTCGTCCGCTCGCTGCAACAAAGTGGCGATGGCCGGCAGGCACTTCTCCTTGTCCAGCAAGCGATGGTAACCGGCACTTTGATAGAACAGCAACGTGGCGGGAGACACCACTTGATCGGGCGCGAGCTCCTGAAGCTGCTCCAGGGCCTCGTCATAGAGGTCGTTCTGCGCCAGCCAGCGACCGTAGTACAGCCGCAGATTGTTTCGCACCAGTGCCGGAGTCTGCTCGTCCGTCAGGAATTCGAACTTCGGCAGCGGCAGTTGGCCCCGCCGCGGGCCACAATAGTCGTACAACTCGCGGGCCGGTTCGTGAACCAAAGCCACGATCGCGGCCAACTGATCCAACACGGCGTCGCCCGGTTCCAGGACCAGTTCAGCCGGCCAGAGCGTGTCGACCTTCGCCCGCGTTAAGTCGTCCAGCTTCTGTTCGGCCAGCCACTGCTCGACTTGAGCCCGGACCTGGGCGGCCGTCGGCGTGGACCAGGTGGCCCGCTGTGCCAGGTCGTCCTGGGCCGGGGCAAGCGGCGCCGGTGCATTTTCGGCCGGGGTGTCCTGGGCCGAAGCCCGACCAGGGATCAGCAAGCCGGCGAGGCAGATCGCCATCACGAGGCTCCGCGGAGCAAACAAGCGGTACATGCGGAAATCTCCTAGTTCAACGACCGGTGGTCTGAGTTGCCCGATGGTCCTGGATTACGAACAGCTCACTTGTTCTTGCCGAGGACGATATCCCGCGTGACTTGCTGGATACGCTGCTCCCGCTCGGCCAGGCGGTTCAAGGCCGAACGCAAATCGTCGTCGGTTGCCTGTCCCACCGGATCGTTTTCGTCGTCCAGCAGACGGGCATACCGCTGCGTGCGCGTGTTGACCCGCAACTGCAGCGCCTTGATCATTTTCAACTCGGCGATCTGATCCACCAGCGGCGGATCCGACGGCTGACCCGGCTGGCCGGGTTGCCCGGGCTGGCTCTCTTCCAGATCTTGCTGGGCCTTCTGCAGGGCCGCCACCATCTCCTCCAGCGCCTTGATGATGTCCTCCTCGATGCCCTGCGTGATCCGATCGACCTTGGTCTCGGCCAGCCGTTCGACGACCTGCTCCATGTCGTCCCGCATCTGCTCCACGGCCTCCGGGAAGGCGATCGACGAACCTTCTTCCAGCAGCAGGGTCAGCGCGCGGTCGGCATCGACGGCGATCTTGCGTTCCTGGAACGACAGCTTCCCGGCCGAGATATCCACGTTGCGATCGCGCTTGTCGGCGGGGATCTGTCCCAGCCGCAGGGTGCCTTCGTAGACCTTGATCTGCTCCTTGAGCATCTTGGTGAAGCGCTCCTCCAGCAGGGCCAGCATCCGGCCCAACTCTTCCTCGCGCAACTGCCGCAAAATCTCTTCCAGTTCGGCCTTGGCCTTGGCCAACTCCTCTTCCGCCTTGATCTGCTCCTCGATCGCTTCGTTCCGCCGGGCCTCCTCCAGCTTGCGCTGCGCCTCGCGCATCCGCTCCTCGGCCGCCTTCACGCGTTGCCGGGTGGGGTTGTCGTCGCTCTGCTGCTGTCCGCCTTTCGAGTCGCCCTTGGAATCACCCTGGCTGTCACCCTTGGAATCGCCTTGGCTATCGCCCTTCGAGTCGCCCTCGCTGTCGCCCTTCTTGTCGCCCTCGCTGTCGCCCTTCTTGTCGCCCTCGCTGTTGCCCTTCGAGTTGCCTTCCTTGTCGCCCTTGGAATCGCCCTCCTTGTCGCCCTTCGACTCGCCCTCGCTATCGCCCTTCGAGTCGCCTTCGCTCTTCCCCTTGGAATCACCCTCGCTCTTGCCCTTCGAGTCGCCTTCCTGCTGGCCCTGGTTCTCACCCTGGGCGTCTCCACCCGGCTCGCCTTCGCCACCCTGGCCCTCGCCGCCGTCGAGTTCCTTGAGCTTGTCGGCCAGGTCGCCCGTGCGATCGGCAATCTTGTTCTGTTCTTCGGCCACACGCTCCGGATCCGCGCCGCCCTCGGTGCGCCCCCGCGTGCTCTTCTGCAACCGCTGCAGCCGCTCGATCTCCTTGATGTACTCCTTGATGCGGTCCTGGTCGCGCTTCAGGCGATCGGCCCGGTTCTCGCTGAGCAGCAGTTCCAGCAGCGAGTTCATGTCCGTCTCGGCCTGCTTCTGGCCATCGATCGCCTGCTTGAGCTTCTGATCGGTAAGCAGCTTGACGACCTGCTCCAACTGGGTCTTGGTCAAGCGGTCCTTCGACTGCTTGTAGGCCTGCTTGAGCAGGGCGGAGCGGCGGGGGTTGGAAGTCGCTTCGAAGTCGGCCATCTTGAAGATCAGCTCTTCCAGCCGCGCGTACTTCTCGGCCACCTGCCCTTGCTTCGAAACCAGTTGCCCGGATTCGGCCGGCGGTGCCGCCGCCGGTTGTTCGGCACCCGGTTGTTCGGCACCCGGTTGTTCGGCACCCGGGGCCGGGGCCGCTTCCTGAGCGGGCACAAGCTGGACCTGCAGCAACACCAGGGCCGCCAGCGACAGGGCGATCGAGCGAAAGAACGTTCCCAGTTTCATATTCCACTCCCGTGTGTAGGGCCCCGAGACGTCCCGGCGACCACCGTTACTTTAGCAGCTCCAGCACCTGCCGCTTCTGTTCTTTCTCCGTATCCTCGATCAATTTCTGCTGCTGTTCCAGCAGGTCGCGGACAATGTCCACCAATTCGTTAAAGGTTTCCAGCTCCAACATCTTCTGGAGCACCTTATCCAGTTCATCCAGAATATCGTCCGCCTGTTCCACCACCAGGTCCGCGGCGGGCGGGCCCTGGCCCGCATCGTCCAGGTTGGTTTCGAGGTCCTGCAGCAGCCGGTCCAGGTCGGGAAACATGGTTTGGCCGATCTGCTGCAAGGGCGTGGAAATCTGCTCCTGCAACCGCAGCTTGCGGTCCTCGGAATCGACCCGGTTGTTGATCAGCTCCTCGCGGATGTCGTTGAACGAGCCGGCGACGCCGAGGACTTCCTGGGCACTCTTCTGGCTTTGGATCAGGGCCCGCTGCGTCCACAGCACGCGGAGCGACCGCGCCCGCTGCGCGTCGGCTTGCGGATCCCGCGCCGCGTCGCCCGCCTCGGGCTCGCCTTCGCTCAGCTTCGCGCCGCCCCGCAAATCGGTCTGCACCCGGACCAGCGAATCGCGCATCGCGGTCACTTCATCAATGATCTGCTCGAATCTCTGACGCAGTCCAAGCTCCCGCCGTTCCAGCAGAGCCAGCAACTGGTCGGGCGAAACCACTTCCAACTGATACGTGTCGCCCGCACCCAGATTGGGGCTGGCGCCGCCCAGGTCGAACTTGTCCGAAGCCTTCACCCCCAGGACCAGCTTCTGGCCCACGTTCAGTTGCAGCCCACCCTCCTGCGAGCGCTGCTGGCGAAAGTCGAGCTGGCTATCGAATTTGCCCGCGGCCTGCAGCGGGGCGGGAAACACCACCGGATCGGCGTCGTCGACCACCGCCTCAAACCAGGTCTCGGCCACCGCGTAGTCGTCTTCCACCTTGCCTTGCGCGGGGATCAACACGTCGGGCGTGACCGCCGTGCCGATCCCCCGCAGCACCACGTCGACCTGCGGCGGCTGATCCTCAATCGCCACGATGTAGATCCGGTGCGGCTTGTCGGTCATGACGCCGTCCGTATCGAACAGCGTCACGTCCAGCGACAGGTTCCCCATCAGGCTGGGCACGTCGTATTCGAACTGAGTGCCCCCGCCGGCAATCTCCAGCACCGCCTGTTCCTGGGTCTCGGTGTTGACGATCACCACCTTCTCCAGCGGCTTGTTGCAGGTAGCCAGGATCCGGATGCGGGTGCCGGTCGGCAACTGAGTCGAACTGGTCAGCTCGCGCGTCTGCGGCAGCCACTGCGACAGTTGCTCGTCGACCATGTACGCGGGAAACTCGCACTGCAGCTTCGTATTGATGACCGCCGGATTGTCGACCACTTCCACGTGGTAGTCGTGCAAGCGATGGTCGTAACCGCGGACCGAGAAGTCCAGGCTGGTAAGAATCCCCTTCAGCGGCTTCTCGTC